>CAMCWU010000007.1 GCA_945882675.1 Klebsiella pneumoniae | reverse complement strand
CCGAGCGGCGACACGCAGAACCAACGAGAGGTCCGGGAGCCGACTGAATGCGGACACCGCCGCCAGAAGTGAGGCGTTGCCGCCACTTTCGCGCACATCGGGTGAAAACGACCGGTCTATGGGCCTTCAACGGATCGCGTTCCCGTGGGGACACGGACACGGACACGGACAGGGACACGGACACGGACCGCAAACCGACCACTGCCCACCGCGATCCGCCCACCCTCACCGCGCACCGCCCACCGCTCACCCCCACTCTCACCGCCCACCGCTCACTCCCACCGCCCACCGCCCACCGCCACCGACCACCACCCACCTCCGGCCGCCCTGTCTGAGCGCACGGACCGGAGCCCTGCCCCCCATGCACGGGATCGACCCCCCCAGATCCCCCTCTCGACCCGCCCGCAGCCCCCGGTTAAGGCCCGCTACCCGAACCCGAGGTCCGCGATGCCCCGCCTGTCCCACCGCGCCAGCGTGCTCCAGGAGAGCTCCATTCGGAAGCTCGACTTCGTCGTGCTGGCCCAGCAGGGGGTGCGGTTCCACCGGCTGAACATCGGCCAGCCGGACCTGCCGACGCCGCGGCCGCTGCTCGACGCGATCCGCGCGTTCCAGCCCGAAGTCATTGCGTATGGGCCGGCGAGCGGGCTCTTGTCGTGCCGGGAGGCGGCGGCGGCGTACCACGCGCGGTGGAGCCCGGGCCTGGAGCGGCGGCACGTGGCGGTCACGGCGGGCGGGTCGGAGGCGCTGCTGTTCGCGTTCACCGCGATCTGCGACGCGGGCGACGAGATCCTGGTTCCGGAGCCGTACTACACGAACTACAACGGGTTCGCCACGGTGGCCGGCGCGACCGTGAAGCCGGTGCGGACGTCGATCGCGGACGGGTTCGAGATCCCGTCGGACGCCGAGCTGGATGCGGCGCTGACGCCGCGGACCCGCATGATCGTCCTGTGCAACCCGGGCAATCCGACGGGTGCCGTGTACGGCAAGGAGACGCTCGCGCGCGTGCTCGCGTGGGCAGCGCGGAACGACCTGTGGGTCGTGGCGGACGAGGTGTATCGCCGCATCTGGTTCGATGCGCCGCCGACGTCGGCCCTCGAGTTCGCGGAGCACCGGGACCGGGTGATCGTGGTCGACTCGGTGAGCAAGACGTACTCGGCGTGCGGGGCGCGGGTCGGCTTCTTCATCTCGCGGAACGAGGACCTGATGGAGAAGGTGGAGCGGCTCGGGCAGGCGCGCCTGGGCGTGCAGCCGCTCGCCCAGACGGTGGCGATCGCGGCTTTGTCCCTGGAGGAAGGCTATTACGAGGAGATGCGGACGGCGTACGCGGGCCGCGTCGGGGCGATGACGGACGCGCTGGCGGAGATCCCGGGCGCGGTCGCGCCGCGGGCGAAGGGCGCGTTCTACTGCATGGTGGACCTGCCGGTGGACGACTCGGACCGGTTCGCGCGCTGGCTCGTGACGGACTTCCGACACGACGGTGAGTCGGTGGTCGTGGCCCCCGGCGGCGGGTTCTACGCAGATCCGGCGGACGGCCGGCGGCAGATCCGGCTCGCGGCCGTCAACGGCGAGGACGTGCTGCGGCACGCGGTCGGGCTCCTCGCGAGGGGCGTCGCGGCGTATCCGGGCGTTGCGCCCCGGTGACCCTGCTCCTGATGCTCGCCTGCGCGCAGCCGCCGGCCTCCGTGGCCCCGCCGGCGCCGAAGCCGGAGCCGACGGCGTCGGTGCCCGAGCCGACGGTCACGACGCCGGGAGATCCCGGGAACAGCATCCTGGTGATCCTCCTCGACGACATCGGCGTCGACCAGATCGCGTCGTACGGGATGCACCCGGATCCGGCGTACACCCCGACGATCGATTCGCTGGCCGCGAGCGGCGTGCAGTTCGACAACGCCTACGCCCAGGCCGCGTGCTCGCCCAGCCGCGCCGCGCTGCTGACCGGGCGGTACCCCCGGCGGAGCGGCGTGGGAGAGGTCATCCACTTCTGGCGCGCGGAGTACAGCCTGCCGACGAGCGAGATCCTCATCCCGGAGGCGCTGGCCCAGGGGGCGCCCCGCTACACGTCGGTCGCGGCGGGGAAGTGGCATCTCGCAGCGCACAACCGCCCGGCGTTCCTGCGCGATCCGCTCGACCAGGGGTTCTCGACGTACGCGGGCTCGGTCGAGAACCTGGCGATGCGCCTGGTCTATGGCACGCCCGACGGCGACTACACGGACTGGGACCGCAACGAGGACGGCGTCGCCACCACGGTCACCACCTACGCGACCACCCGCACGGTGGACGACGCGCTCGACCGGATCCAGGCAGCGCCCGAGCCGTGGTTCGCGTACGTGGCGTTGAACGCGCCGCACTCGCCGTTCCACACGCCGCCGGCGGAGCTGATCACGGCCACCCCGAGCTTCGACCAGAGCAGCCTGTACCGCGCCATGCTCGAGGCCGCGGACACCGAGATCGGGCGGCTCCTCGCGGGCATCCCGCCGGACGTCCTGGCGCGGACCACGATCGTCCTGGCCGGCGACAACGGCACGCCGGGCGAGGCGATCCTACCGCCGTGGGACCCCGAGCGCGCCAAGCTCTCGCTCTACGAGGCCGGGGTGCGCGTGCCGCTCATCGTTTCCGGGCCCCTCGTGGCCCAGCCCGGGTCGCGGGCCACGCCGCTGGTGCACCTGGTCGACGTGCTGCCCACCGTCACGGAGATCGCGGGGTTCGACGCCGGGGTCCTCGTTCGCGGGGACGGCGCGCCGGTGGTGCTGGACGGCCGCAGCCTGGTCCCCTGGCTGACCGACCCCGCCGCCCCGGACGACCGGCTGGTGCTCTACAACGAGAAGTTCGCGCCGAACGGCCCGCCCCCGTACGGCGAGACCGACCTGCGCAGCGTGCGCAACGCGCGCTGGAAGCTCATGATCGACGCGCTCGGCGGGCAAGAGAGCCTGTACCGGCTCACGCCGGGCGTCGTGGACGAGGGCGAGGATCTGCTGGCCAGCGGGACCCCGCTCGACGAGGAGGCCCGGACGGCGCTCGACGGGCTGCGGCGCGCGATCGACGGCCACGAGGCAATGCTCACCTACGAAGGGGACCCCGCCGCGCCCTGACCGAACACCGAGGCGTCGAAGTCCGAGAGGATCGCGCCCACGTCCGCGTACACGGCGACCGCGCCGTCCCGGTCCGTGAACGGCCAGCCGCCGCTCCGGACGGCCACGATCCGGACGCCGGCGCGCGCAGCGGCTTCGATGTCGAAGGGCGTGTCGCCGATCATGACGGACTCTTCCGGCGTGGCCTGTGCCTTCTCGAGCGCGGCCTGGAGGATGTCCGGGGCCGGCTTGCTGACCGCAGCGTCCGCCGAGGACGTGACGTGGTCCACGAGCCCCGCGATCCCGCACTGCTTGAGCATAGGGCCGAGCTCCTGCTCGCCGGCCGATGTCGCGACCACGCAGCCGAGGCCAGCCTCCTTCAGGCGCCGCACCAGGTCCGCCGCGTGCGGGAACGGCTTGAGCCACGGCAGCTCGGCGAGGAACATGGCCGTGCGGGTCTTCGCGACCTTCTTCCCGAGCGGGCTGTCGAGCTCGATCCCTGCGACCGCCGGCAGCAGGAGATCACCGCCCATGCCGATCATTCCCCGCACCTGGTCGAACTCGACCTCTACGCCGTGCTCGCGCAGGGCCCCGACCCAGGCGCGCGCGTGGGCGTCGTTGCTGTCGAGGAGGGTGCCGTCGATGTCGAGGAGGACGTGGCGCAGTGTGGTCATCCGGTATCGTAAGCACCTAGGACCCGACCGCCACTGAAATCACGTAGGTCTTCCCATCGCTGTCCACGACCGCGACCTGCGCGCGCCCCGGCGCCCGACCCGTGAGGATCAACTGTCCCTTCTTCACCTCCACGGTCACGGTCGCGGGGTCCCCGCTGTGGGCGGCGGTGACGGGGGGGACGACGCGACGGCGGAGCTGCTGACCCACGGTCACCCAGAGCTCGTCCGGGGTGGACTTCAGCGGGCCGCCCACGGCGAACGCCAGCTCCTGCGGCGGCTCGTCCGCGCGGCGGACGGCGCCGGTGGCGGTGCCCTTCCCGGTCGCGAGGATGGCCACGCCGTCGGGCAGCCGCACGGCCTGCGCGGCGCCGGTCACCACGGCGTCCCCGCCCGGCGGCAGCGGCACGAACAGCACGGATCCCTGCGGCAGGGGCGCGGCCTGCACGGTCACCGGCGGCGCGGCGAGCAGGCGCAGGCGCGTGGGCGGGCCCTCCGCGTGGTCGAACGCGATCCAGGGCTGCGCGTCCGTCCCGAGGTCCACCCACCAGTACCGGCGGTCCTGGCCCAGGGGGAGCGCCGCGGACGTGCCGGCCTGGCCCGTCGCCGGGCGCTTGAGGCCCACGACGCCACCGGTCACCGGGACCTTCGCGTCGAAGATCGGCGGGATCCCTCCGCACGGCGGGAGCGACCCCGACGGCACCGCCGCCGGCCCGAGGGGCGCGGCCCACCGCACCAGCGCGGCGTCCGGCCCCGCCACCGACGCCCCGACCTGCTCGCCCTCCGTGAGCATGCACCGGCCACCGTCCACGTCCACCGCGATGCCCACGACCCCGGCGAACGCCGCTCCGACCCACGCGATCATGCGCCCTCCCTGGCCTCGGGCTATCCCGGCGGGGGGGTGGCCGGGTCTCCGGATAGCCCCTCCGCCGAGATCCCGTTCGACGCGTCCGTCAGCTCGACCGTGAGGTGGCTGGCGCCCAGGACCGTGCAGCGCCCGGTCATCTTCATGGTCAGGGGGTCGCTGGTGGGCCCGTGGCGGTCAGCGGTGCCCGTGGCGTCGAAGGTCCTGGCGTTCAGATGAACGGGCCGGGGCGGCGGTGATCGTGCGAGAGGCCGGCGATGGCAGCCTGGTGCTCCGGCGGCGCCATGGGCCCGAACGTCAGGACCAGGACGCCGCGGCACGCCGGGTTCTCCCCTGAAGTCCAGCGGACGGCGGCGACGAGCGCCATGTCGTCGGGGTCGCTCATGCCCTCGAACCGGCGGGCGGCGTCCACCGTGAGGTCCGAGCTCGGGCCGTGGGTGCCGTGCTCCGGGCAGCGCACCATGCCGGCGTCCTGGACGAGGAGCTGGCAGCGGTAGCCGCGCGCGACCAGGCGGTCGACGAGGCCGGCCAGCGACGTCTCCTCTGCGCGACCGGGCGGGTCGGCGGGGGCTCCGGCACCGGGCGGCTGAGCGGGATCGGGCGGCCTGGCGGGATCGGGCATGTCGGCTCCGGGGGATCGTGCACCGGAGAGCGGTGCAAGAACCACGCCGGGTCAAAACCCCGGAACGACCGCCGGCGGCCCGTCCGCGCTCGCGTCTGCGAACGCTCGGATCAGTGCCCGCCGCAGATCGTCTCGAGCATGAGGTCGCACACGACGTAGGGGTCGATGTTCGCGTTCGGCCGCCGGTCTTCCAGGTAACCGAACCCGTCGGCCGCGACGTGCAGCGGGATGCGCACCGAGCAGCCGCGATCCGAGACGCCGTACTTGAACTGCTTGTACGAGCAGGTCTCGTGGCGGCCCGTCAGGCGCTGCTCGATCCCCGAGCCGTAGCTCGCGATGTGCAGGTCGTGCCGGCGCTCCAGGCTGCCCATGGCGGCCTCGATCACCTTGATCCCGCCCGGCTCGCGCATGGCCTTGGTCGAGAAGTTCGTGTGCGCGCCCGACCCGTTCCAGTCACCCTGGACCGGCTTCGGGTGCAGCGCCATGCTCACGTTGTGGTCCTCTCCGATGCGGTAGAGCAGCCAGCGCGCGATCTGCAGGTGGTCCGCGACCTGCAGCGGGCTCCCCGTGCCGATCTGGAACTCCCACTGGCCGGGCATGACCTCCGCATTGATCCCGTAGATCAGCAGACCGGCCTTCATGCAGGCGTCCATGTGGGCCTCCACGATCGGGCGGCCGAACGCCTCGTCCGCGCCGACGCCGCAGTAGAACGGCCCCTGGGGCGCCGGATATCCGCCCTCCGGCCAGCCGAGCGGCCGGGCGCCGCGGAACATGACGTACTCCTGCTCGATGCCGAACCAGGGCTCGTGGTCCGCGTACTTCTCGGCGGTGGCCCGGAGCGACTGCCGGGTGTTCGTCTCGTGCGGGCGGCCGTCCGGATAGAAGACCTCGCACATGACGAGGACGTTCTCGCCGCCGCGGATCGGGTCCGGGCAGTGAAACATGGGGCGCAAGATGAGATCGGACGAGTGCCCCTCGGCCTGGTACGTGCTCGATCCGTCGAACGACCACTCGGGGAGGGTCCGCTCGTTCTTCACGATCCGCGTCTTGCTACGCAGCTTCTGGGTCGGCTGGCTGCCGTCGACCCAGATGTACTCGGCCTTGATCATGGGGGCGTCCTCGTGGTCCGTTCAGCGGACGGGGGCCGCTTAGCCAGTCCGGACCCGATCCGCACGATCGAAATTCGCTCTCAGCGGCGACGAGCGAGCCACGCTCCGCCGACCGCTGGGAGCACCAGTAGATCGGTCCAGTCCGACCACGCGCGGACTGGCGCGACCGTCGGCATCCCATCGCCCCGGGACGCCGCGAACGCAGCGCGAACCGGCCATTGCAGCGCGCCCCACGTCCAGCACCACGCGAGCTCGGCGGGCGCCCACACCTCCACCAGGGTGTAGCCCACGGCCGCGACGGCCATGCACGCCAGCAGCGCGCGCCGGCCCAGAAGGCGCCGCGACGCCACCTCTGCCAGCGCGAACAGCGTCAGCGCCAGCACCGGGAGGCCCGCTACGTCCGAGAGCTTCCCGGAGAGCACACCCGGCTGGTACACCTTCATCCAGTGGTCGTTGAACGCCATCAGCGCGACGGCCGCGAGCGCGACGGGGTGCAGCAGGCGATCGCCGGGCATCACTGGACCTCGATCACCAGCGGCGGGAGCGGCATCTCGCCAGTCGTCTCGGCGCGGAGCGTGAAGGTGGCGGCGCCGGTCAGGACGCCGTCGCCCTCGAGCGTCACGACCAGGTGGTGCACCGTGATGCCGCCCTCCCCGATCGGGAGCTCCAGCGAGAGGCTCACGGGCTCGAGGACTTCGCCGCCGATGCCGAGGATCGTGGTCGACGCCGCCGGGAGCGCGGGGAGCGGATCGGCCGGGTCGGCGAGATCATAGACGGCGAGGACGGCGTCCGCGGGCAGCGCGTGCTCGCCCGTGAGGTCGATGACCAGGTCGACCGCTCCCGCGTCGAGCAGCTCCTGGCCGACGTCGAGCTGGACCTCGAACATCGCGATCCGCATGTCGGCGTCGAACAGGAGGTCGAGCGGGCCGTCCGTGGCGGTGCGGATCGACGGGTCGCCCCGCACGCCCGTGTCCGTGCCGTCGTCGGTGTCCGTGGTCGAGGTCGGGGTCGTATACGGCTCGGTGTAGGTCGTGTCCGTCCAGCCCGTGTCGGGCCCGGTGGACGCGTCCGTCCAGGTGGTGGTGGTGTCCGGGTAATCGGCGCTCTTGCTGGTGGCTACCAGAACCACCAGGTTCGCCGTCAGCACCGCCCCCGTCGCAAGCTTCCGCAGTCGCATCATCCCCTCCTCCCCCGAACTAGCACGCTCCGTGCCATCCAGTGAAGCGGCGTTGGACCGTCGTGGGCGACCGGCGCCGCATGCGGATCGCGGCGCCGCTGTCGCGGTGGCGTGGTATCCTCCCGACGCGGGGTCGTTGGATGGCGGGAGCAGAGCGACGTACGGGCTCGACGACCGTGCGCGGCGTGCCGCCGCAGACGCTTGCGCGCCTCGAGGACGGGAGCGCCGAGAGCGCCACGCTCGCGGAGGGCCTCGCGATCCGGATGGACCGGCTGCTCGCGGCGGCGGTGCCCGCGTTGGCCGGGGCCGACTTCGACCTTTCGCTGGGGATCGTGGCGCGGATGGCGCGGGCGGGCGAGCTGCTCCGGACCCGGCTCCCACCCGACGAGCTCGCGGCGCTTGCGCGGCACCCGTCGGACACGGTGCGGGGCTGGGTGGCGTTCGCGCACGGGCAGGACGCCGCACGGCCCCCGCTCGAGCGGATCGCGGGGATGCGAACGTCGGCCGCGGACCCGCATTTCGGCGTGCGTGAGTGGGCGTGGCTCGCCGTGCGGGGCGCGATCATCGCGGAGACCGAGGGCGCCGTGGCGCTACTCGCCGCCTGGACCGCCGACCCCGACCCCAACGTCCGCCGCTTCGCCAGCGAGGCGACCCGGCCGCGCGGCGTGTGGTCGCCCTCGATCCCGCTGCTTCGCCGCGAACCCGCCCGCGGCCTCCCGATCCTGGGGCCCCTGCGCCGCGACCCGAGCCGGTACGTCGAGGACTCCGTCGCGAACTGGCTCAACGACGCCGGGAAGGACGACGCGACGTGGCTGCGTGACCTCCTCGCCGCGTGGGAGAGCGAGGGCGTGGCGCCGCGGCTGATCCGGCGGGCGGCGCGGTCGCTGGCCGAGAAGGCGGCATGAAGCTCGACGCGATCCAGACCGTCGCGTTCGCCGGGGCGGTGCTGTTAGCGGGGTACGGCGTCCGCCGGCTCGTGCCGCCGCTCGCGCGGTACAATATCCCGGCGCCAGTCATCGGTGGGCTGATCGTGGCGGGGATCCTCACGTTCGCGCGGTCGCGCGGGTCGGTTCCGCTCGAGTTCGACACGCTCCTGCAGGCGCCGATGATGGTGGCGTTCTTCACGACCATCGGGTTCGCGGCGTCGATCCGGCTTCTCCGGACGGGCGGGCCCCAGGTCCTGCTGTTCTTCGCGCTCGCGACCGTCGTCGCCGTGGCGCAGAACGTGCTCGGCGCCGGCCTCGCGTGGGGGATGGGCCTGCACCCGCTGTTCGGCGTGCTCACGGGCTCCGTGACGCTGACAGGCGGCCCCGCGACGGGCCTGGCGTTCGCCCCGCTCTTCGAGGCAGCCGGCGTCCCCGGCGCCGAGGCCGTGGCCGTCACCGCGGCGATGGTGGGCATCGTGATGGGCGGGGTCATCGGCGCGCCGATCGGCACCCGCCTGGTGGAGCGGCACGGCCTGCGGGTCCGGCGGACCCATCCGGTGGAGACCCCCCCTCCGACGCAGGCGATGGAGGATCAGCTCGCCGACCCGCCGACCGCCACCCCCGCTGGCGAGGACGCCGAGGCGTTCGTCCTGCTCAAGTCCATCGTCCTGATCCTGGTCGCGATGTGGGGAGGATCCTGGGTCAGCGCCGGCTTCACGGCGCTGGGCGTCACGCTCCCCGGCTACATCGGCGCGATGCTCGTGGCCGCCGTCATCCGGAACGTGGACGACGTGACCGGCCGGATCGGCCTCTCGCAGCGGATCATCGACGATGTCGGCAACGTCGCGCTCGCGCTCTTCATCTCGATGGCGCTGATGACGCTGAAGCTGTGGCAGATCACGGATCTGGCGCTCCCGATGCTCGTGATCCTCGTGGCGCAGGTGCTCCTCGTGGCCGTCATCGCGTACGGGCCGATCTTCGCGCTGATGGGCCGCGACTACGAAGCCACCGTCATGAGCGGCGGATTCTGCGGGTTCATGCTCGGGACCACGGCGAACGCGATGGCGAATATGCGGTCGCTCGCGGAGCGCTACGGGCAGGCGCCGCGGGCGTTCCTGGTGGTGCCGATGGTCGGGGCGTTCTTCATCGACTTCACGAACGCGATCATCGTGACGGGGTTCGTGAACGTGTTGAAGTGAGCTACGGCCACTCCGGCGCGTTCGGCGGCACGGGGTCCCCGGGCTCCGGCTCGTCCCAGTAGTTGGGGATGCCCGGCCAGTTTCGCGGCAGCCCGAGCACCGCGAACGGCCCCATGGACACCCGGCGGGCCCTCCAGCCCTGACCCGTGAGCGCCGTGCCGACCCGGCCCTGCACCCACGGCGCATCCAGCGCGAGCTGGCCGTCCAGGCCGAACCAGCCCGCCGTCGACAGCGCCGGCGCGAGCTCCACCGTCACCGCGGGGCCCGGGTACCAGCCGCGCCCGAGGCCCATCCGCAGCGGCCAGCCGACGCCGAAGCGCGCCCCGAAGCTCGCGTTCCACGCGCCGCCGACCCGCCACACGTGCGCGACGGGCCCGTAGTTCAGCGCCGGGTGCTCCTCCGCCCACACGATGAGGTCGCCCTCGATCTGTTTGGTCGCATGGGTATAACGCTGGGCCTGGTAGCCGAGGTCGAGCCCGCCGCCGACGCGCGAGCCCTCCACCTCACCCAGCGCGACGACGACGCTCGCGCCGACGACGAAGCAGCACTCGTTGACGCGGTCGCCGGGGAAGCCAGCGAGGGCAGACGCAGCGATGAGCGCTATCAATCGTAGTACCCGCAGCAGTTGAGGGGGAGCGTGGGGCTGACGGCGAGCCGCGGGGCGTACCAGGCGCCGTCCCGGCGGGACGCTTCTATGCGCGCCTCTACGAACGGCGCGAGCACGCCGCCCACGAAGACCGGGCCGGCCCAGCCGTCCGTCGAGATGCCGAGCCCCGCGCCCGCCTGCGCGCCGATCAGCGGCATGAACCCGCCGTCCGCGACGAACAGCGGGTACATGGGCCCGGCGGCGGCCGTGACCTCAGCGAAGACGAACGGCTTCGTCCAGCCGACGTGCGCCGCGACGGTCGCGAGGGGGGCCACGACGAGCGGCCGGTCGCGACCGTACGCGCCCTCGTGCCAGAACCGCTGGTAGCCGGCGTCGAGCCCGAAGCCGACGCGCGCCCGGTCGGGGTCCGCGCCGAGCGCCACGACCACGCTGACGCCGCCCGTGATGCCCAGGCGCGCGGGGTAGTCCCAGAAGGCCGCGCGGGCCGTGTTGGGCGCTGCGAGCGCCACGAGGATCCAGAACCGCCTCACAGCGCGAGCTCGTAGGAGCAGCAGTTCAGCGGGAGCGAAGCCCCGATCGCGAGCCGGGGCGCATGCCAGTCCGCGTCCCGCCGTGCCGCTTCGATCCGTGCCTCCACCAGCGGGCCCAGCAGCGCGCCGACGAGCACGGGCCCGGCCCAGCCGTCCGTCGCGATGCCGAGGCCACCCCCCGCCTGCGCGCCGATCGCCTGGACGAACCCGCCGTCCGCGACGAGGGCCGGGTACATGGCACCGGCGACGGCGGTGACCTCCGCGAACAGGTACGGCTTCGTCCATCCGGCGTGGACGGCGACGGTGCCGAGCGGGCCCGGGACCAGCGGGCCGTCGGAGCCCCCGTGCCAGAACCACTGGTACCCCGCGTCCAACCCGAAGCCGACGCGCGCCCGGTCGGGGTCCGCGCCGAGCGCCACGACGACGCTCGCGCCGCCGATGACGCCGATCTCTGGCGGCGCGTCCCAGATCCCGGCGCGGGCCGTGGCAGGTGCAGCGAGCGCAACGAGCGTCCAGAACCGCGCCACGAGCGCCTCCGCACCGCATGGTAGCACCCGCGACGCGGATCGGCGCGGTGTGTCTCGCGCGGCGGGACATGTGGCCGCGTGGGCGCCTCGCCGAGACGGATCTGTCTCGCCTGGCCACGGGGATGGTGGACAATCGCGCCATTGGCGGGACTCCACGGTCCCGCGGAGCCCGGGATGGTCAACCATCGAGGCCTTCGCGGGACTCCACAGTCCCCCGGAGCCGGGGATGGTCAACCATCGGGGCCTTGGCGGGACTCCACGGTCCCGCGGAGCCGGGGATGATCAACCATCGGGCCGTTGGCGAGACATCGGCGTCTCGCGGAGGCGGGGATGGTGAACCGTCGGAGGTCAGGGGTCGCGGATGCCCTGTGTGAGCGCACGGACCGGAGCCTCGCGCCACAGACCGGCTCGCCCCCCCCATCTGCCGGACCTGACGACTGATCGCTGATCGCTGACCGCTCCGCTAGAAGCGGTCCGCCCCCGAGCGCTCCTCGAGCACGTCCGCGAGCACGCTCATGCGCCCGACCAGGAACAACGCGCCTTCCACCGAGATGTGATCGAGGCACACCTTCTGCACCAGCACCAGGAACTTCCCGTGGCGCGCCACGGCGCCGAGCGGGAGCTGCATGTTGCTGTCGAGGAGGCTCGCGGGGTCGAAGTCGCCGACCTGCGCGAAGGCCGAGCGGACCTCTATCATGTCGAGTCCCCACGCCGAATAGCTCCGGACCATGACGCGCTGGGCGCGGCCGTTCTGGGATTCTACCGTGACGGAGAACTCGGTGTCGCTGTCGCTGTGGAGCGTCCAGGTCGTGCGGGCGGCCGCCTGGACGTCGGCCCAGGTCGCCATGGTGCCTCCGCTCTGGCAACCTATCAGGAGGACACGCGCCCGTCTATCGGCTATATTGACCGGTCGGAGGCGTCCGCCATGGGTTTCGGGGAGACCGAAGGGAGCCGATTCTCGGCTACAAAAGCTCCGATCCGCGGGGGAAAGCCCAACCCGGTAGCCCGCCAGCCGGCGCGCCCGCCGCGCAGCGCGTACCTGCCCATGAACCGGGCGGACCTCGACGCCCGGGGCTGGGACGCCGTCGACATCGTGATCGTGACGGGGGACGCGTACGTCGACCACCCGGCGTTCGGGCCGGTGCTCATCGCCAGGTTCCTGGAGGGACGCGGGTTTCGCGTCGGGCTGATCGCGCAGCCGGACTGGCAGAGCGCGGAGCCGTTCAAGGCGCTCGGCAAGCCGCGGCTGTTCTACGGGGTCGCGGCCGGAAACCTCGACTCCATGCTGAACCGCCTGACCGCGCAGAAGCGGAACCGGGCGGAGGACCAGTACTCTCCGGGCGGCGAGACCGGGAAGCGCCCCGACCGCGCGACCCTCGTGTACGCCCAGCGCTGCCGCGAGGCGTTCCCGGACGTTCCGCTGATCCTCGGCGGGATTGAAGCTTCGCTGCGGCGGATCGCGCACTACGACTACTGGTCGGACACCGTGCGGCGCTCGGTGCTGGTGGACAGCAAGGCGGATCTGCTCGTGTTCGGCATGGGCGAGCGGCCGATCTGGGAGATCGCGCGCCGACTCCGGGCCGGCGAGAGCGTGAAGACGCTGCGCGACATCCGCGGGACTGCCTGGATCGCCCCGAAGGCGGACGTGCCCGCGATCATCGCCGACCCCGCGCTGCGCGTGAGCGACAAGAAGACGTTGATCCTGCCGTCCTACGAGGACGTCAAGGAGAACCGGGTCGCCTACGCCCGCATGGCGAAGCTGTTCCAGCACGAGACGAACCCGGCGAACGGCCGGCGCCTCGTGCAGGCCCACGGCGATCGCGCGGTCGTCTACAACCCGCCTTCCCTGCCGCTCGAAGACGGGATGGGCCTGGGTGGGGAGGGCTCGGTCGCGATGGACCAGCTCTACCAGCTCCCGTTCACCCGCTTGCCGCACCCGATCTACGACCAGACGATCCCGGCGTACGAGACCGTGAAGCACTCGGTCGTCACCATGCGCGGCTGCTTCGGCGGCTGCACCTTCTGCTCGATCACGGAGCACGAAGGCCGCGTCATCCAGAACCGGAGCGCCGACAGCATCCTCCAGGAGATCCGCGCGATCCGGCGCATGGGCGACTTCCGCGGGACCATCACGGACATCGGCGGCCCGACCGCCAACATGTACAAGATGAAGTGCAAGGACCCGGCGATCGAGAGCGCATGCCGCAAGCTGTCGTGCCTGCACCCGAAGGTCTGCGTGAACCTGAACACGGACCACGGCCCCGTCATCGATCTCATGCAGCAGGTCCGCAAAGAGGAAGGTGTAAAGCACGTCTTCATCGCGTCGGGCGTTCGGTACGATCTCGCGGAGCTCTCGCCCCAGTACGTGAGCGAGCTCGCGGCCAGCCATGTCGGCGGGCACCTGTCGGTCGCGCCGGAGCACGCGTCGGCGCGCGTCCTCGACAAGATGAAGAAGCCCGGCATCGCGGCGTACGAGCGCTTCAAAGAGATGTTCGCCTGCGCCAGCAAGGACGCCGGCAAGGACCAGTACGAGATCCCCTACTTCATCAGCGGCCACCCCGGCTGCGAGATGAGCGATATGGTCGAGCTCGCGCTCTGGCTGAAACGCGAGGGATATCGCCCACGACAGGTGCAGGACTTCATCCCGACCCCCATGTCCATCGCGTCCGCCATGTACTGGACCGGCATCGACCCGCTGACGATGGAGCCAGTCTACGTCGCGCGCGGGCTGCGCGAGAAGCACCTCCAGAAGGCGCTTCTCATGTACTGGAACGCCGAGTGGTGGGAGGACGCGCGGGAGGCGCTGAAGCTCGCCGGTCGCGCGGACCTGATCGGGAGCGGGCCGGACGCGCTCGTGCCTCCGCCGGGGGGGCCGCGGGAGCGGGTGGAGCGGCGTTCAGGCGCCTGATCAGGCGTCTGCCGCCCGCGACGCCGCTTCCCGCGCCTGACGGGTGGCCAGCCACGGCTCGTAGTGGTCCCGCATGAACTGCGGCTTCGGGTCCACCCAGGACGTGACCCCACCGATCGCCGCGTACCCCCGGATGAACAGCCACGCCAGATCGAGCTGGTACGGCAGGAACCCCGAGCGCGCCCCGTTCTGGTACAGGTGGTGGTTGTTGTGCCACTCGCCGGCGACGTAGCCCGGCCACATCTGGTTCACCGAGCGGTCGCCGCGGTGGAAGTCCACGCCGTCCACGCGCTGGTCCCGGCCCTTGCCGTGGCCCTCGAAGTTGTAGGTCCGGACGCCGACGGCCCACATCATCGACCAGGCGAAGATGCCGGTCGCGAGCGCGTGACCGCCAATGAGCCAGAACGCCGCGTACCAGAACGCCCAATTCGCGGCGAAGTGCGCCACGGTCCGCGCCGGGTGCGCGATCGACCCCCACCGCTGGTACTGGGCGTAGCTGTTCGCCTTCACGCCGGTGTGCGTGACCAGGCGCGCAACCTGGGTGTAGCGCTTCTCGTCGAGGTTCCGCGCGATCATCTGGTGGTTGGCGTCCGCCAGGAAGCAGTACAGGAACCCCGCGTTCGCGTTGTACGGGTCGCCGGGCCGCTCCGCGAGGGTGTGGTGGACGCGGTGCGAGACGATGTACGCCTCCTCCACCACGAGCTTGATCACCAGGTTGCGGACGATGAACATGGCGAACGGGTTGCGGAACTTGTACGCCTGGTGCGAGCCGTACCGGTGGTACCAGACCGTGCCGTGGGTGCCGAGCGCGACCATGCTGTAGACGACGCCAAACGCCGTGATCGGCCACGACCAGTACAGCGCCACGTACACCACGGCGGGGACGGCGAGCACGAGCGTGGTGAACCAGGAGAAGGCCGCGACCCAGTTCTTCCGCGTGACGAGCGGGTTGACGTGGTGGAAGAACTCGGCCCAGCTCTCACGGACGCCGGGCACGTACAACGCGCCGTCGCGGCTCCAGCCATAGCGCGGCGGCTCCAGGACTCGGGCGAGCCACGTCTCGCGGCTGACAGGGTCGCTCGGTTCGGTCACTGGCCCCTCGGAGCAGCAGAGTTGCGCCCTCCCCGAGTAGCTCGCCGCGCCCCGGGACGGGACGGGACGGGCACTACCGGGGTACGATTTTACGCGCGGTGGACGTGGCGGGGGCCGCTCACTCGTCGAACGGGGGGCCGCCCAGGGCGTCGTGCGTGGTCGCGGTCCCGTCCGCGATCCAGCCGAGGGTCGTCCAGTCCACGGCACCCGCGAGCGACGCCGCGCCGACGACGTCGAGGGTCACCGGGAACTCCGCGATGACGGTGCCTTCCCCGCGCAGCGTGAGCGTGGCATCCACCGCCCCGCCGGCCCCGCGATCGCGCCAGTAGACGACCACGACCGAGAGCGGGCCTTCGGGCGGCACCGCGAGCGTGATGGCCTCCTGGTGCGGGCCGGCGAGCGCGGCGTCGTCGTCCGCGTCGAGCTCGGGGTCGTCCACGCTCGACCCTACGATCCCCCAGTCGGGCCGCGGGTTGCCGGAGAAGCAGTCGCCGGCGCCGAAGTAGCCGCCGCCGGGCTGGATCAGGTGCAGATCCAGGTCCGCGGCCGCGTCCCAGGCCAGCGTGACCTCCAGGTCGCGCCACGGCTGCACTTCTACCGCCTGGGCGGCGGGGTTCGTGGACTCGAGGCCCTGAGCGTCCGTCACGCGCAGCGACACGACGTACACGCCGATCGTGTCGGATGCGAGCGTGGGCGTGGCCGTGTCCGCGCCGAGGAGCACAGGCTGCGCGCCCGCCGGGGAGGCCGCGATCTCCCAGGCCCAGGACAGCGCGGTGGTGCTCCCGTCCGGGTCGTGGGAGCTGGTGCCGTCGAGCGAAGCGGCGACGCCCCGCACGGTGCTGGCGGGCGGGCCGGTCAGCGCGACCGGGGGGAGCTCCTGGCCTTCCGGGACGGTCTCGGGGGCGGGCGCGGCGCCCTGGAGCTCGTACTCGCTGCACCCCGCGGCGGCCGCGAGCGCGCCCAGCGCCACCCCTCGCCGACGACGCAGCGCGAGGAGCAGGAGGGGAGCGAGCAGCGCGAGCCGGCTCCCACCCGGAGAGGTGCTGCAGCCGCCCTTGCCGGGCTCCGGAGCCTCCACGGCGGGGGTGCCGGTGTCCTCCGCGCCCGGGATGCCACCGCTGGCGTCCGGCTCGACGTACAAGAGCGCGGCGAACAGGGCGTCCGACGTGCCGTCTCCGTTGACGACCTCTACCGTGGCGTTCCCGGCGGCGTGCGGCGGCGCCACCACGGTGATCTGCGTGCTGTCGACCCAGGTGGCCGCGGCGTCCACCCCGTCCACCCGGACGATCGCACCGGCGTCGAACCCGAGCCCCTGGATGGTCACGGAGTCGCCACCCGCGACGAGCACCGTGTACGGGAGCGCGGCCACGACGTCGGGCGGGGCCGGGGTGATCGGCGCCTCGTCGAACCAGGAGTATCCACCGGCGAGATCCGCGTTGGCAGACGCGCAGACGACCTCCACGTCCACGATGCCCGCGGCGTGGGCCGGCGGCGTCGCGATCAGGTGCGTCTCGTCCACGAACGTCGTCGGGGCCTCCACGCCGCCGAGCCAGGTCACGCAGCTCGGATCGAAGCCCTCCCCGAGGACGTCCACCGCGTTCCCGCCCGCGGTCGGCCCGACCTTCGGCGAGAGGAGATCCACGATGACCTTGCACGAGTCGATGATGCCGTCTCCGTTCGCGTCCGGGCACGGCACGGTGATGCCGACGCCCCACAGCCACATCACGACGGCATAGTCGTCGAAGGTGTCTCCCTGGAGGATGGCCTCGATCTGGGTGTCGCCGTTGGAGACGAGCGACGTCACGTCGTAGCGCTCGGAGTCCGGACCGTCGCCATCGCCCCCGAGCGTGTACAGGCCGCCGTTGGCGAGGTCGCCATCGTCGAAGCCGCCGGCGTCCTGGTCGACGAGCGTACCGTTGACGACCATGTCCGAGGACTGCCCGTAGATCGAGCCGGTCGAGTACGAGATCCCGAGCCCGACCTCTACCTTGAAGTCGGGCTCGCTGGTGTCCAGCGGGTCCGTCACGAGCGTGAGCGTGGGATCGAGGCCGGTGAGC
The DNA here is from genome assembly GCA_945882675.1 of Klebsiella pneumoniae. Taxonomy (GTDB): domain Bacteria; phylum Myxococcota_A; class UBA796; order UBA796; genus CANLGQ01. The sequence continues at coordinate 17,277 of CAMCWU010000007.1, read as the reverse complement.
TCGCTGCCGAACGCGAGCGCGACCGCCGCGTCCGGGAACGCCCGGTCCTCCCACACGATCAGCAGGCCGCTCCCGTCGTTCGCGCCGGTGGCCCCGCACTCCACGAACGGGATGGTCGCGTTGCCCGACGGCAGCGCCTCCAGGTACGGGGCGAGGGCGGCCGTCACGTCGCCGTAGCGCGTGTACACGCCCGACCCGCTGTCGACGACGACATCCGGCATCTTGACCGCGATCCCGTCGATGACGAGGCAGTTCCCGCCCGGATCGCCCGTGAACGCCGCGGACGACACGGTGGCGTAGACGGTGCGGACCGTCGCGCCCGCCGAGGGGCGGTTGATCCGCCACGTCAGCGCAGAGGTGAACGCAGAGCCCGCGCCGTCCACGGAAAGGACGTACGGCCCGCTCTCCTGCAGGACCTGGCGCATGCCCGCATGGGCGAGGCCAGGGAAGAGGCCCGAGCCCACCACCAGTGCGATCCCCAGCGCGCGCATGCCCATCGAGCCTCCCGAGCTCGCATGCAACCACGGATCCGGGCGAGAGGCAACCTGGACGGTGCCCCACTCGTGCGGGCCGGAACCGGGTTACGGAGCCCCACCGTTGCACGGAACCGCCCCGGAGGCCGCATGCCGCTCCGAACCGACGCCGTCGCCGGCCCGTTCCGGGTCGCCGCCACCGACGCAGCCGACGTCGCCAGCGCCGCGGACGATCTGGCGCGCCAGGCGGGCCCCGATCCGCGCCTGATCCTGTTCTTCAGCGGGACGCACCTGTGCGTGGAGGCCCTGTCGGCGCGGTTGTCCGAGCGGTTCCCGGCGGCGCAGGTCGTCGGCTGCACGACGGCGGGCGAGCTCTCCCCAGCGGGCGCGACGCGGGGTACGGTCTCGGCGATCGCGCTCGGCGCTCCGGCGCGGGCGGCGGCGGTGCTGGTGGACCTCGACGACTTCCACTTCCGCTCGGGGCGGGACGTGCTCGACCGGCTGGCCGGGGCGATCGGAGAGACGCTCGAGAGCCTCGTGCGCGAGCGCCACGTGCTGCTCGCGCTCACGGATGGGCTCTCGGGTGGCGGCGAGCTGCTCGCGGCGAGCCTCGGCGCCCACGCCCCCCACCTGGCCATGGTCGGCGGCGCGGCAGCGGACGGGGAAGCGTACCACCGTACGGTGGTGGCGGTGGGCGGCCGGTCGTCCGGCCGGGGAGCGGCGATCGTACTCCTCGATCCCGGGATCCCGTTCCTCCCGTTCGCGACCCACCACTTCCGGCCCACCGAGCGCCGCGTGGTCGTCACGGGCGCGGAGCCGCAGCGGCGGCTGGTCCACGAGCTCGACGGCTGGCCGGCGGCCCATCGGCTCACCGAGCTGATGGGCGTCCCGCGCGACGAGCTCCCGGCGGAGATCCAGCGGCGGAGCGCATGCCTCGGGTTCGCGCACGGCGGCGACTGGTATATGCGGGCGGTGATGCGCCTCGAAGGCGACTCGTTGCTCATGGGCGGGGCGGTCGCCGTGGGCACGGTGCTCCGGTGGATGGAGCCCGGCGACATCGTGGCGGAGACGACGGCCGCGATCGCGCGGGCGACCGGGGGTCTCCCGACACCGCCGGCGGGTCTCCTGCTCTTTCACTGCATGGGGCGGTCGCGGACGGCGACGTCGCTCGGCCTGCGCGCATCGCTCGTGGAAGCCATGTGCGGGACGCACCGGGTGGCGGGGTTCGACACGTACGGCGAGCACCTGGGGCCGTTCCTGGTCAACGAGACGCTGACGGGCCTCGCGTTCGGTGAGCCCGCGTGACATCCCGGGTACTGGAGCTCGAGGGTGAGATCGCCGCTTTGAGGCGCGTCGTGGACGTGCTCGCCCGCCGCGTCGAGCAGCAGGCGAGCCATGGCCCGGCCGAGGACCGCATGGCCATGATCAAGGCCCTGTCGAGCCTCGAGAACACGGTGGACGTGCGGAGCCGCGAGCTCGCCCTGTCGGAAGCGAGGTATCGCGCGCTGTACGACCACAGCCCAGATATGCTGCTGTCGATCGCGGGGGACGGTCGGATCAGCACCTGCAACGCCACGGCTGCGCGCGCGCTGACGCAAGATCCGGCGGGCCTGGCGGGCGTGCTGCTCGAGGATCTGTTCGCGCCAGACGTCCGCAAGACCGTCGCGCGCTGGCGGAAGCAGGGCTATGCCGACGAGACGAGCCCCGAGCTCCCGCTCGCGTCCCAGCGCTGGGTCTCGTTGAACGCCGCTCCGATCCCCGGACCTGCCGCGGTGAGCCTGGTGGTCATGCGGGATGTGACGGCGCGCCGCACGCTCGAAGTCGAGCTCCAGCACGCGAACCGCCTGGCCGGGATCGGCCACCTGGCGGCCGGCGTCGCGCACGAGATCAACAACCCGCTCGCGGTGCTCCTTCTGCGGCTCGAGCTGCTCGAACGCCAGCTCGCGCTCCCCTCGTTCGACCCGCGCGCTGCGGCCGAGCAGGCCGCGGTGCTCCGCGCCCACGTGCTGCGGATCGCCCGGATCGTGAGGAACCTCCAGACGTTCGCGCGGCCGAACACCGAAGAGCGGCAGTCGTGCCGAATCGGCGACCTGTACGCCGCGGTCGTCGAGCTCACGCGGGACGCGCGCGGCGCAGCGCGCATGCGGCTGGTCGAGCGGCCACCGGGGCTGACGGTGGACGTGGACCGGGGGGCGATCGAGCAGGTGCTGGTGAACCTCGTCGCGAACGCGGCCCAGGCGATGAAGCTGGCGGGTATCGTCACGATCCGGGTGGGCCCCGGCGCGCTCGGGCGCGTCGTGATCCAGGTCGACGACGAGGGGCCGGGCATCCCGCCGGGGCTCATCGAGATGATGTTCACGCCGTTCGTCACCGATCGGCAGGACGCGGGGGGCATGGGCCTGGGGCTCGCGATCGCGTGGAGGATCGTGGACGAGCACGGCGGGGTTTTGCGCGGCGCCAACCGCCCGGACGGCGGCGCGCGGTTCGACCTCGACCTGCCGGCTTCCGGTCGCTCGGCCTCCCCGCCGGAGGACGAGCCGTCGATCCCGCCGCTGCGGCCGCTCCGGCTGCTCGTGGTGGACGACGAGCCGCTCCTCGCGGGGATGATCCGACAGTTCGCGGAGGCGCTGGGCCACACGGTCGGGTCCGTGGCGTCGGCCGAGCAGGCGCTCGAGGCCCTGGAAGAGCACCTGTTCGACGCCATGATCACGGATATCCGGCTGCCCGGCATCTCCGGAGAGGCGCTCGCGACGCGCGTAGCGGAGCGCTGGCCGGCGCTCGGGCGGCGGATCATCTTCATCTCGGGCGCGTTCCACCCGCCGCGGTCGGGCCAGCGGTACCTGCAGAAGCCGTTCGGGCAGCGGGAGCTGCTCGCGCTGCTGGTGGAGGTCGCCGGCTGAAGCAAACCCGTGCCGCGCATGGTACGCTCCTGCAGGAGGTTCGCGCGATGGACGTGGTGCCGGGGACGGTCATCGACCGCTACACGGTCGAGTCGAAGCTCGGCGAAGGCGGGATGGCCGTCGTCTACAAGGTGCGGCACAACACGCTCGGGTCGCTCCACGCGCTCAAGGTCCTGACGATCACGTCGCCCCAGATCAAGGAGCGACTGCTGCAGGAAGGCCGGGTTCAAGGCCAGCTCCGGCACACGAACATCGTGCAGGTCACGGACGTGGTGCAGGTCGGGGACGCGCCGGGTCTCGTCCTCGAGTTCGTGCAGGGGCCGACCCTCGACGCGTACATCGAGGCGGAGCGGCCGACGCTCGCGCAGGCGGACGCGCTCGCGCAGGGGATCATGGAGGGAGTCGCGGCCGCGCACGCCAAGAACCTGGTGCACCGGGACCTGAAGCCCGCGAACATCCTGCTCCAGGTGAGCCGGGACGGGCTGGTGCCGAAGATCGCGGACTTCGGGCTCGCGAAGATCGTCCGCGAGGGCGACCCGCTCGCCGCGAGGACGCTGGCCGGCGCGACCATGGGCACGCCGCACTACATGGCGCTCGAGCAGATCAAGGACACGGCGACGGTCGGGCCGCAGGCCGACGTGTTCGCGCTCGGCGCGATCCTTTATGAGCTGGTTACGGGAAAGCGGGCGTTTGACGGCGATAGCATGCTCGACGTGTTCAACAAGATCGCGCAGGGGAAGTACACGCCGCCGCGCCAGCTGGTGCCGGACCTTCCGGTACGCATGGAGATGGCGATCAACCGGGCGCTCCAGACGGATATGCGGCTCCGTGTGAAGTCGGTGGACGAGCTCCGCGCGATCTGGAACGGCGAGCGTGAGAGCCTGTGGGACCGGAACGCGATCGAGCGCGTCGTCTCGATCATGCCGGAGGGCGCGCAGCGGAATACGCGGCAATTCAACCCGCTCACGCACACGCTCACGCAGTTCTCGAAGGGCGCGGTGATGGGCGGCGGAGCCCTGTTCGCGGTCGGGGGCGCCGTGCTCGTGGCGCTGATGATGGTCGGCGCGGTGGCCATCGGGCTGTGGCAGATGGGCGCGGACGAGCGCCGGCTGGAGGCGCCGCCCGCAGATGTGGTGATGGCGGCCAGCAACCTGCCGGCCGCAACGACCCGGCCCGCTCCGGTGGACCCGAGCACGGGCGCGGTGGACCCGAGCACGGGCGCCGTGGACCCGAACACGGGCCCCGTGGACCCGAGCACAATCGCGATCGTGGGCCCGCCGGTCCCGGTCCCCGACATCGCCGGATCGGTGGAGCCCGCCGCACCGAAGACCGAGAAGCCCCTGGTGGCGGCCGACAATCCGTGGGGCTCGCCGGCTCCCTCGCCGAAGAGCTCTACCGCGACCGCGACGGGCGGTGGGGGCGGCGGCCTGCCGCCGGATCTCTCGAGCGGCACGCCGTCGCAGCGGATCGCGGCGCTCGAGAAGCTCGCGAGCGCGCCGGACGCGACGAGCGCGATCGGCCAGGTGATGCAGCGCGACACGGACGCGGGCGTCGTGAAGCGGGCGTACAAGCTGCTCGAAGACCGGTGGAGCCGAAAGGTCGGGAGCCAGGCGGAGGCCGCGGCGCAGATCGTGTGGGCCGCGAAGCACGGCGGCACGGAGCTGCGGCTCATGGCGGTCCCGTGGGTCGGGGCGCACAGCGAGCGGCTGACGGACCTGTCGTCCGCGCTGCAGCACCCGCAGCCGACGGTGCGGCGCGCGGCGGTCGAGGCGATCGCGGCGCTCGCTCCGCGGACGGGCGCGCAGGCCGCGGCGCGCACCTTGCTCGAAGGGCAGGCCGCGAAGGAGAGCGACGGCAAGACGAAGAAGCGGATCGAGGACGCGATCTCCGCGCTCTAACCTGCGTTCTCCAAGGGCTCCCCGAACTCTTCCACCACGCCGCGGGGCGCGTGGCGGTCGAACCGGTAGCCGATCCGCCAGACCGTGCGGATGACCGCGCCTTCCGCCCCGAGCTTCTTGCGCAGGCGCGTGACGTGGCTGTCCACCGTGCGCGGCCGCGGCGACAAGTCCGCCGTGAGGACGTCCGTGGCGAGGCGCTCGCGGTCCACGGCCTCTCCGTCGCGCTCGATGAGGTAGGCGAGGATGTTGAACTCGTGGCCGGTAAGCGCCACTTCCAGCGCACCGATCCACACGCGCCGAGACGCGAGATCCACGGCTACGTCGCGCCAGCGCACGACCCGGCGAGCCGCGGCGGGCCGCCCCACGCGCGCGCGCAGCCGGGCCACCAGCTCCTCCACGAAGAACGGCTTGGCCAGGTAGTCCACGGCGCCGCGCTCGAACGTGGCCAGCCGATCGTCGAGCGAGATCCGCGCCGTCACGACGATGACCGGGATGCTGCATCGCGACACGAGGGTGTCGAGGATCGAGTACCCATCCGCCCCGGGTAGCCCGAGATCGAGGATCACCCCATCGAACCCGCCAGCGAGCACGCGGTCGACCGCGCCCGCGCCCTCCGTGTGGAGCTCGACGGCGTACCCGGCCGAGATCAAGCCGCGGAGGAGGGCGGGCCCGAGCTGCGGATCATCTTCCACCAGGAGCAGGCGATAGGTCACGGGTCGGTCCGGCCCTCCGGCACCATCGGTAATCCCCGCCGCGGGCCGCGTCGAGCGCGAGACGCGGCGTACGGCCAGTGTAGCCGGAGCGCGGCGCGATCGTTTCAACGTGGCTATCGCTGGCAGTCCGCTGGTAACCGCCATCTTCCCTTCACTCGCCCTCGACTCTCTGAATGCGTCATTTCTCGTCCACCCGCGGGCGGTCGCGCTGGGCGGGGGCGGCGGACAGCCTGCCGCGCACGGGCTCGTCGCCGAGGAACCGCTCGAGGCCCACGCCCTGAGCCATGGCCTGGAAGCGGGCGTCCCCGAGGAGCGCCCGGACGTCGTCGGCGCTCGCGAGCCGCTCGTCGCGGATGACGGGCCGGACCTCTTCCCACGTGGCCAGTCCCTCGTCGACGCGACGAAGCGACGCGGAGATCGACTCCGTGCTGGCGGCGAGGATCTCCTCCGTGGCGGCGAGGTCGTCCTCCGGCCAGCCGGCAGCGTCCGCGTGCTCCTCGATCCGGGTCAAGAGCGCGTCGAGCTGGTCGTCGCGCGTGGCGTCACGGAGCTCGGACCGCTCGGCGCTCGGGAGCTTCGGGTCGCGCACGGCAGCGGGGCGGCGGGCGCGGCGCTCTCCGCGGGCCTTGCGGCGGTCCGCGCGGGCCGCGAGGCGCTCCGGCGGCGCGTTGGAGAGGGTCGGCGCGGGCGCGGGCGCGGCGTCCCACGCGAGCGTAGCGACGGCGCCCCCGGCGACCGCGAGCCCGGCAGCGAGGAGAACGGCAGGCAACCACCACTGACGCATCCGTGCCCTCCACGGACGGGTTAACCGGCCTGCTACGGAGGCGCGATGGAGCGGGACGAGCTGTACGAGCTGGTGATCGACGCCGTGAAGCAGGGCCTGCGCGAAGAGGCCGGCGGCGACGACGTGCCGCTGTCGAAGCGGATGGTCGGTGGCAAGGTGATCTTCGAGGACTCGGACGGCCGGCGGTTCAAGGAGATCGACGCCTTCGCGATCTTCCGCAAGGTGACCGCGGTGCGCGAGAAGCTCCGCGTGCTCGAGCAGAAGATCAACAACACGGACGCGATCGGGCCTGCGGACCGCGCCGAGCTCCAGGGCTACCTGACCCGCGCCTACGGCTCGCTGACCACGTTCAACTTCCTGTTCCGCGACGAGGCCGACAAGTTCAAGGGGAGCGGCGAGTAAGCGCGTCCTCCACGAGCTCGCGGGGTGGGACGCCGGCGGTCATCCCCTCGGTCAGGGTGCGGCGCCAGATGCGCGCGCCCGGCAGGCCGTTGAACAGCGGGAGCAGGTGGCGCAGCGCATGCCGCGGCTTGAACCCCGGCCCCAGGTCCTGGGTGGCATAGTCGGCCATCTTCCTGGCGACCTCCTCACGGGTCGGGGGCGGGGTCGGGTCGCCGTAGATCCGGCTGTCGACGTCCGCGAGCCCGAACGGGTCGTCCATGAACCACCGCCCGATCATCACGGAGTCCACGCGTCCGAGGTGCGCTTCGGCCGCGTCGAGCGACGTGATCCCCCCGTTGATCTCGATCCACAGGTGCGGGTAAGCGGCCTTGAGCCGGTACACGTCTTCGTAGCGGAGCGGCGGGATCGTGCGGTTCTGGTGCGGCGACAGGCCCTGGAGCCAAGCCTTGCGCGCGTGCACCGTGAAGCGGGTGCAGCCGGCGTCCGCGACCGTGCGCACGAACCCGTCCATATGCTCGTACGAATCCAGATCGTCCACGCCGATCCGGTGCTTCACGGAGACCGGCAGCTTCGTCGCCTTCGCCATCGCGGCGAGCGCGTCCGCCACCTTCGCGGGCGTGCGCATGAGCGACGCCCCGAACGCGCCCGAGACCACCCGATCGCTCGGGCAGCCGCAGTTCAGGTTCACCTCGTCGTAGCCCCACTCCTCGGCGATGGCGGCGCACTCTGCGAGCGCGCCCGCGTCGTCGCCCCCGAGCTGGAGTGCTACGGGATGCTCCTCCTGCGCGTGCTCGAGCAGCATGCGCCGGTCCCCACGCAGCACGGCGCCCGTAGTCACCATCTCGGTGAACAGGGTCACATGCTTGCTGATCAGCCTGAGCTGGTACCGCAGGTGGCGGTCCGTGTAGTCCATCATCGGGGCGACGGACAGGCGGCGACGGTCGGTGTGATAGGGTGCGCGCATCGGGTCACCAGGGCCCCGTGTCGTAACCGCTCGTGGAGGAGGGGCCATGTTGCTGCTGTGGACGGTCGCTGTCGCGCTCGCAGAGGATCCCGTGTTCGCCGGTACCGCAGCGCCCGTCAAGGAGCTGCCGCCCGAGCCGGAGGCCCACTTGAGCGCAGAGCTCGGCGGGTCGGCGTCCGGGGGAAACACGAGCTTCTACACGGTCTCCTCCACGGTGAACGGGTCATACCAGGCGTCGCAGAACAAGGTGGGCCTCATCCTCGCGGGCGTCTATGGGCGAGGCCGGGTGGACGCGGACGCGAGCGGATCGCTGGACGAGGTGGAGCAGGCGGCGAAGCCCGTCGAGACCGCGCGGCGCGCCACGGCCGACCTGCGCTACGATCGCTTCTTCGGAGAGGTCAACTCGCTCTACGGGCTCGTCGGCGCGCTGTACGACCCGTTCGCCGGCTACGACCTGCGAACCCACGAGCAGCTCGGGTACAGCCGGCTCCTCGTGAAGACGGAGAAAACGGAGCTGGCGGGCGAGCTCGGCTTCGACGTGGCGCAGGAGAACTACGTCGACGGCGTCGATCCGAACCGTCAGAGCATCTACGCGGCGCGCGAGATGGTGCGGGTGACCACGGCTCTCGGTGACGTCGTCGGGATCACGGAGCAGCTCGAGGTCTACGAGAACGTGGTGACGATCAAGGACGTGCGCGTGCTCAACACGATCGCGGTTTCGTTCACGGTGAGTAAGGCGCTGAGCTTCAAGGTCGGGAACACGCTGATCTTCGACAACGTGCCGGTCGAAGGCTTCGGCAAGCTCGACCAGACGACGACGGCGACGCTGGTGGCCAACCTGCTCTGAGGAAGCTTCCCACGGAGATGTGGGTGCTTACCTGACACGCCGATCTGGAGCAGTGATGGCGAAGCGCAGCCCGAGTGACGACCCGAAGACCCGCGAGCGCATCCGGGAGCTCGCCGTGGACGTCGGCGAGATGTCGTGCTGCGAAGCGCACGGGATCTACGGCGACGCGCACGCGGGCCAGCAGCAGACGGTGGCCGCGGCGGTCCTCGAGTTCGAGCGGCTGACGAAGCAGGACGTGCGGAAGGCGGTGGACGCCGCGTTCGGGGACGTCGGCCCGGGCTGCGCGACCTGCCAGAAGGCCGAGCAGGCGGACGTGATCCCCTTCAACCGGTAGGCGGCGAGCCCGCGAGCACCACCCACAGGTCGCCCACCTGCGTACCCGTGGGTCCGCTGACCAGCGCGCAGCCGCGCCGATCGAGCCAGGTCGCCGTGTCGAACCCCGCGATCGCCGCGTCCAACGTGCTATCCGCGGACGTCCGGTCCACCACGCCCCCGGCCGCCGCGGACCGCCCGTCCACCCCGTCCGTGCCGCCGCAAGCGGCGACCGCGTCCATCCCTTGCGCGGCCAGCTCCCGCGCGAACAGCGCCGCCGCGTGGCTGGATCGCCCGCCGACACCCACCCCTTCCACGCGGAGGGACGGCTCGCCGGCCACGATGAGCGCCATGGGCGGGCCGCCCGCCACGGTCCGCAGCGCAGCGAGCAACCTGGACACCACGTCCGCCACGGGCGCGGTCTCGTGGGCGCTCACCACGAGGGGCACCCACCCGAGCTGCCGCGCCCGGTGAGATGCCGTGTGCACCGCCGACTCCGCGTTGCCGACCACCAGGTACGGGCTCCGCGGGACGTCCACGTCCGCACCCAGCGCGCCCACGAACCGCTCGAGCCCGTGATCGCGTAGGATCTGCGCGGCGTCCTCGCGGGTGGTGGGGTCGCGGACGGCGGGCCCGGACGCGATGGTGGCGTGGTGGACGGGGTCGTCGGCCCAGCGTTCGCCCGCTCCGGGCACATCCGACAGCGCCAGGTTCAGGATCGGCGCTTTGGAGGCCGCACGTAGCCGCCCGCCCGCCGCCCGCCCGAGCCGCCGCCGGACCGCGTTGACGTCCGTGATCGGCGCGCCCGCGTCGAGGAGGGTCCGGCCGATCCCGGCCAGCTCGTCGGGCGTGAGCCCGTCGATCGGCGCGCCCAGGAGGGACGACCCGCCACCCGACCACACCGCGATCACGAGATCCTGTGGTGGAACCCGGCCGATCTCCGCGAGCATGCGGTCTGCCGCTGCGACCGAGCGGCCATCCGGGAACGGGTGCGCCCCAGGGATCACCGGAACGGGGGCTCCTTCGCCGTCTCCGACCAGCAGGCCACCCGCCACGTCCACGACGGCCGCGACCCCGCGGGCCATGCCGATCGCGGCCTTCCCCGCCCCGAACAGCCACACGCGCCCGCTCACGCCGACCGAGTGCCGGCCCGCCCCGAGCACGCCGCGCGCCACCATCGACACGTGGCGCCGCACCAGCGCCTCCGCGTCGGCGCCGGCCACCCCGGCCCGCCAGATGTCCTCGGCGGGGTTCACGCCCGCACCCGACGCGCCAGCGACGCGAGCACCGCCCGCGGTCGCCGCACCGGCTCGACCGGGCCGGTCCAGCCGCCGAGCGACCGCTCGAGCTCCAGGGCCACAGCGATCGTCACGTGGTCGCGGTGCCGCGCGCCCGCCACCTGCAGGCCGATCGGCATCCCAGCTCGATCCTCGCCGACACGCACCACCGTCACGGGCGAGCCCGTCACGTTGAACAGCGTCGTGCAGCCGACGTCGCTCGGGCGCCCCACGGCCATCCCGCGGTGGTGCGGCGCCGTGCGCGTGAACGTGGGATGCAGTACCACGCCCATCGGCCCGATCTGACCTTCGATCCTCGCGGTCAGCTCGCGGGCTACCGCGTACGCGTCGATCTTGCGGCCCACCGGGAGATACCTATCGAGCGCGAGCATCGCGAGCACCCCGCCCGCGTGGGACGAGCGGCCGAGCAGGTACCTCGCCGCTTCCCGGGCGAGCGGCACCCGCCCCTCGGAGACGATGTCGTCGTAGCCGATGCCGGTCTCGCGGAGGAGCGCGGCCCACGTGTCCATCCCCTCACGGAGCGGTACGCCGGGATCCAGCCGCGCACGCCGCGCACCCGCGGCCATCAGCGCCTCCGTGGCGCGCAGGACCGCCGCGCGCTGGTCCGCGTCGCCGACCGACACGGGGTACACCGTGACGTCCCGCAGATCCACCGTCGCCGGATCTCCCAGCTCTACCGCGCCGATCCACGGGTCGACGCCGTCCGCGCCGGCGATGATCCGCAGCGCGGGCATCAGGTCCTCCACCCGCCGGGCCATTGGCCCGGTGGTCATCACGGGCACGTCGAGCGTCGGTGCGGGCGGGAAGTGCAGCGTGTTCGGCACGATCCCGCCCGTCGGCTTGTGCCCGGCGATCCCGCAGAACGCCGCGGGGATCCGGATCGACCCGCCCGTGTCCGAGCCGATCCCGAGCGGCGAGCCGCCCGCCGCGATGATCGCCCCCTCCCCGCCGCTCGATCCACCGCTCGTACGCCCCAGATCGTGCGGGTTGCTCGTGCGGCCGTACACCGGGTTGTTCGTCTCCGCCCACAGGCCGCCCTCGGGCGCGTTGGTCACGCCGAGGACGATGGCGCCCGCTGCGCGGAGGCGCGCGGTGACCGGCGAATCCACCGCCGCCACCGTACCCCTCCGGTGGAGGATCCCGCCCGTGTTCGGCATCCCCGCCACCGCCACGAACTCCTTGATCGTCACGGGCACGCCCGCGAGGGGCCGCGCGTCGCCCGGTGCGATCGCCCGCGCCTCCTCGCGCGCGGCGCCGAACCGGTCGGCGACCACCGCGTTGAGCGCCGGGTTGACCGCCTGGATCCTTCGGATGTGGGCGTCCACCACCTCGAGCGCGGTGATGTCCCCTCCCCGGATCCGCGCCGCGTTCGTGGTCGCCGACCACCCCAGGCTCTCGTGCATCGCACCTCCCCGCCGGGATCCTACGCCGTCGGGGCCCGGGTGAGCCAGCGGTCGCCGCGAACGCGGAGCCCGAACACCAGCGCCTGCAGGCCCAGGTGCGCGCCCATCGCCAGCCACACGCCCACCGCGCCCAGGTCGAGCCACAGGCAGAGCGCCATCGCGATCGGCACCTGCACGAGCCACGCCGACCCCACGTTCCACGCGAGCGTGAACCGGGTGTCCCCTGCGCCGTTGAGCGCGCACATGGCGCTGGTGGCAACGGCGTCGAAGAGCTGCATCACCGCGCCCAGGAGCAGCACGTCGCGCGCCACCGCGAATACGTCGGGCGCGAGCCGGAAGGGCGCGAGCCAGAGCGCCGGCAGCACCGCGAAGAGCAGGCCGCACGCCGCCATCGCCCCGACCGAGAGGCCCATCGCCGACCGGAGCGCCTGCCGCGCCCCGGCCTTCGACCCGCCGCCGAGCGCCTGGCCCACGAGCACCCCGCCCGCCTCGCCGATCGCGTACCCGGGCATGAAGCTCACGGACAGGATGCGCGCCGCCACCACGTGCGCGGCGAGCTGCACGTCCCCTGCGCCCGCGAGCAGCGCAGCGAGGCCCACGTACGCGCCCACGTCGAGCACGTGGTTCACGCCGATGGGCGCTCCGACCCGCACGATCGCCGCGAGGTCCGACCGCCGCGGCCGCTGGAGCCCCTTGCGCCACAGCGGCCGCGCCGCCGCCACCATCACGATGCACGCCACGGCCTGCCCGCACGCGCTCGCGATGCCGGCGCCCACGATCCCGAGCTGCGGGATCGGCCCGAGCCCGAACACGAGGATCGAATCGAGGAGGATGTTCGTCGCGTTTCCCGCGAGCGTCGCCCGCATCGGGATCTGGGTCTCGCCGCGCCCGCCGAACCAGCACGAGAGCGTGACGGTCACGAACAGGAGCGGCGCCGCGAAGATCCGCCACGCAAAGTACGAAGCCGCCTTTCCGGCCACCGCGGGGCTCGCGCCGAGCCAAGCGAAGATGTGCTCGCCGAACGGCGCCCAGGTCGCCACGAGCGCACCTGCGACGTCGGCTATCGCCAGCCCCGCCCATGCGAGCCGCCGCCCGTCGGCGTGCCGGCCCGCACCGGTCGCGTGCGCCACGCCGACCCGGACGCCCTCGAGCAGGCCGGTGAAGCCCATGATCGCGAGGAACACCTGGCTCGCAGCGAGCCCGACGGCCGCCAGGTCCTCCGTCCCGAGCTGGCCCACGAACAGCGTATCCGTGACGTTCATCGCCACGTACGAGAGCATCGAGATCGCCACGGGCCACGCGATGCGCGCCACGTCCGCCACACCGGCGCCGGGCGCCGATCCGTTCACAGTCAGCGCCGCCATGGCGCACCTCTTCCCAGGGCACCCGGACGGGTACCACAAGTGACACGATTCGTACCCACCGACCGGCCCGGGGAGGGCTGTCGGCACGCGGGGAGACCGTCAGCCGCGCGCTAAGCCGGGCTGACGGTGATAACGACCACGACACCGGCGCAGCGCGCCGCCCAGCTCGGTCCGATCATGTGGGGCCTCCTGGAAGGGTGTGTGGACGTGACGGCGCCGAATCGCGCGCCGACATCGGACCGGTAACCGGGCCAGTCGAGAATGCGCAAGCGCCATCGTGACGATAGTTGCGCGGGTGCCCCTCCCCCTCCCCCCGCCGCCGGACCCCGCCGCCTGCCCCTGGGAGCGGGTGGAGGTGCTGCTCGCGGGCGACGTGATGGCGCACGGGGACCAGCTCGCAGCCGCCAGCCGATCGGACGGATCGTGGGATTTCACCACGCAATTCGACGCCGTCGCGCCGTGGATCCGCGGGGCGGACCTGGCGCTCGCGAACCTCGAGACGGTGATGGCCGGCCCCGGATCCGGCTACACCGGCTACCCGACGTTCAACACACCCGACGCGCTCGCGGACGCGCTCGTGGCTGCCGGGTTCGACGTGGTGCAGACGGCCAACAACCACTGCCTGGATCGCGGCGGCCCCGGCCTGCTCCGCACGATCGAGGTGTTGGATCGCGCCGGCCTCGCTCACGTCGGGACCTGGGCCGCGCCGGACACGACGCCGTGGGTGACCGCGGACATCGGGCCGCGCGTCGCGGTGGCCGGCGGAACCTTCTCGCTCAACGGGTTCACCCTGCCGAAGAATACGCGGTGGGGTGCCACCCCCATCGAAGATCTGACGTGGATCGTGGCCTCTGCCCGAACGGAGGCCGACCTCGTGATCGCCGGGATCCACTGGGGCTGGGAGTACGAGCCGCGCCCCCGGAAGCCGGAGGTCGCGCTCGCGAGCGCGTGGGTGGCCGCCGGTGCCGACGTCGTGTGGGGACACCACCCGCACGTGATCCAGCCGGTGGAGCAGATCGACGACGCCGTGGTGGCGTACAGCCACGGCAACCTCGTGTCAGGCCAGCGCACCTTCCCGCGGGCCGGGGGCCTGCTGACGAGGATCGAGCTCGCGTTCTGCCCGGTCACGCGTGAGACCCGCATCGCCGACGTCCGTCTGATGCCGACGTGGGTGGACCTGCGAGACGCGGACGGGCGCAAGGTGTTCCGCGTCGTGCCCGCGGACGCCGGGTGGATCGACGCCGACGGGGGGCTGTCGGCCGCGGATCGGGTGGACGCCCTGCGGTTTCGCGCGCACGCGGAGGCCCTGCTCGGTCCGCTGTCCCTGGAGCCGCCGGGCGTCGGCCGCCGCCGCGAGGAGGTGGCCTGGGCCGCCGATCCGACGGGGATGGCGCGCACCACCCGATTCCTGCGCGGAGCGGAGCTCGCTCCTGGCTTTCCCGCGCCTTAGAGGATCGCCCCCGGCGGGATCGTGGCCCCCTTGGCGACGATCACGATCCCATCCCGTACGACCCAGTCCGCGTGGGTCTCGTCCGGCCGGTCCGGCGACCCGTGGATGACCGCGCCCGCGCCGACCCGCGCGTTCTTGTCGATGATCGCGCGCTTCACGGATGCGCCCGGCCCGATGCCGACGGCCACGCCCCCCGCCGCGACCACGGCCTCGCGCTTGCCCGTGACCTCGTAGAAGTCGGCGCCCATCAGGATCGTGTCCTCGATGACCGCCCCCTTCTCGATCCAGCTCCGCAAGCCGACGATCGAGTGGATCACGCGCTCCGCCTGCACGACGCAGCCCTCCGCGACGATCGTGCGCTCGACGCGCCCGCCCTCGAACACCGACGGCGGTAGGAACCGCGGCCGCGTGTACATGGGTGCCGACGGGTCGTAGAAGCGGAACGGCGTGTTCTCGTCGCACAGCGCGAGATTTGCCTCGAAGAAGCTCTTGATCGTGCCGATGTCTTCCCAGTAGCCGTCGAACAGGAACGCCGAGACCTTGTGCGTCTCGAGCGCCGCCGGGAGGATGTCCTTACCGAAGTCGTGGGTGTTCGCCGACAGGACGGCTTCCAGCGCCTTGATCGAGAAGACGTACACGCCCATCGACGCGAGGTAGGTCCGGTCGCCCATCTTCCAGCGCTCAACGAGATCCGGCGGCGTCTCGATATCTGTCAGATCCTGCTCCGGACGCGGCTTCTCGCGGAACTCGCGGATGATGCCGTCCGAGTCCACGCGGGTCACGCCGAAGCCGTTGCAGCCCTCCCGGGTGACGGGGATGCAGGCGACGGTCACATCCGCCTTCGTCGCGTCATGTCGCGCGATCAACGCCGCATAGTCCATGCGGTACAGGTGATCTCCGCTCAAGATCAGCACGAGCTCCGCGCCGTCCCGCTGGAACCGGTGCATGTGCTTGCGCACGGCGTCCGCGGTGCCCTGATACCAGTCGTCCCGGTCATGGTCGGTCTGCTCGGCCGCCAGGACCTCCACGAAGCCGTTGGAGAAGGCGTCGAACCGGTACGTCCGCGCGATGTGCGCGTTGAGCGACGCCGACTGGAACTGCGTGAGCACGAAGATCTCGCGCAGCCCGCTGTTGATCGCGTTGCTGATGGGGATGTCGATGAGGCGGTACTTTCCGCCGAGCGGCACCGCCGGCTTGGCCCGGAACGCCGTCAGGGGGTAGAGGCGTGAGCCGCGACCGCCCCCGAGCACCACCGTCATGACCCGCCCGCTGATCGTCGCCAACCGCCACCCCGCGCAGCGATGCTACCTCATGGCGGCGTCCGTCTGGGTGTTCGTGTGGGCGTCGATGTCGGGCTGCGGCGTCGTCTGCCGCGGACCCGGGTGCGCCGACGAGTGGGACCTCGGTCGGCTGCTGGTGGTGCGCGGCGCGCAGGGCGACGCCGACGCCGTCGACGCCGCCAGCGGCGCGTGGCTCGGCACGGTGGAGCAGGGCAACGGCTGGGTCGTCGCCGCAGCGGGCACGACCATGTGGGTCGGCCTCCCCGACGTCTCTTCAGTGGCGGTGGTGGCTGACGGCACGGCGGACATGGCGCTCCCGGCGGCGAGCATCACGCAGGGGGATACGTCCGCGTTCGGGGCGGCGCTCGCGGTGGCGAACGGCACCGACCTGTGGATCGGCGCGCCAGACCTCGACTTCTCGCAGGGCGGCGTGTACCGGGTACCCGGAGGAGCGGACCCCGTGATCCGGGGGGCAGGCCCCGGCGACCGGCTCGGCGACGCGCTCGCGACGTGCGGGGACCTCGACGGGGACGGCCTGCAGGACCTCCTCGTGTCCGCGCCGTGGTTCGCGGCGCCGGACGGCTTCCCGTTCGCGGACGACGTGCCTGCGCTTGCGGGGGCCGTCGTGCTCGTGCTGAGCGCGCAGGAGGGCGTCGCCGTCCGGGAGCCGTGGACGGCCGGCCGGCTCTGGTGGGGCGCCACGGCCGGGGACGCGCTCGGCGCGGGGATGGTGTGCGACCGCGACCTGGACGGCGACGGCGTCGTGGATATCGCGCTCGGAGCTCCGTATTTCGGCGCAGCGGACGACGGCGCGGTCTATGTGATCTCCGGCGCCGCGCTCCCGGACTCGGGGCCGGTGGACGGCGCGGCGACCCGCACGGTGGACGGCGCGGCCGGGAGCTGGCTCGGGACGAGCCTCGCGACGCTGGTCCCGGAAGGCGATCCCGTGGCGTACCTGGTGGCGGGCGCCCCCGGCGCGGAAGAGGGCGCGGGATCAGCCTGGATCCTGAGTAACCTCGACCAGCCGACGCCCAGCCGGCGCGCGGAGATCGTGGCGGACACGGCGGCCGCCGGGTCGCACGTGGGGCGGGAGGTCGCGACCGGGGACCTCGACGGCGACGGGACCGACGACCTCCTCGTCGGCGCGCCCGACTGGAAAGAGGGGAAGAACGGTTACGATGCTGGGCGC
>CAMCWU010000006.1 GCA_945882675.1 Klebsiella pneumoniae | reverse complement strand
GCGCTGGCGGCGCGAGACGGCATGATCGCGTCCTCCGTCCCCGCGAAGGAGACGGTGCGGACGACGCCCTCCTCCATGTCCACCAGCAGCACTCCGTCCACGTCGAACACGAGCCAGTACTCGAGGAGCTGACGCCGGGTGGACGGCCGCGTGGGATCGGGCGCCAGCTGCCCGGTCTTGACCTCCGCGACATAGGTGCTGCCGTGCGCGTCCTGCACCAGCAGGTCGGCGCGGCACCCGACCTCCACGTCTTCGCCGTCTACCTGCATGGACCACCACCGCGTGAGCTGGCGGTCGAGCACCCGATAGCCCTGCAGCTTCAGCAGCCGGACCGCCGCGCGCTCGCCCTCCGCCGCGACGCTCTGGCGCGCCAGGTTGCCGCGCCGCACGCGCCAGCGCGCCCGCCACCAGCCGATGGCCAGCAGCACCACCGCCGCGCACAGCAGCAGCAGCAGCGCGACGCTCGGCGTGGCCAGCAGGTAGTCGAGCACGGCGCCTCCCCCCAAGGAAGCTAGCCGACGCCCCGGTCAGGAACTGTCCGCCCCCTCAGATGCGATCGAGCGCCGCCCGCAGGCGATCCAGCGCCGCGTCGACATCCGCCTCCGACGCCGCGCCCACCGAGAACCGCACCCACGGCGTGTCCGATGGGTACCCGAACGCGGTGAACGGCACGACTGCCACCGCAGCCTCGTCGAGGAGGAACCGGCGTACGTCCTCTGCGTTCGCGATGGTCCGGCCGCTGCGAGTGGTGATGCCGACGAGGTCGAACCGCGCCGAAAGGTACATGGCTCCGCCCGCGGCCACGCTGTCCACGGGCTTCCCCGCCGCCTTCATCGCCTGCAGGCCCGCGTGCAGACGCCCGAGCCGCGCCTTGAGCCCCGCCCGGAAGCCGTCCATGAACGGGTCCACCTGCGCCGGCTCGGCGAGGAGCCGCGCGGTCGCCCGCTGCTCCGCCCGCCCGGCCCATGCGCCCACGTGGCCGATCAGCGACTGCATCGGCCCATGGATCCAGGGCGGCACCGCCGCCCAGCCGACGCGCAGCCCGGTCGCCGCCCACGACTTCGAGATCGCGTCGATGATCAGCGTGTACGGCGCGATCTCGGGCACGAGGCCGATCGGCGTGAAGTGCTCCGCGCCGTCGAACGTGAGCTGCCAGTAGACCATGTCGTAGATCAGCATGAGCGGCCGCTCGCCGGTCTCCTCGCGCCGCCGGTTCTCGTCCACGACGGCCTGGGAGACGCCGCGGAGCAGCTCTTCCGAGATTACGGTGCCGCACGGGTTGAGCGGGCTGTTCAGGTACAACACGCGGGCGTCGCGCAGGTGCGGCGCGAGATCCGCGGCGCTCGGCATGAACCCGTTCTCGGGCCGGGTGGTGACCGGGACCCCCACTGCCTGCGCCAGATACACGTAGTACCGACAGTTCCACGTGGGGACCGGGTAGACGATCTTGTCGCCGGGCGCCACGAGCGTCTGGAACGCGGCGTAGATCGGCGGCCGCGCGCCCGAGCCGACCAGGATGTGGTCGGGGGAGAACTTCAGCCCGAGGCGATCCGCGTAGAAGCTCGCGATCGCCTTGCGGAGCTCGGGGATGCCGATGGCCGGCGGGTAGTTGGTCTGACCCGCCGCCAGCTCCTCCCCGATGGCGACGCCGAGAGCCTCCGGGATCGAGAACTGCTTGGGATCAAAGTCGCCGACCGTGAAGTTCGCGACGGCCTCGCCGCGGGCCTTCATCGCGTTGACCTGCGCCGCGATCGCGAGGATGTCCGAGCCCTCCATCCCGAGCGCCCACGCGTTCGGGGCGGTGGCCGCCAGATCCTCGTGACCGGCGTACAAGCTGCCGACTTCGATGGGGGAACTGCCCCGGCCCTCGCTGCTCGCCATGCGCCCTCCCGTGCGCCCGAAGGGGCTCCGCGGACACGCGCCCTATCCCGAGCGCGCGCCCGCCGCCCCCTCTACGGGAGGACGACCGAGAGCGCCATGTAGCCGCCGCCCCCGGCGACCGCGAAGCTGCCGTCGCCGAACGACCACACCTGCGTCAGAATCGGGAAGCCCGCGTCATCCGCCATCTTCCACGTGTCGCCACGGTCCGTCGTGTACATCGCCCAGCCGCCCAGCCCCTGCGGGTACCGCTCGCCGACGGCCATGCCGAAGACGCCGCTCTCGTCGAACCGGATCGCGTGGAGCCGCCCGAGATCGGCGGGCTGCCCGAGCTCGACCGAGTCGGTCAGATCCTCCACCGTCCAGGACGCCGGGCTGTTGCAGGACCCCGTGCAGCGGGCGAACATGGCGTGGTGGGTGGGCTCGTCCACGCCCACGGCGAAGATCCGGTCGGCGTCGATCGCCGCGATGCCGAACAGCTCGCCCGTGAACTGGCCATCGCCGATCTCGAACGCGGTGAACTGGCCGGCCTTCGCCGCTGGGACGATGATGGTCGGGGGATCGGAGATCCGGCTGCCGGAAGCGTAGATCTTCCCGTCCGACGCGAGATCCGTGTCCATCCACTGGTAGGTGGAGAAGTACTCTTCCGTGAAGGAGTCTCCGTCGTCCAGGGACAGCCCGTACTGGTAGCTGTTCTCGGCGTCGATGACGATGGTCCCGTCAGGCGCGCGCAGGATGGTGCCGGCCAGGGCGACGCTGTCGATCGACCCCCCGTAGAAGAAGATCGGGGTTCCGTCGAACAGATCCCCCTGCGCTGGGTCGCCGCGGTACGCGAGGGCGTCGCTCGTGGTGTCGTCACCCGCGATGTAGAGCAGGCCGTCGTCCGCGAGGTGGGCGTCGAAGCAGTGGAACTGGTCGTGGTCGTTCACGCTGACCCATGCGCCAGGGGTCGCCGCGTAGAACAGGCCCACGTCCGCGCCGCAGCCAGCCCAGGCCGACCCGTCCGCATCGAACACCAAGGTCTCCGTCCGATAGCCGCTGCACGGCCCGGCGTACGTCGTCCAGGTCGAGGGGTCGACCGCTACGTCGGTGTCCGTATCGGTGTCGGTGTCCGTATCGGTGTCCGCGTCCGCCTCTCCAGTGTCGATCCCGGGAGCGCTGGTATCGCCGGAGTCTTTGGCCTCCACGATGATCTCGCACGCGGCGAGGGGAAGCAGCACGACCACACACATCATCATTCGCATCGGAGCCTCCATATGGCACCCACTCCGTCACGCGGAATGCCGGCCACGTCGACGCGCCGGGGCGGCAATCTGACCGGGGTCACGATTGGACAACCTGCAAACTCGATTAACCCCGGCGACATTCGCCCAAAGCGACGATGCGCCATCCGTCGACGCGCCCCACGCAGCGCGGCGACCCGCACCGGCAGTCGAACGACCAGCGCGGATCCCAGAAGTACGCGCCCGGATCCGCGGCCATGGCTGCCGGATCGGCAGTATGGTAGTCGATCGTCAGCTCCTCGCCGGGGGCGATCGTCCGCAGCGGGACGAGCCGCAGGTCGTCGTCGACGTCGCAGTTCGGCTCGCACGCGTGGTTGACGTACCGAGCCGGTGAGCCAGGGATCACCCAGCGACCGCCCGACTTGATCACGTGCGCGGCTTCCGCGTCCGGCACATCCTCCCACCGGACCTTGGGCCCTTCGTACGCGAACAAGGGCTCACCCGGGAGCAGCGCGTCCCGCGCGAAGACGCCCTTCCCGAACCCGACTTCGCGGATCTCCCAGCGCGCCATCGCTTGCCCCCGATGGCCCCGCGCTTATCCTGCCGGCCGGAGGGCGGATGACGGAAGGTGCCGATCGGAAGGCCGCGGCACGCCGGCTGTATGCGCTCGCGCGGCCCGAGCTCCCCACGCTCGCCGTCGCGACCGTCGCCCTGCTGATCAGCTCTGGGATGAACCTGGCCTATCCGCAGGCCGTCAAGTGGATGGTGGACTCGATCACGGAGGGGAACGCCGCCGTCGACTTCGACACCGCGGCGGCGGCGCTCGTGGTGATGTTCCTGATCCAGGCCGTATTCTCGTGGATCCGCGCCTGGAAGTTCACCGTCGCGGGCGAGCGCGTGGTCTCCCGGCTCCGGCGGGACCTGTACTCGGCGATCCTGCGCCAGGACACGTCGTTCTTCGACAGCGCGCGAACCGGCGAGCTCACGAACCGCCTCTCGTCGGACACGACGGTCCTGCAGAACACGGTGACCGTGAACGTGTCGATGGCGCTGCGGTTCGGGATGGGCGCCATCGGCGGGATCGCGGTGCTCGCGTGGACGAGCCCCACGCTCACCGGCCTCGCCATGCTGGTGGTCCCGGTCGTGGTGGTGGCGGCCGCGCTGTATGGCCGCGTCCTCCGCTCGCTCTCGTCGAAGGTGCAGGACGCGCTCGCGAACTCGACCGCGGTGGCGGAGGATACGATCGGCGGGATCCGCACGGTGCGCAGCTTCGCTCGGGAGGAAGCGGAGATCGCCCGGTACGACAAGGCGGTCGGCGACGCGTACAACCTCGCCGCGAAGCGCGCTTTCGCGAACGGGTCGTTCCAGGGCGTGGTGGGCTTCGCCGGCCAGTCGGCCATCGCGCTGGTGGTCTGGTACGGCGGGCGCATGGTCACGGCCGGCTCGATGACGATGGGCGAGCTCACTGCGTTTCTCCTGTACACCGTGGTGGTCGCGGTCTCGCTCGGGGCGGTCACCAGCCTGTACAGCGACTTCATGAACGCCATGGGCGCGAGCCAGCGCGTCTTCCAGCTCATGGACCAGGTCGGAGCGCTCGAGTCCACCACGGGCACCGCGCTGGACCGACCGCGCGGAGAGATCGCGCTCGAAGGCGTCACCTTCGCCTACCCCACCCGGTCCGACCAGCCCGTGCTGCAGAGCATCGATCTGGCCATCCGCCCGGGGGAGGTCGTGGCGCTCGTCGGCCCGTCCGGCTCGGGGAAGTCGACGATCGCGGCGCTCCTCGCGCGGTACTACGATCCCGAGCGCGGCGTGATCCGCGTGGACGGCGTGGACATCCGGATGCTGGACCCGCGGGCCCTGCGGCGCCACGTCGGCGTCGTGGCCCAGGAGCCCCTGCTATTTGCAGCCTCCATCGCAGAGAACATCCGGTACGGGCGCCCGGACGCCACGAACGAACAGGTGCGCGCCGCCGCCATTGCCGCGAACGCGGACGAGTTCGTGAGCCGGTTCCCGGAAGCGTACGACACCCTGGTCGGCGAGCGGGGCGTCCGGCTGTCGGGCGGCCAGAAGCAGCGCATCGCGATCGCCCGCGCGATCCTCAAGGATCCGGCCATCCTCATCTTGGACGAGGCCACGAGCGCGCTGGACTCGGAGAGCGAGCACCTGGTGCAGGAGGCCCTCGAGCGGCTCATGCAGGACCGGACGACCCTCGTGATCGCGCACCGGCTGTCGACAGTGAAGGACGCGGACCGCGTCGTGGTGCTCGACCGGGGCCGCATCGCCGAGCAGGGCACGCACGACGATCTGGTGCGGGCAAACCGCCTCTATCGCAGGCTCGTGGAGCGTCAGTTCGACGGTGGAGACGCTCTCAGGCCGACGGGCTGACCCGCACGTCGCGGATGTCGAGGCGGATCGAGCGGTTCCCGTTCCACACATTCTCCTCGAGCTGGACGAGCAGGTCCACCGGGCCCTGCGCCAGCGCGTCCGCGTGCTCCGCGCCGTCCCACCAGGTCGCGTCGCTCGCGCGGCGGCCGTCCGTGACCTGGAACCGCACGTACGGCCGATCCGTCTTGGTGCGGCGCACTTCGATCCGGGAGGGCCGCACCCGCGGGATCATCAGCAGCGGCGTGGCGTTCGCCGAGCCGAACGGCCCGAGCCGGTCGAGCTCGCGGAACAGCGCGTCCCCCACGTCCGCGATGGGGATCTCGGCGTCGATCGGCCGCGTCGGCACCCACGCGCTCACGTCCACCGCCGACGCCACGAACGCGCCCAGGCGCCGCTCCAGCTCGGGGAGGTCCGCGGTCCGCACGGTGAACCCCGCCGCCATGGGGTGCCCCCCGTACTTCACCAGGAGATCGCGCGCCGAGTCCAGCGCCTGGACGGCGTGGATCCCGGGCACGCTCCGAACGCTGCCGACCGCGTGGTCGCCCTGGATCGAGACCACAGCGACCGGCCGGTTCACGGAATCCTTCACCTTGCTCGCAACGATCCCGACAACGCCGCGGTGCCAGCCTTCCTCCTCTGCCCCGGCGACGACGACGAACGGGGCGGGATCCCCCGCGATCCGCGCCAGGGCCTCCTCCTGGAGCTTACCCTGGATGCTCTTGCGCTCGGCGTTCAACCCCTCGATCTTCTGGGCGAGCGCGCGCGCGGAGTCGAGATCGCGGGCGTTCATCAGCTCGACCACCAGCGTGGCGTCCGACAGCCGACCCGCGGCGTTGATCCTGGGCCCGAGCCGGAACCCCAGGTCCGACACCCGCACGCCGCCCGGCGCGAGCCCAGCTGCGTCGAGCAGGGCGCGCAGGCCCGGTGACTGATCCGCCCCGTTCAACCCCTGTAACCCCAGCGTCACGATCGCCCGGTTCTCGAGCGTGGCCAGCGACACCATGTCCGCGACCGTCCCGATTGCCGCGAGCTTGAGGAGCGACGCCTGGTAGAGCGCCCAGCGCGGCAGGTGGCCCAGCAACGCGTTCGCGAGCTTCAAGCTCACACCACACGCGGCGAGTGACCGGTTCGGGTACGCGCACCCGTCCTGCGGCGGGCAGAGCACCACGGCGTCCGGCGGCACGGACTCGCCGGCCGGCAGGTGGTGATCGCACACCAGCACGTCTGCCCCGCCGTCCCGCGCGAGCGCCACCGACGCGTGGTCGCGCACGCCGATGTCCGCGGTCACCACCAGCCCGACCTTGTCGGACACCGCCTTCTTCGCCGCGACCTGGCTGAACCCGTACCCTTCGCCGAACCGGTTCGGGATGTGGTAGTCGAGCGCCGTCTCGCGGTCGAGGAGCCGGACCGCCGCCTGCAGGATCAGCGACGACGTCGTGCCGTCCACGTCGTAGTCCGTGATGATCCGGATCTTCACGCGATCCCGCACGGCGCGCTGTACGAGGTCGACCGCGGCGTCCATATTCCGCATGGCGCGAGGGTCGTGCAGGTGCTCGAGCGTGGGGCGCAGCCAGGATGCGGCGTCCGTCTCGTCCTCCACCCGAGACGCCAGGATCCGGGCGGACACGGCACCCATGCCCGCGGCGCGGTTCCGCCGGACTCGCTCGGGATCCGCCGCCGCCGCGACCCAGCGCGCGCCGGTGAACGAAAGGATCAAGGGGACCTCAGGCCAGCTATACGAGGTAACCCAGCAGCATGCCGATCACGACTCCGGCGCCCACGCCGAAGCTCCCGTAGGCCCAGCCCGGCAGATCCGGATGCCGGTCGTCGTCCCTGTCGACGAGCGTCACTTCCCCCTCGTCGTCGTCTTCGTAGGGTTCGAGGGGGAGATCCACGACGTCCGGCAGGAACGCCCCCGGCCCCGGCTCGGGCGGCCGCGACGACGTGGACCGGATGCGGGCGTCGGATGTCGGGCCCTTGGCCGCGCCGACCAGGGCCGGCTCCGATCCGTCGCGCCCCCCGTCCGGCACGAGCAGCACGGTCATCCGCTGGAGCTCTCCGCCGCCGACCGGGTCCATCAGCAGGTGCACCGCGATCCGCTCGCCCACCATGTCCGCGCCCAGCACCTCGATCGGGCGGGCGAACACCATCTCTCGAGGAGAGAACGGGATCTCGAAGGTCGCGGCTGTCTCTGCGAACGCGCCCGTGTCTTCCGTCGCCTCCAGGAGCGCGGCGGGGGAAGTGGTCTTCTCGCGGATCGCCTCCAAGTGGCGGCGGACCACCGTGTCGTCGTCGGCGTCCGATGTCGGGTGGTACAACGCGCTGAGGGTGATCGCGGCGTCGTTCCCCGACAACGCGTCCCGGATCCGCTGCTGGAGCGCCTCCGTGACCGCCCGGTGCGCCTCCACCACGCCCTCGCCCTTCGACGCGACCGCCGAGACGACCGGGAACCCGTAAGGGTTGAGGTCCGAGACGACCTCCGCCAGCTCGCGCGCGTCGGTCTCGTCCGACCGGTTCACCTGGATCACCACCGCGAGGGCCGCCAGCTCGAGGCCCTGCACCGCCAGCTGCCGCTCGAGCTCGAGCAGCCGGTCCAGGTTCGCTTGCGCCGCGTCGCGCCGCGGATCGGCCACGAAGACCACGCCGTCGACCTGATCGAGGACCTCGTCCCGGTGCGCCGCCAGCTCGATGCCACCGGGCAGGCTGTACACCCGCATGCGGAGCGCGAACCCCGCGGCGTTCAGCGCGTCGACCGGGGCGTAGTCGAAGTACCAGCTGATCTCCTGCGACGTCGCGGGCCCGAAGCGGTGCAGCCGGCTCCGCTCGCGCGTGGGCACCATGTCGTAGAGCCGCCGCACATTCGTGTTGCAGCCGGCGCCGCTCGCGCCGAAGTAGACGATCCGGGCGGTGATCTCACGGGTCGCGAAGTTCAGCACCGCCATGTCGCCGGGGTCGCTCCGTCTCGAGGGGTCTGGTGGCCGCAGTATACGCCCGCTGTCACCGCCGGGTCACGGTGTTAGACCGCGTCGTCCCCTTTCGATCCGTCGAGCCCGGAGCCGTCGTGAAGCCTCTCATCCCGTGGTTCGAGCCTCCCGTCCTGAATATTCCCATCGGCGACTTCACGCTGCCGCTGCACGGGTTCGGGCTGCTCGTCGCCACCGGCTTCATCGTGGGCGGCAAGCTCGCCATGGGGCGCGCGAACCGCCTGGGCCTCGATCCGGAGATTATCAACCGCCTCATCGGCTGGCTCGTGTTCGGCACGTTCGTGGGCGGGCACGTCGGCTACGGGCTGATGTACGAGCCCGAGAACTACCTTGCGAACCCGATCGAGTTCCTCAAGGTCTGGCACGGCCTGTCGAGCATGGGCGGCTTCGTCGTGTGCGTGCCGATCGCGATCTGGTTCTTCCACAAGGAGAAGGTCAAGAGCGTCTGGCTGTTCCTCGACTGCCTGGCCTACGGGCTGACCGTCGGGTGGTTCTTCGGCCGGATGGGGTGCTTCGTCGCCCACGATCACCCGGGGACGGTCACGAACTTCTGGCTCGGCGTGCACGGCATGTGCAAGGAGTACGGGAAGGAGGTCGCCTGCCACGACATGGGCCTGTACGAGGGCCTGTGGTCGCTGTCCATGTTCGGCCTGTTCAACCTGCTCGATCGCCGGAAGCTCATCCCCGGGGTGCTCACCCTGACGCTCGGCGCGGTGTACGGCCCGGTGCGCTTCGCGATGGACTTCCTCCGCCCCGAATCGACGGATGTGCGCTACTACGGCTTCACGCCGGCGCAGTACTGGGCGCTGATCCTGTCCGCGATCTGCGTGTTCTTCATCGCGCGGCGGATGCGGTCGGGCGACGAGCGGGTAGGGCCGGCGGCGACGCCCGTGGCCCCTTCCGCGCAGCCCACCCCCTAGAACACCAGCCCGAGCCCCGATCGGACCACGAACCCACCCATCCGGATGGGCCCCAGATCCCCGAGCCCCAGCGGGAGCACCGCGGCGTAGCCCATTTCGAGCCATACCTGTCCGCCGACGTCCACTTCTGCCACGGGCGCCACCCGCCCGGCGACGCCGAGCGCCGCGACCCCACCCGGCGCGAACCCGCCGTGCGCGATCTGGCCCGGGCTGTCCGGCTCCCCGGTATCGTCGTCGAACCGCGCCGTCCCCTGCACGCCGAGCGCCGCAATCGTGGCGTACGGACGAACCCATTCGTAGAGGGCGGTCGTGTCGACCCGGGCCCCCAGCGCCACCTGGTTCGTGACGAGGGTGGCGACCACGTCCTCGACCGTCCCCGCGTCATCCTCGCTCGAGAAGCCGAGCTCCTTCCCTGTACGGCCGCGCTGCCAGTCGCCGTAGACCACGAGCCTGCGGACCGGCCGCCAGCCGACGCGCAGCCCTTTGCTCCCGAGGTAGCTCCCATCGTTGAACAGCGACACGTCGTCGCCGCGGGTCCCGATCGACCCCAGGGCGACGCTCACCTCGAAGTGGTCGTCCAGGGCGGCGCGGGGCTCGGGCACGGGGCGGACCCACGGCTCCGGCGCGGGAGGGGGCGCGGGAGGGGGCGGCACCACCGGCGGCGGCGCGTCCACCGGGGCGACCGGCTCCGCGGGTGCGGCCGGAGGTGCGGGGGCCCAGGTCGGGTCGGGATCCTGGGCGAAGGCGGCGAATGTCAGAGCCAGGAGCATCACTTCCCCTCCCGCGTGACGTTCAGCGTGTCGAGCAGGCCGATCGTGCCGAAGCCGGACGCCGTCGTCAGCTCCCCGTCGGCGCCCAGGAACGACACGAGGCCCGTCCCTGTCGTGTGCGTGATGTAGAACGGGCCGTCCGGCACCGCGCCGATGGCGACCGGGGGGGCCGGGAGCTCGACCTCCTCCGTCAGGCCCGAACCGAGGTTCAAGCGGAACAGATAGTCGATCCCGTCCTGAAGGAGCAGCACGTCCGTCCCGGCCGGCACCTCCGTGAACGCGACGCCGACCGCCGCGCCCTCGAGCGAGTACGGCGCCGTGTCGTCCCCGAGCAGATCGAGCAGCTCCATCCCCGCGGTTCCGCCGACGCCCGCGGACGTCGTGACCACCGCCACCTGCCCCCCCGGCACGATGGACACGCTCTCCGCGCCGCCCACCAGGCGGTACTCGGTGATGTCCCCGTCGTCGAGGTCGAGGCGGTAGAGGTCCCGCACGCCCTCGCCCCACAGCAGGGCGAACGGCGCGCCTTCCGCGATCTCGACGCGGTCCGTGCGCTCCTCGAGGTCGTACCGGGTGATCTCGAAGCTCTGGTTGTCCAGCACGTCCACGGCGAACGGGCCGGAAGTGTACGTGAGCAGCGTGACGTCGTGGATGGGATCGGTCGCCATCTCCCCCGGTGTGCCCCCGAGCTCGACGATGCGGATGCTCTCGTTCACGAGGTCCAATGCGTACAGATCCGAGCCGCCCGTCGTCGAGATCAGCGCGAACTGGCCGTCCGGCGTGAGCGACACGTCCGCGGGCGTCACGGCGACGTCGGCGTCGAGCGTGAGCGGGAAGGTCGTGGTCCGAGCTGGAGAAGCCCCGAGGAGGTCGATCACGGCCACCGAGCTCTGCGAGAGCACGACAGCTCGGGTGGCGTCGCCCGAGGCCTCGTACGTGAACAGCACGCGATCGGCGTCGAACCCGACGGACACGGGCGTGGTGTCCCCGCTCTGCAGGTCGATGGCGAGCACCGAGTTCAGGCTCACGACGCCGAGATCCGACAGGTCGAGCCGGTCAAAGTCGAAGAACGCGAACGCCCAGCGGCCGTCCGCGCTGAACCCGAGCGCGTTGAACGGCGCGTCGAGCGCGACCTCGCTGCCGACCGCGCCGTCCCGCACGACCGCGAGGCTCTGGGTGACGTCGAGCTCCTCGCCGTCGCAGTCGTCGACGCGCACGACGTCCTCGTCTTCGCACGTGTAGCGCTCGACGAACGCCACGAGCGTCGTGCCGTCGGCGCCGCGGTCCAGGCGGGTCACGCGCGCATCGCCCACGTCCACGGCCGCGTACGTGCCGTCCGGACGGATCCGCACGAGGCCGCCCGTCGCGGGCAAAAGGACGTACACGCCGTCCGTGAGCGCG
Source organism: Klebsiella pneumoniae (assembly GCA_945882675.1). GTDB lineage: Bacteria > Myxococcota_A > UBA796 > UBA796 > CANLGQ01. Next base: position 23,128 of record CAMCWU010000006.1, on the reverse strand, counting down.
ACGGCGGACGCCGGGGACCAGAGCGGCGAGCCGCCGTCGTAGCCGAGCTCGTTCGGGGCCCGCCACGGGTCGCATGCGCTCGCGAGCGCCACGACGGCGAGGAGCGCGGGGTTGTGGTGCGGCATATCAGTCCTCGATCGCGGAGTTGAGCTCGAAGCCCGTGATGGTGTCGGTCTCGCCGGTGACCGGATCGTAGAGCGTGATCCGGCCCAGGTGGTGCTCCTGGCTGACCCAGGCAGGCGGCTCGAGGCCGTCCCCCAGATCGAGGTCCGGCAGCACGCCCACGTAGAGAGGCGGGCTGGCGAGCGGGATCTCTTCGTGCAGCAACGTCGTGTAGTCGATGACCTCGAGGAAGTCGACGCTGTCCATGATGAAGTAGCCGTACTCGCCGTTGTTGGCGTTGGCGTATCCGATCGGCTCGGCGGGGAGCAGCAGTGGGTTCGAGCGGAAGTCGTCTAGCGAGATGACGGTCAGCGCCCACTCGCCGAAGAACGGGGACGAGGTGTCCGCGCCGTCCGCGTCCGCCTTCGTGTGGAACACGAGCATGGACTCGCCCGTCGGCGTGATCACCATGCTGGCGACGGGCTTCTCGAGCGACCGCTCGGTGATCTCGCTGGTCGCCACGTCGAAGCTGGCGTACCGGTCCGTGAGCGTCGCGGTGGCGTAGAGCACGGCGGTCTCGCCGGTCGGCGCGTACAGGATCGAACCGTACGCCGAGCCGATCGGTAGCGTGACGACGTCCGCCGGCGCGAACGGGTTCGCCGTGTCGAGGAGGTAGAGCTCACCGCTCGCGCGCGTGACCACCGCGGCGGTGTCACCGTCCGGTGTGAGATCGAGATCGGTCGGGTTGGAGCCGACCGGCACATGCTCGACGGTCTCGCGCTCGAGGTCGACGACCAGGATGTCCGTCGCGCCGAACTGGCGGACGAACGCGAACTCTCCCTGGGGCGAGATCACCACCTCCTCCGCGACGAGCGGGTCGAGCAGGTCCTCCGAGATCTCGATCAGCCGCGGCGCGGGCTCCGGTACCGTCAGGTCGACGACCGCCAGGTACTGGTCGGAGATCACGGTAGCCAGATCCCCGTCCGGCGTGAAGACGACGTTCTTCGGATTGAACCCGACCGCCATCGGGAAGTGCTCACCGGTCGCGACGTCCACGAACGAGCACTCGTTGAACGACTGCAGGCCCTCCGCCGGCGGATCGTCCGGCTGCTCCGCCGCGATGTCGTGCCAGAGCACCACGAAGGCGCCGTCCGGCGACATGACCATCTGGTTGAAGTTGTCCCGGACGTCCACGTCCTCGCCTTCGAGCGAGTCGGCGTCGAGGATCGTGACGCTGTCGTCTGCGCGGTTGAACACCACCGCGGTCCGCCAGTCCGGCGTGGTCTTCACGATCGTCGGCTCCGATCCTACGGAAGCCGTGCGGACCTCTAACGTGTTGACGTCGAGCCGGGTGACCGTGTCCCGGTCCGGGTTCGGGACGAACACGTACACATCCGTCTGCGCCGGTGGGAGGCCCAGGCGATCATCCTCCGTCTCGGGCGCTGGGGTGTCGGCGTCCGCGTCCGAGTCCGTGTCGGCGTCCGCGTCGTAGTCCCCGCCGCTGGTGGCGTCGGTGTAGCCGTAGGACCCACCCTCCGCGCTGCTCATATCGGAGCTGCAGCCAGCCAGCGCCAGGACGAGGATCGGTCGGATGTCGCGCATGCGTGCTCCCAGCACCACCCCGGAGGGCGGCGTCTCGCGACCACTATGGCACGGAGTCCGGCGTACCGCGACAACCACGGAGGTCAGCCCAGCATCTCCTCGACCACGCCGAGCCACTTCGTGAGCTCGAGCGGCTTCCACACGACGCGCGCGCCCGCAGCGACCGCCTGCGCCTCTGCCTCCGGTGTGGCCTGACCCGTGAAGAGCATGGCCGGAACGCCCGGAAACCGCGCCCGCGCCTGCTGGATCAGCTCGGTCCCCGTCCGCCCGCCCATCCGGTGGTCCGCCACGAGCAGCGCGAGCCGCGCGCCCCCGAGACGGTCGAGCTCGGCCTCCGCGTCGTCGTAGGACGAGGCCACGCGGACCTCGTACGCCGGGCACGAGGCCGAGAGGACCTCTGCGAGGACCGAGACCAGATCGACCTCGTCATCGACGAGCAGGATGATGTCACGCATACGCGCTCCGTAGCCGGTCGAAGCCCGCCTGTCACCGCTTGCCGCGCGCGCTCCGGGTGGCTACGCGGTGCCCCTGGAGCCTCCATGGACCCCCGCCACGCCCCCTTCCCCGCCGGCCGGATGCGCCGCCTGCGCACCCGCGGCGCGATCCGCGACCTCGTGCGGGAGTGCCGCCTCGACCCCGACGATCTCATCCAACCGCTCTTCGTGAAGGACGACGACGGCCCGGACGAGCCCATCGCGTCCATGCCGGGGCAAAGCCGCGTCTCGCTGAAGTCGCTCCAGGGGATCGCCCGCCGCGCGGACGATCTCGGCGTCCGCGCGATCGCGCTGTTCCCGAAGGTCGCCGACTCCCTCAAGTCGGAGGAGGCGCGGGAGGCCTGGAACCCGAACGGCCTCGTCCCGGCCGCGATCGCCGCGATCAAGGAGGTCGCGCCGGACCTCGCCGTCATCACGGACATCGCGCTCGATCCGTACAGCTCGCTCGGCCAGGACGGCATCGTGGTGGACGGCCGGATCGACAACGAAGCGACGATCGAGGCCCTGATCCGCCAGTCGCTGTGCCACGCGCGGGCCGGCGCGGACATCGTCGCCCCGTCGGATATGATGGACGGGCGGATCGGCGAGATCCGCAAGGCGCTCGACACCGTCGGCTACACGGATACGCTGATCCTCTCGTACGCGGCCAAGTACGCGTCGGCGTTCTACGGCCCGTTCCGCGACGCCCTCGACAGCGCCCCCCGCGGCGGCGGCGACAAGAAGACCTACCAGATGGACCCCGGCAACGGCGCGGAGGCGCTCGTGGAGGCCGCCCGCGACCTCGACGAGGGCGCCGATCTGCTCATGGTCAAGCCGGGCATGCCGTACCTCGACATCCTGTACCGGGTGAAGCAGGAGTTCGGCCGCCCCACCTTCGCCTACCAGGTCTCCGGCGAGTACGCCATGTTCAAGGCGGCGGGCGCCAACGGCTGGATCGACGAGCGCAAGACGGTGCTCGAAGCGCTCCTCGGCTTCAAGCGCGCCGGCGCGGACGCGATCCTCACCTACTACGCGATCGAGGTCGCTGGCTGGCTCCGGGCCGATCGCCTCGCCGCGAAGCGGGTCGCCCCCGCGGGCCCATCTTCGGTGTAGGATCCGCCGGACCACCGGGTTACCCGGAGGAGCTGTAACGGAGGACCCGGATGGACATCGGCCAGATCACCGAGCTGCTCGGCTCGGACGCGCAGTCGCTGCTCGAGCACACCTGCCGCACCGTGAGCCGCGACCAGCTCACGCTGCCGGGCCCCGACTACGTGGATCGGATCTTCGTGCCGTCGGACCGGCCGCCCGCGGTGCTCGGAAACCTGCAGCGGATGTTCGATACCGGCCGCCTGCGCGGCACGGGCTACCTCTCGATCCTCCCGGTCGACCAGGGCATCGAGCACTCGGCCGGCGCGTCGTTCGCGCCTAACCCCGCCATGTTCGACCCCGAGAAGATCGTGCAGCTCGCGATCGAGGGCGGGTGCAACGCGGTCGCGTCGACCTTCGGCGTCCTCGGCCTCATGTCCCGGAAGTACGCCCACAAGATCCCGTTCATGGTCAAGATCAACCACAACGAGCTCCTGTCCTACCCGAACACCTTCGATCAGGTGCTGTTCGGCTCCGTCCGCCAGGCGTTCGATCTGGGCGCGATCGGCGTCGGCGCGACCATCTACTGGGGGAGCGACGGCAGCCGCCGCCAGCTCACGGAGATCGCCGCCGCGTTCGAGGAAGCCCATCGCCTCGGCATGTTCACCGTGCTCTGGTGCTATGTCCGCAACGACGCGTTCAAGACGAAGACCCGCGATCACAGCACGTCTTCGGACCTCACGAGCCAGGCCATCCACCTCGGCGCGACCATCGGCGCGGACATCGTCAAGCAGAAGATGCCGGAGGGCAACGGCGGCTACACCGACCCCGAGCTGCCGAAGTTCGGAAAGACCCACAAGAAGGTCTACGAGCAGCTCACGAGCGACCACCCGATCGATCTCACGCGCTACCAGGTGGTCAACGCGTACATGGGCCGGATCGGCATGATCAACTCGGGCGGCGAGTCCGGCCAGAACGACCTCGCGGCCGCGGTGCGCACCGCCGTCATCAACAAGCGGGCGGGCGGCATGGGACTCATCTCGGGGCGCAAGGCGTTCCAGAAGCCGCTCGCGGACGGCGTGGCGCTCCTCAACGCCATCCAGGACGTGTACCTCGCCTCCGCCATCACCGTCGCCTGAGGTCGCTTGAACCGCCTGCTCCTCCGATCGCTGGTCATGGGGGCCTGCCTGCTGCTCGGCGGCGGCGGCTGCATGTACAAGATCGGCTCGGGGCTGGTGGCCGGCGCCCTCGACGAGGTCGGTGGGGAGGGCCGCAGCCCGGGCGTCGACGGGATCGCCCAGGACATCCTCGACAAGCAGCTGATGGCGGAGCTCGGCCACCAGCTCGGCTCCGGCCTGTCGGCGGGCGCGACCGACATCTCGCCCGAGCAGCAGCAGAAGCTCGAAGCGGCGATCGACGGCCTCATCACCGTCGCCACCATGCGCGCCGGCCAGGGCATCCGGAACGAAGTGAGCCCCGAGATGCGTGAGATGATCCGCAAGGACATCGTGCTCGCGCTGGCAGAGGGCTTCCGCGGCGAGCTGAAGGGCTCGCTGGAAGACATGGTGGAAGGTGTCGTATCGAGCGCCACGACCCGGCTGAAGGAGGAGCTCCGGGACGAGGACCTGAAGTACGCGCTCTCGGACGTCCTGCGCGAGTCGATCTACATCGCCATGCGCGAAGGCCAGGGTGGAACGCCCGCAGTCGGCGAGACCATCGAGAGCACGATGACCGAGAACCTGCTCATGCCGTTCGAGCGGTCGGTTGGCGGCCTGACGGACAACATGGTCGCGCAGGTCACGCTCCAGGCGCAGAGCACCGAGCGCACGCTGAAGGGGATCATCAGCTTCCTCTTCATCGCGGGGGCCATCGGCGGCGTGGTATTGATGGTCAATCGCCGGCAACTCACCCGCGCCCAGGAGCGCGCGGAGATGGCCGCGGCCGGCCAGCGCTCGGTCAGCGCCGCGCTCGACCTGCTGGACGAGGGCACGCGCGCCCGGATCCTCGACAAGGCGCACGAGTACCAGCAGATCGCCGCTCCTCCCGTGGCCACTCGCGGCCCCGGCCGCCCCCAGCCCCCTCCGCCACCTTCCGCACCCCCCAGCGACGACTATATGCGATGACGTTGCTCCTCCTCGCGCTGGGCGCCAGCGCCCAGACCTGTGAATATGTCGGTATGTACGGCGTGATCGAGGACCTCGCGGCGCCCGCGGTGGTGGTCCTCGGTGAGCGCCGCGGCGTGGAGATGGACGCGAACCGGGCGGCGAAGCTGGTTCGCACGTTGCTCCGGCGCGGGGACACCGTGACCGTCGCGCTCCAGGCCGTGGACCGGCGGCGCCAGGCCGCGCTCGACGACTGGGTCGCGGGCCGTCTCGGAGAGCCGGATCTGCCGGAGCGTCTGGGCTTCCTCTCGGACGACGACGCCGATCTATTATACGCTTCGTACCCCGCCTATGCCGATCTGTTGGAGACCGGGAAGGACGGCGCGAAGCTCGTCGCCGCCGGCCTGCCGTACGGCCTGCGCCCCCCGGCCGTCGAGGCCCCGATCCCCCCGTCGTACTACTTCCAGCTCTCGGCGGCCATGGGCGACCACACGGTGCCCGTCGCGCTAGAAGAGACGTTTGCGGCCGCGATGGCGTGGCGCGGGTTCTCCGTGGCGCAGGCGGCGCTCCAGGGCTGGGACGGCCAGGGCTACCTGGTCGTCGTGGCGGATCGCCCGCTCGTCGAGGGCGGCCTCGGCGTGCAGTGGCAGGCGCGCCGCCAGACGGAGGTGGAGGTCCGCGCCGCCATGCTCGCGAACGCCGACAGCCCGTGCTTCCAGGGCGACCTCGTCTGGAGAGATCTCTTCGGTCGGTAGAGCGCGCGGACCGGCGCCCCAGCACCTCCGGCCCACCCGAACCCCCAAAAAACGAGATATCAGGTGGCCCCGCCAGGAGCCGCCCGTGCAGTCCTTCTCCGAGTTCAACCTCCTCCCGTCCCTCCAGGCGACCCTCGCCACCCAGGAGCTCGTCACGCCGACGGATATCCAGGGCCGCGCGCTCCCGGCGTTGCTCATGGGCAAGTCGGTGGTCGGCGTAGCGGAGACGGGGAGCGGCAAGACGCTCACGTACGTGCTCCCGGTCCTCGACCGGCTCAAGCGGCTGGAGGACGACGGCGACCGCGTGACGGAGGCCGGCCATCCGCGCGCGCTCGTGCTCGTGCCGACGCGCGACCTCGGCGAGCAGGTCACCCGCGTGATCAAGGGGTTCACCCACGAGACCCGGCTGCGCGTGCGGAGCGTGCTCGGCGGGACGAGCGCGGACGTGACGCGGCGGAGCGCGGAGGGCGCGTACGAGATCCTCGTGGCGACGCCGGGGCGGCTCACCCAGCTCCTGGACGCGCAGGTGGTGCACCTGGGGGACCTGCGGGTGGTGGTCCTCGACGAGGCCGATCAGCTCGTGGATCTCGGCTTCCTCCCGGCGGCTACGCGCGTGGTGGAGGCCGCGCCGCGGGAGCGGCAGCTCGCCCTGTTCTCGGCGACCGTCCCGAAGCCGATCGAGGCGTTGATCGCGAAGCTCTTCCATGAGCCCGTGGTGATCCGGAGCGAGGGCAGCCACAAGGTCGTGGTCACGCTCACCACCCGGAACCTGGTCGTGGACGGCGGCAAGCGGCTGCCGCACCTGCAGGCCGCGCTGGCGGAGGACGTCGAGGGTGGGACGCTGATCTTCGCGAACACGCGCGATCAATGTGACGAGATCGCGGACCAGGTGACGGAGCTCGGCTACGAGTGCGTCGTGTACCGCGGCGAGATGGACCGCGGAGAGCGCCGGAAGAACCTGAAGTCGTTCCGCGAGGGCACGGTGCCGGTGCTGGTGTCGACGGACCTGGGCAGCCGCGGGCTAGACATCCCGCACGTGGGCCGGGTGATCAATTACCACCTGCCGCAGGATATGGCGAACTACCTGCATCGCGTCGGCCGGACGGCTCGCGCGGGGCGGACCGGCGTGGTGATCAACCTGGTCACGCCGCGGGACCGCGCGCTGATCGACAAGCTCGACGGCGTCGACGGAAAGGGCCGGACGGAGCGCAGGCCGCCGGGTGAGAGCCGGCCGCGGTCCGACAACAAGCCGAGCGGGGATCGCCGGCCGGGCGGCGACCGCTCGCACGCCGAGCACAAGCCGTCGGCCAACCGGAGGCCCTCCGGGGACCGCCAGCCCTCCGGGGACCGGAAGCCCGCCGGGGACCGCAAGCCCAGCGGTGACCGGAAGCCGTCCGGCGACCGCAGCCCCTCCGGCGACCGCAAGCCCTCCGGCGACCGCAAGCCGCCCGGTGACAAGGGCGGCCGCGGAGGCGGCGGACGCAAGCGCTAGGTCGAGACTACTGGGCCTTGCCGGCCTTGCCGGCCTTGCCGCCCTTGCCCGTCTTGCCCTCGCCGCCGCCCGCCTGGGGAGCGGTCGGGGGCGGGGCCGCGCGCGCCGTGACGACGTCCGCGGGGAGGCACAGGCCGAAGTCGTTGCCCCAGCTGTTCCGCTCGTACGTGATGACGGCCGCGATCTCGAGGTCGGTCAGCATGGTGCCCTGCGGGGTCATCACGCCATTGTACTTCTGGCCCTGAACCTCGATCTCGCCCTGGAGACCGTGGACGACGATACCCGCGTGCTGGGTGCAGTCACCCATCCACCCCTTGGCGCCGACGAGCGGGGGGAACGCGCCGGGCGTGCCCTGGCCGTTCTCCATATGGCAGGTCGTACAGGCGATCCCGCCCTTTCCGCCCGCCTTGTAGACGTTCTCGCCGATCTTCATCAACTCGACCATCTGCTGCTCGGGCGTCATGGTCGTGAGGTCGGGGTCCACGGCCGGGGCCGGCGGCGGGGCCGGAGCGGGAGCCGGAGCCGCGGGGGCCGGGGCCGGGGCCGGGGCCGGCTCGGGCTCGGTGGTGCCGCAGGCGGCGAGGACGAGAGCGATGATGGCGGTGCGCATGGAACCCTCCAGGGTGACACATCGTAACCAACCGTCACGCGGGCCGGTAGCAGCGAACGGTGGCACCCCCCGAGTGGCCCCGGCGCCGCGGCGGAGCTACCGGATCCCCGGGGAGGGTGGATGCTCGCGCTGGTGTGGCTGATCGCGTGCGGAGGCGGCGCGGGCCGGATCCACGAGGAGGAGCCGCTCGAGCCCCTGCGCGGGGACGGGTGGGCGCTCATGGTGCCGGTGGGCGCCGTGGTGGCGCGGAGCGGAGCCGCGCTCAAGGTGGACGCGCCGGACGGGCGCAGCTGGTTCGACGTCGCCTGGGTGGCAGATCCGCCGTCCGAGGACGCGGCGCTCCGCTGGGGCCGCAGCGTGTGCGCGCCGGTCCTGTTCGACCGAGGGTGGACCGACGGAAAGCGCTATGCCGCGGGCGGGATCTGCGAGATCTCGTCGCGCCGGCACTGGCTGGTCGTGGTGCTCGAGCCCGTGGGCGACCGGACGCTGCAGACGTCGTTCCTGGCGGATGCGCAGCGGACCCCGTACGAGGACGCCTGGGTCGCGTTCGTCCGCACCGCGCTCACGTTGGGCGCGGGACCGGAGCCGTTGGCCGTCCCGGACATCGACGCCGTGCGCGAGCGCGTGCGCGCGGCGGGCCTGGAAAAGCCGGGTCCAATCCCGATCCCCGGCGGAGGTCTGCTCTCGACGCGGATCCTGCCCCAGCTCACGGACGTGTGGGAAGCGCGCGACGCGGCGCCCCCCGGAGGTTCGTGGCCCGAGCCGTGACGGGTGCGATCAGGTCCCGACGAACTTGTCGAGCATGGCGTCGCTCAGGCGGGCCGGGTGACCGCGCCAGACGACCTTGCCGTCCTTGACGACGATCGCGGCCGGGATGCCCTTGACGCCGTAGTACTCCGACGTCTCCTGGCCCGACTCCTTGGCGATCGGGTAGGTCACGCCCTTCTCGGCGATGAAGGCTTTGACCTGGTCTTCCGTCGTGCCCTTCGTCTGCTTGGTGAGGCCGACGAGCTGCAGCCCCTTGGGCTGGTACTTCGTGTAGGTCGCCTGGAGCTTCGGGACCTCGTTCTTGCAGTGGGGGCACCAGACCTCCCAGAACACGACCAGGGTGGCCTTGCCGGAGTTCAGGTCGATCTGGTCGCCCTGGACCATGTGGTCGATCTTGAGCGCCTGGGCCGGCTTGCCGACGACCGAGAGCTCCTCCTGCAGGCGGACCGCGGCGCGGGCCGGGCGGGTCTCGGGGTACTTCGTCTGGAGCTCGGCGAGCTTGGCCTTGGCGTCGTCGTAGTTCATGGCCTCCGCGGCCTGGCTCGCGGCCTTCAGGAGCTCGGCGGCCGCCTTCTCGTTCTCTTCGTTCATGGGGGCGCCGGGGGCCTTCGCGCCGGGGGCCTTGGCGCCGGGAGCGCCGGCCGCGGGGGCGCCCGCCTCCATCTTGGCCAGGCGGGCTTCGAGGTCCGCGACCTTGCCGGCCAGCTCGGGATCGGAGCAGCCCCCGAACAGCGCGCCAGCGATCACGAGAGAGACGACGTTCCGCACGGATCCTCCAATTCGACGCACGCCCGGTAGATCGGGCCGGCGTGACTGCCGCGCCCTATAACACCGGGCCCGGCGCTGGCGAGCCCGCCTTCGAGTCAAGGTCTGTCATTCCCGGGCGGCAGAGCGTGACTATCGCGGATGGTACCTACGACCCGCGCTCAGTATCCGCGGCCGGAGCCCACCGCGATGACGACGCCCGGACTGAAGGGCTGCCCGTCATCGACGGCCTCCCCCACCAGCTCGTAGCGCACACGAGGCTCGACGAACGCGAAGAACCGGCGACCTTCCCGGCTCCAGCCCTGGGAGTAGCCGATGCGGACCGCGGCGGTCGGCGAGACGGTGTACGCGATGAGGTTGTTCTCCGGGCCGACGACCGCGACGTTCCGGTAGGCGAACGACGGCCCGAGGGAGGCGCCGAGCTGCGCGCCCTTCTCGACACCCGTGATGAAGTCCCACGCGAAACGCGGCTCCGCGAGGATCGTCGTGTGGGTGCCGAACGGGCCTTCCAGGCCGATGATGCCCTCCACCGCCAGGCGATGCGGGCCGATGTTGCGCCCCCAGGCCGAGCGGATGCCGAAGCTGATCCACTGCCCGACGGTCTGCCGGAAGTAGCCGACGTCCCCATAGCCGGCCTGGACCGCCAGCTCGTAGCTGAAGCGCGGGAGGACGCGATCGATCTGCATGGTCGGGATCGGAAGATCTCCTTCCTCCGTGTCGCGGAGGACGGGCGCGCTGCCATCCATCGGTGAGGGCCCGTCCAGCGGCGTGGGGCCGATCGGGGGAACCGGCGGCGTCGCAGGCACCGGCGCCGGCGGCTCACCCACCGAGATCGGCTCAACTGCCGGAGGACTAGCCGGGGGAGGCGCCCCGGTCTCCTGCGCGCCAGCCGGGGTGGAGAGGGCGAGGCCCACGACGAAAGCGACGAGGATGGTGCGGGACACGGTGCCCTCCAGGCGCCTGACTAACCCGGGGGCGCGCACCAGTGGTGCGACCGTGACCCAAATTGTTCACCCGCCCACGACTCCGTTCGAGCGATCAGCCCTCGTCCCACAGGTTGAAGATCTCCTGGCGGGCTTCGTGGAAGCGCTCGCGGACGCCGCCCTCTGCCTGGCCGAGCAGGTCGAGGACCCGGTCGTTGAGGCGCATCAGGCGCATGGCGAGGATGCGCGAGAGCGCGAGGCCGAGCTTCAGCGTCGCGGGGTCGTCCTGATCGACGAGCTCTTGGAACGCCGCTTGGTCCATGGCGAATACGCGAAGGGGGGTCACGGCGCGCACGGTGGCCGAGCGCGGGAGCTCCAGGAGGAGGCTCATCTCCCCGAGGATCTCGCCTGGGCCGAGCTCGGCGATGGCGCGCTGCACGCCGGCCTTGTCGCGCCGCAGGACCTCTACCCTGCCTTCCAGCACTACCATCATCCTGGGGCCGACGGCGCGCTCCTCCAGGACGAGCGCGCCTTCCTGCCAGTACTCGACCCGGCCGACTTCCGTGATGCGCTCGACCTCCTCTGGACGGAGGAGGTTGAAGATCGGGAGGAGCTGGAGCGTTGCGCTGAGGTCGTTCGGCATGGATGTCCACACTACCCGATCGGGGCGTTCGTTTCCAGATACCCGTCGGCCACCAGCTCGTCGACGACCCGTTCGACATCCCCTGGACCCGCCTCCCAGGCGGCAGCGAGCACGGCGAAGTCGGCGCGCCGGATCCCGTCGCGGGATGCGAGGATCACGGCCGCGACGGCGCCACCCACCTCCTCCACGGCGACCTCGGGGAGGGTCCAGCGGCGCGTGGGGCGCGGAGCCAGCACGACGAGGGCGTCGGGCCTTGCGACGGGGCGCGGCGGCGGCGACGCGCGCGCATCCAGCGCCACCCGGAGGTCGGCCGCGTACGCTACCGTCCCCCCCGGGAGCGTCACCATCCGCGCCCCGCGAGCGAGGCGGATCTCCGCGTCCGGCCGCGGGTCCTGCAGCCGCCGGGCGCGCGCCATCTCCGCCTCCAGGGTCGCCACCGGGCGGGCGGACGGGGGCACCAGCGGGACCAGCCACTCCGCGAACGCGAGCGGGAGGCTCCGATCTCCGGCGATGGCCGCGTGCATCCCGTCGGTGCCCAGGAACCGGTCCAGCCGGACCTTCGGCGCCAGGGCCGCAGTGAGCGCGAACTCCCCCGCGATGTTCCCGATCACCTGCTCGCGCCGCCGCGGCTCGGCCAGCCAGGCCGCGCGGTCCGTTGCGCGCAGCCACGCGATCTCGCGCGGCCCGAGGCCCGTCGACGCGATCGCCGCCACGTCCCCGTCGAGGATACGGGCGGCGAACGCCGGATCGAGCTGCATCCGGAATGCCGCGCGCTGACACCCGTCGACGTCCGCGCTCACGCCCAGACCTGCGCGACCCGCTCGAACAGCGGGATCACTACCGCCGGCGGGTTCCGCTCGCACTCCACCACGACGGCCCTCAGGTTCGGCGCCCGCTCCACGACGTGCCGGAAGATCTCCCACGTGTCCGTTAGCGGGTGCGGGCCGTGATCGTCCTCCACGAACGTGCGGCCGCGGACCCGGATCTCCCGGCCCCCCGCCACGTGGACCTCCACCACTCGGTCGAGCGGGAAGCCGTCGAGGCCGTCGAGCGGTCCGCGCCCCGCCACGCGCTGTGCGATCGCCAGGTGTGCGACGTCGAGCAGCAGCCCGCAATCGGCGCGCTCCGCCACCACTGCGAAGTAGTCGAGGATATGCATGTCGCCCAGGAACACGTGGGCGGGCGGGTTCTCCGGCAGGACCTCCAGGCCCGTGGCGTCTCGGAGCCAGGTCACGCTGTCCGCCAGGATCTCCGCCGACTCCCGGCATAAAATGGGCGGCAGGAGCACCCCGTGGCCGCGGTCCCGCGGGCCGACGCGCCAGCGCCCGGCGTCCCCGCACATCCACGCCGCACCGCACCGCCGCGCGAGCGCGGCCGCGTCGTCGGCCCACGCGAGGTCCCGGTCTGCGGGATCCTCGAGGTTGATGTCCAGGAAGTGCCAGGTCGTCGGCAGGCCCGCGGCCACCCACGCGTCCGTCGGGCCGTCCACCCCGCGCTCCAGGTCCGCGCCGACCTCCAGGAAGCGGATCAGGTCGGGCCGACGCCGGTGCAGCGCGAGCGGATCTACCCCGTGCGCACCCACGCCGTACTCCGTCGATATCCCGAGCCCGAGGCGCGGCAGCGCATCCACGCGGTCACGGAACCCCGTCATGGCACCGAGCTGGCCCCCGCGGCGGGGAACAGGTCGATCGGCAGCCCCCGGTAGAGCGGCCGGAGCATCATCCCGAGACCGCACGACACGGACGCGCTCCAGAGCGTCACGCCGGCCGGGTCGACCTCTGCGATGGTGTCCGCGGGCGCGCAGTCCACGAGCACATTGCCGCTCCGGAGCACCGTTCCGCTCCCCTGCCCGGGGCAGAACGCGCCGACGGGCCACTCGCGCACGGCGTCCGCCGCGCCGCCGCTGATCGCCAGCTCGAGCACGCGGCTCCCGCTCTCGGGTTCCCGGCCGTTGTCCCAGAGAGTCAGCCCGCCCGCCACCGACGCCACGTGATGCTGCTGCTCGAACGCGACGTCCGCGATCCCCGTGCTCGACGCGAACGCGAGCGTCGACGTCAGGACCGACTTCTCGGGGTCCCCGACGAGGATCCAGGAGACCGCGCCAAAGTCCGCGGCCGCCGGGTCTCCGACCACGTGCACGAGCGCCGACTGGTACCGCAACGAGAGCGTGACGCCGCCGTCCGGGTCGACCGCGAGCGCGTTCGTGTGGGACCAGTCGATGGCGCCCGGGAACAGGTCGGCCCAGTACCCGCCGCCCGCGGATCCGCCGTCCACCGGCGAGATGTGGTCCGCGGAGTGCCACTCCGCTACGCGCGTGCCCGTGCCGTCGAAGACGTAGAACCCGTCCGTGACGGTCGGGCCGTCCGGGCCCTCCACCTGCTCGGCGAAGACGACATAGGTGAGGTCGTTCCAGCGGTTCAGGTCGTGGTGGACGGGATGGTCCAACGCCGCGCCGTCCAGGTAAAGCAGGAGCGTCCCGTGGAGCGCGTACTCGACGACCGCCGTCCGGTCGAGGACCGCGAGGATCGTGCCCTCCGGCGTGATGTTCAGCCCGCGCACCGTCTTCGGGCCCGGTGGGGCCGTGAGCTCCGAGATGTCCTGGTACCAGCGAACCCGACCTTCACGGTCGAGGATCACCAGGGCCTCCTGGAAGGTGTCGCAGCCGTAGTTGAGCAGGACGGCGTCGTCACCGTGCGGGCCGGGCGCCTGCACGTCTACCGTCATCCGGTCGAGCGTCACCGGGAGGGAGCCGGCGATCAGGCTCCCCTGCTGGCCGCCAGCGGGGTTGCCCACGGGCGTGGCCGCCCACTGGAACTCCGTCTCCTGGACGAGCCCCCAGACCTCGACGACGTGGCGGGCGGCGGGCACCGCGCTCCGGAACACCATGCCTTCCACGCCGTCCGCCAGGAACGTGATCTCCACGTCGTCCGGAGAGTCCAGGTCCACGCTGCAGGTGGCGCGGAGGCTATTGTCAGGGTCTAACGTGCATTCCGCAGACACCACATCCGCGCCGGCCGGGTCGGTGGTTCCATCCGGGACGGTGTCCGTCAGGGGGGTGCCTGCGGTGTCCGTGGCGTCCTTGCCGCGGCACGCCAGCAGCCCGAGCACGAGCCAGCTCCGCATCCACCCTCCCCCGTCCGTTGTAGCACCCGCTGCCGATCGTCGCACTCCGGTGGGGAGGCGTCGGGTTACCTATCGGGCTCTCCCGAAGGAGCCCCTCCATGTCCCATATCGCGTTTCTCGGCACCGGTCTGCTCGGCTCTGGCATGGTGGAGGCCATGCGGCGCCGCGGCGAGGACGTAGTCGTCTGGAACCGGACCGCGAGCAAGGCCCAGGCGCTGGAGATCCACGGTGCCAGGGCCGCCGCGAGCCCCACGGACGCCGTGCGGGGCGCGAGCCGCGTGCACCTGTGCTTGTCGGAGGATGTGGCCGTGGACGCCGTCCTGGCGGAGCTGATCGAGATCCTCCGCGGAGTGCCGGTCATCGATCACTCCACGAGCGCGCCCGCGGGCGTCACGGCGCGCGCGGCCCGCATGGACACGCTCGGCATCCCGTACCTCCCGGCCCCGGTGTTCATGGGCCCGCAGAACGCGCGGGACGCCACGGGACTCATGCTCGCCAGCGGCCCGAAGGACCGGTTCGACGAGCTCGAGGGGTTCCTGACCCCCATGACCGGCAGGGTCTGGTACATCGGGGAGCGGGCGGACCAGGCGGCGGTGTACAAGCTGTTCGGGAATGCGGCCATCATCTCCATGGTCGGCGTCCTCGGCGACATCTTCCAGCTCGCGCGTGCGAGCGACCTGCCTCCCGCGGCGGCCATGGAGGTCCTCACGGCTCTCAACCCCGGTGGGTTCCTCACCGCGCGCGGACCGAAGATCGCCGCCGGGAAGTTCTCCCCGGCGTCGTTCGAGCTCGGGATGGCGCGCAAGGACGTGCGGCTGATGATCGAGGCTTGCGGCGAGCTCCCGCTCATGGTGCTCCCCGGGATCGCCGCCCACATGGACGCCCACCTCCAGGCCGGCGACGGATCGCTGGATTTCTCCGTGATCGCGAGCGGCTGAGCGTCACAAACGTGCAGCGGTCGTCAAAATCCGTTATGCGCGGCGCCAATCTCCTTGTGGGGCCCGTGCCCCGTACTCCGTCTTTCCCGAAGGGCAGCTGACCATGAATCCACTGTTGACCACCTGGAGCTACGCCCCGATCGGCGCGGGCGCGCTCGGACTGGTGGCCGCTGCGTTCTTCTACTTCCGCGTCGCCGCGCTGCCCGAAGGCAACGAGGACATGAACCGGATCGCCCGGTACATCCGCGAAGGCTCCATGGCCTTCCTGCTGCGCGAGTATCGGGTCCTCGCCGTCTACTCGATCGTCGTCTTCGCGATCCTCTCCTTCATGCTCGGCGTGACGGCCGGCGCGTCGTTCCTGTTCGGCGCCGTCCTGTCGCTCGGCGCGGGCTTCGTCGGCATGCGCGCGGCCACCCTGGCGAACGTCCGCACCGCGCGGGCCGCCATGGAGCGCAGCAAGCCGAACGCCCTCGTGACCGCCCTCGACGGCGGCGCGGTCATGGGCCTCTCCGTCGCCGCGCTCGCCCTGCTCGGAATGGGCGCGATCTACCTTGGTTTCCGCGGCTCTCCGGAGATCTCTACGGTCCTGCACTCGTTCGCCGTCGGCGCCTCGTCGATCGCGCTGTTCGCCCGCATCGGCGGCGGCATCTACACCAAGGCCGCGGACGTCGGCGCGGACATCGCCGGCAAGGTCATCGAGAACATCCCGGAGGACGACCCGCGCAACCCGGGCGTCATCGCCGACAACGTCGGTGACAACGTCGGCGACGTCGCCGGCATGGGCGCAGACATCTACGAGTCGCTCGTGGCCGCCATCGTGGCCGCCATGGCCATCGCGCTGACCGCCCCGGACGCGCCGCTCCGCGCGCTCGTCCCGAACGCGTCGTCGGTGGACGAGGCCCGTGCCGTCGCCGTGGCGCTCCCGCTGGTGCTCTCCGCCGTTGGCCTCACCATCAGCCTCGTCGGCATCTTCGTGGCCCGCGCCATGAAGAACTCGGAGCCGGCCCTCGTGCTCCGCAGCTCGCTCATCGGACCCCCGCTCGTCATGACGCTCGTGACCTTCGCGCTCATGCCGGTCTTCGGCATCTCGCAGGGCGTCACGGTCGCCATGGGCGTCGGCGCGGTCGGCGGCGCCGCGATCGGCCTCCTCACCGAGTACTACACCGCCTGGGGCCCCATCCGCCGCGTCGCGAAGGCGTCCCTCACGGGCGCCGGTACGAACGTCATCCAGGGTCTCGCGGTCGGCATGGAGTCGGTCGTCGGCGCGCTGCTGATCGTCGCGGTCGTGGCGTACATCTCGAACGTCGCCCTCGGCGACTTCGGCCAGTACGGCATCGCGCTCGCCGCGGTGGGCATGCTCGCGGGCACGGCCATCGTCATGACGGTGGACGCGTACGGTCCGATCGCCGACAACGCCGGCGGGATCGCCGAGATGGCCGGCCTCGGCGCGGACGTCCGCGCGATCACCGATGAGCTCGACGCCGTAGGCAACACGACCGCGGCCATCGGCAAGGGGTTCGCGATCGGCTCGGCCACGCTGACCGTCATCGCGCTCTTCTCGGCGTTCAGCCTGGAAGTGAACCATGTCCGCGCGGAAGCCGGCATGGGCATCATGTCGCTCGAGGTCACGGACCCGAACATCCTCATCGGCATCCTCCTCGGCGCGATCCTGCCGTTCATCGTGGGCGCGTCCACGATGCTCGCGGTCGGCAAGGCGGCGGGCGCCATCGTCGTCGAGATCGGCCGTCAGTTCCGGGAGATCCCGGGCCTGATGGAGGGCAAGGCGGAGCCGGATCCGTCGCGCATCGTCGACATCGCGACGGCTGCCGCGCTCAAGGAGATGGTGCTCCCCGGCCTCGCGGCGGTGCTCGCCCCGGTGGCGATCGGCTTCCTCCTCGGGCCGGAGGCGCTCGCGGGCGCCCTCGCCGGCGCGCTGGCGGTCGGCGCGTCGCTCTCGCTGTTCATGGCGAACGCCGGCGGCGCCTGGGACAACGCCAAGAAGTACATCGAGAAGGGCGGTCTGGAGGGCCACAAGAAGGGCTCGGACGCCCACAAGGCCGCCGTGACGGGCGACACCGTCGGCGACCCCTTCAAGGACACGTCGGGCCCGGCCGTCGCGATCCTCATCAAGGTCATGAGCGTCGTGAGCCTGCTCATCGCGCCGCTGATCGCCAAGCTCTAAAGAGCCCGTCTGAGGGGAACGAGGGCGTCCTTCGGGGCGCCCTTTGTCGTTCAGCGGTGGACCATCGCGCCGCGGGAGCCTACTCGAAGCTCTTCCCAGTCTTCCGCCAGCTCACCCGCGCCTCCCGCTCCTCCTGCGTCTCGTTGAGCTGCGCCGGGCTCGGCGGGAACATCGAGCCGCCGGGTGCGGCGGCGCTCAAGCTGTTCATCTCGATCTCCTCGTAGATGACCTCTCGCACGCTCGTCGTCGGCTGAACTGGCGAGACGTCGGGCTCCGCCAGCACGGGCATCCCGACCCGGATCGCCGGATCCCGGCTGCGCTCGAGCGCATCCGGGAGCTCCACACCGCCCAGCGCGTCGATCGCCGGTACGCCCACCCGCTGCAGCCGGTCGACGACCTGATCGTACCGGTCCGAGAGCGTGCTCGGCATATCGTCGGTGAAGGCCATGTACAGCCGGAAGTCCGCGAGCTCCCGGTAGAATCGCTCGGTCAGCCCGAGCACGTCCGGCTCGAGCAGCGCGAGCTCCGGGAACCCGAGCGTGCTCCAGCGCGACTCGAGCGTGTCGAGGAACGGGCCGCGATCGCGGTGCCGGCTCCACACTTCCAGCAGCATGAACCGCCGCGTGCCGAGGTCGCCCAGGATGCGGTCGATCTCGTAGGCGAGCAGCCGGCGGTAGCGCGCTGCGCGGGCTTCCAGCTCGGGGTTCGGGGCGCCGGGGGACATGGGACCTCCACCCCGGGAATCTAGCTTCCCGCCGGCCGGCTCGCGAGGGCGAGCTGGTAGAGCTCGCGCTTCGGCCAGCCGAACGCCTCGCCCACGGCGTCGCGGATCACGGCCGGCGACACGCCCGCCGCGGCGAGCGTGCGCACGAGCTGCTCGACGCGCTCGCGGTCGCCGCGCTCGTCCTCGGGGCAGCCGCCGATCACCAGCGTCATCTCGCCGAGGATCTCGCCTTCGCCGTCGATCCCGGCGCGGACGGCGGAGAGCGGCCCGCGGTGGAACCGCTCCCACTCCTTCGTGAGCGAGATCGCGAGGCACGCCGGCCGATCGCCCAGCGCGGCGCGCGCGGCGTCGAGCGTGTCGAGGATCCTGTGCGGGGCCTCGTACAGCACGAGGGTCGCGGGCTCGGCAGCCACGGCGCGCAGGAAGCTCTCCCGCGGGCCACCCTGGCGAGGCGGGAAGCCGAGGAACAGGAACCGGTCGCTCGGCAGCCCGCTCGCGATGAGCGCCGTGACGGCCGCGTTGGGGCCCGGCAACGGCACGACCTGCACGCCGGCGTCGATGGCGGCCCGCACGAGCCGGTAGCCGGGGTCCGAGCACAGCGGGGTGCCGGCGTCGCTCACCAGCGCGACGGCGCTCCCCGCGAGCATCCGCGCCACGAGCGCCGGGGCCTGCGCGAGCTCCGTATGGTCGTCGTACCGGACGATGTCGCGCCCCGAGATCCCGGCGCCGTGCAGCAGCGCGCGCGCCACGCGCGTGTCCTCCGCCGCGACGACATCCGCCGCCCCGAGGACGGCGATCGCGCGCGGCGAGAGGTCGGTCGCGTCTCCGATGGGCGTGGGGACCAGGTACAACCGCCCGATCCCCGCTGTCGCACTCACGGGCTGACGATACCCGTGATGGTCGAGAGGCGGAGCGGGGTGAGCACTTCGCTCGTGTAGTAGGCGTCCGCGAAGGCCAACGTCGGGGTGCCGAGCGGGATCAGCGCGTCCGCCGCGTCCAGCGCCACGCGGCCGCAGGTCGAGTCGTTGCCGATGGTCCAGCCGACCTCGAATGCGTTGACCCGGTTGGACGTGACATACCAGCCGGCGACGTAGGGCTCCCAGTCGAGCGCCCAGTTCCCGCCCGCGAGCACGACCTGGTCCTGCAGGTCGTCCGCGAGCTCCACGAGCTCGCCGACGGCCACGCCCCAGAGCTCGGCCTCGAGCACTGCGCGGATGTCCGTGGTGCCGTAGTCCGCGGCGTCCAGCGCCGCGCAGGTGCTGTTGCCGTTCGCGAGGTTCAGGTGGAACTCCTGCACGAGCTCGCCGCCACTGTCGGTCGTCCACAGCACGTCCGCAGGAATCGCGGCCAGGTTCGCGTCGTACGTGACGGAGCAGATCTCGACCTGCGCGTTGTCGAGGATGCCGAACCGGATCTCGGCCGACTCGTCCTCCGCCACGCCGTTACCGTCCGAGTCCAGGCGGTAGTCCTCGATCGTGCCGCCGTTGACGTGGCCCTTCATGGTGACGGAAACATACTGCGGGAAGATCGTGGCGCCGACGTCCACGCCGCTCGCGACGACCGGCACCTCCACGAACACGCAGGTGAGGTCGTCCGTCGGGTCGAGCGGGTCGCGGCCGCTGCCGGCCTCCGCCGCGTCCGGGGAGCCGCCGCCGTCCGTGTCCACGATGGTGGGCGAGCTGCGGAAGTCGAGGACCTCCGCCCCGTCCATGAGTCCGTCGTGGTCGAAGTCGATGGTCCGCGGGTCCGTGCCGTTCTGGAACTCCTCGCCGTCGAACAGGCGGTCGCTATCGGCGTCCGGGTCGAGGGGATCGAGGAAGTACGTGAACAGCTCGTCGCCGTCGTCCAGCAGGTCGCCGTCCGTGTCGGACTCGCGGGGGTCCGTGTTCCAGAGGTTGACCTCGTCCCCGTCGTCGAGCCCGTCGGCGTCCGTATCGACTTCTGACGGGTCGGTCAGGTAGACGAACACCTCCCTCCCGTCGTCGAGGCTGTCGCCGTCCGTGTCGGGGCTGAGCGGATCCGTGAAGTACGCGAACAGCTCGTCGAAGTCCTCGAGCGTGTCCTTGTCGGAGTCCCCGCGGGTCGGGTTCGTGCCGTAGACGTTGACTTCGTCTCCGTCGGTCAAGCCGTCGTCGTCCGAGTCGTCGTCTACGGGATCCGTGATGCCGTTGAACTCGACCAGATCGGTCAGGCCGTCGTCGTCCGTGTCGGTGTCGGTGGGGTCCATGCCGTTGTCGAACTCGGTGCCGTCGAGCACGCCGTCGCCGTCCGTGTCGGTGACGAACGGGTTCGTCCCGGCCCAGGTCTCGAGGCCGTCCATGGCGCCGTCATTGTCCGTGTCGCTGTCCAGCGGATCGCTGCCGAGCGCGACCTCCTCGCCGTCGTCGAGGCCGTCCCCGTCCGTATCGGCTTCCCGCGGGTCCAGGCCGCGCACCACCGCTTCCTCGCGGTCGTCGATGCCGTCGCCGTCCGTGTCCGCGACGTTCGGGTCGGTGCCGTAGATCCGGATCTCCGCGAAGTCGTTGAGGCCGTCGCCGTCCGTGTCGACGAGCAGGACACCGGATCCGTGCCCTTCTTCCTGGCCGTCGAAGATGCCGTCCCCGTCCGTGTCGGGGTTCAGCGGGTCGCTGCCGGCGATGCTCTCCTCGCCATCGGACACGCCGTCGCCGTCCGTGTCGTAGTCGGCGGGGTCGGTGCCGAGCGGGATCTCCCCCGAGTCGTTCAGGCCGTCGAAGTCGCTGTCCGCGCTCGTCGGGTTCGTGCCGTAGATCCCGACCTCTTCGAAGTCGGACAGGCCGTCGCTGTCCGAGTCGGCGAGGAGCGGATCGGTGAAGAACTCGTTCATCTCCTCCCCGTCCGTCAGGCCGTCGTCGTCCGTGTCCGGATCGTTCACGAGGGTCCCGAACAGCTCCTCGTCGATGTCGAGCAGGCCGTCGCCGTCGGAGTCCAGCGGCACCTCCGGCGCGCCGGTCTCTTCGATGATGGCGGTATCGAGCGGCTCATTCTTCGAGCCACAGCCGACGGCGACGACGACGAGAGCGAGCCACAGCGAGGCGATGCGCATCCGAACTCCGATCCGGGGATGCGGGCGCCGAAGCACCCGACCCTGTGACACGCCAGTGTACCCGCCAGCGGGGCCGATGTCAGCCATGATCGCGGATGTAGAACTTCACCGACTCGTTGGTCTTCCGAAGGTTGGGTTGAAGCAGGCCAACCACGAAGCGTTCCAGCGCAGGTGCTGCAGCCCGCGCGACGAAGGACGGCACGCCCGGGATGCGGTCGGGGTGAATCGTGAACTCTCCCTGCATCTGGATGATCGTCTCGCCGTCCTCTTCCCGGAACGTGTTGAAGCCCCTGGCCGTGATCGCGTCCGGCAACGCCGAGATCTGGATATCCCACTCACAACACCACTTGCTCTCGTCCCATGTGGCGCGGTCGACCCAGGTGAGGAGCTCGGGCTTGACGAGAGGGCGGATCACCGTAGGCACGTCGTTCGTGGTGCCCGACCAGAGGTTCACGAGCTTCACCAGCGGCCCTTCCTCGATCCGGGACTCCACGACGATCGACTTCACGTTCGGGAGGTACGGCACGATGTCCACGAGCTTGTCGCGGTGGGTGCGGAACACGACCTCGCGCGCATACGGCAGCTCGTCGACCAGGGTGAACTTCACGCAGCCTCCTGCCCGCCGCATAACACGCCCGATCCCTGTCCCGTCCTGTCACGCGGATGTTGCCGTTGGCCGGGTCGTACGCAGTTAGAGGCATGCAGACCGAGGCCGCATGACCGCCTGGCGATCCCTCCTCCTCGCCTCCCTCTTCGACAGCGCCCAACTCGGCGTCGACGCCGTGTCGGAGCTCGGCACTACCGCCGGAATCGAAGCGATGGCGGCCGTCTTTCCGGACGCGGACGCCCTCGCCGCGGCGCTCGACGTCCGCGTGGGCTCGCTCGCGCTGCGGCCGGACTCGACCCTCGCGACCGAGACGCTGGCGGTGCTCGCGCCGCTGGCCGAGCGGCGGGGGCTGGGCGACCGGCGCGCCTCCCTGGAAGAGGCGAGCTTCCGCGTGCTGGAGCCGGTCCGGTACGCCGAGCTCCAGGCGGTCGAGCCGATGGCGGCCGCGTTGCTGGAGCGGCTCGCGGACGACACGCGGGGGCTGCTCGCGGACCACGGCATCGACGGCGTGGTGACCGGCCGGGTGAAGTCCGCGTACTCGACCTGGCGGAAGATGGCGAAGAAAGGGCGGGACGCCGACGGGATCTTCGACCGCGTGGCGCTCCGGGTCGTCGTCAGCACGATCGGGGAGTGCGACGACGTGCTGGCGCTGATCCACGGTCGGCACGTGGCGATCCCAGGCGAGCTCGATGACTACATCCGCGCTCCGAAGGCGAACGGCTACCGGTCGCTCCACACCGCCGTGTACGCGGCGGGGCGCCCGAACGCGGCAGAGTTCCAGGTCCGCACCCGCGAGATGCACGCGGCGGCCGAGCGCGGCGGCGCCGCCCACTGGCTGTACAAGCTCGAAACGCCCACCGCCTGACGGTCGGTGCGTAGCCGGCGCCACGGTGCGTAAGCCGCTACGCAGGCGCGGAGCTTGCATGCGGCATGTTGCGCGATCGCTCTCGACGCCGTACTTGAGACGGCCGGCGGGGACCGCGCTAGCGCTCCGACCGGTGGAGGCGCCGTGCCGGAGTCCGTCGTCACACCCCCCTCGCCCGTCCGCCTGTCCGATGGCGAGGTCGAGACTGCCCGGCTCGTGGCCAACACGCTGTTCCCGGCAGAGGGCGCGATCCCGCTGGACGCGGAGCAGGCCGGGGTAGGTGCTTACTTCCAGGACTACT
>CAMCWU010000005.1 GCA_945882675.1 Klebsiella pneumoniae | reverse complement strand
GGAGCCGCTCGAGATCGGCTCGGCCGAGGACTACGGCGAGGAGGAGCCCGAGTGGCGCCCCGGGGCCGGCTTCGGCGTCGACATCCACGAGTACGAGGAGGTCGCGCAGGAGGCCGAGATCGACCTCCCGGGTGAGGAAGACGAGCCCGAGCCCGCCCCGCCCCCGCCGCCCAGCGGGCCCACCGCAGCAGAGGTCCTCGAGCTCCTGCGCAAGGCCCGGTCCGCAGACGAAGCCGGCCAGCTCGACGAAGGCATCGCCCTGTACTCCGACGTCATCGACGCCGACCCGGACCACCTGGAAGCCCGCGTCGGCCGCGGCCGCCTGTTCCTCGACCGCGGGGACTTCGCCCGCTCCATGAGCGACTTCATGGTCGCGGAAGAGGTCGGCCCGAACCATCCGGAGCCGCAGATCGCGATCGGCGACCTGCACTTCGCGCGGAAGGACTTCCGCAAGGCGATCGACTACTTCGACCTCGCGCTGTCCATGGACCCGAAGTCGAGCAAGGCCTTCTGCCGCCGCGGGATCAGCCACTACTACCGCAAGAACTACCCGCAGGCGCTCAAGGATCTCACCCAGGCCCAGAAGCTCGATGCGAACACGCCGAACATCACGACCTACATCTCCATGGTGAAGAAGAAGATGAAGTAGGTGCGCAGCCGGCTACGCACCCGGTGCGTAGGAGCGGTGGCACCACGCACGATGGAACGTCATCTTTCACTCGAAGTGACCCCCGGAGCCGTTGGCACGGGGGTTGCTTACTGAGGGTGTCCGCTGCGCCACCGTACCTGGAGCCACTCCCCATGTCCAAGAGCAACGCCCCCTCCGCCGACCTCCTCCGCAACCGCAGCAAGACGCTCGCCCGCACCCTCTACCGCCAGCTCTCCTCGGAGGGCTTCACGCACGAGCAGATGGTTGCTCTGATCGGCGATCTCCTCGAGAACGTGACCGACGCGATGAAGGCCCAGCCGGCCGCCGGCGACCTCGCCCGCGCCTGAGACGCGCCCCGTGGCCCTCCCGGCCGCCGCCTCTGTTAAGATGGCGGCGGTGCGGGAGCGACCCGCCCGGGAGCCAGGAATGCCGACCTTCGACGAGCTCGCGACCGACGGAATCAAGGCGATCTCGGAGCGCCGCTTCGACGACGCCGTGAAGTCCCTCAGCGGGGCCCTGGACCTCGCGCCGGACCGGCCGGACATGAACAACGCGCTCGGCATGGCGTACCTGCGGCGCGGCGAGCCGGGCACGGCGATCCCGTACCTCGAGCGCGCTGCGAACCTGTCGGACGCGTTCGCCGACCCGAAGTACGACGACCTCAAGCGCGGGTTCCTCGTGGGCCTGGCCTCGGCGTACGAGCTCGCGGATCGCGTGGACGACGCCCGGCGCACGATCGACGGCGTGATCCGGCGCTGGCCGTCGGACGCGGCAGCCCGGCTGCAGCTCGCGAACCTCTTGCTGTCCACAGCCCGTCCGGAGGAGGGCGCGCGGGTCCTGCGCGACGCCGCCGCCCACCTCGACGAGGAGTCGGCGAAGACCGCCCAGGTCCTCTCGGACGCGGTCCTCGCGTTCATCGAGTCCGAGAACGACCCGATCCTGTTCCTGCAGGCGAACCAGGAGTCGTACTGCGCCTACTACGACGAGATCGCGGACGAGCAGGAGAAGGAGGGCTGGATGGCGGAGGCCATGCGCATGGTGCGCGGCCAGGACGGCGAGCCGAAGGCGTTCCTCGCACGCGGGGCGCGGCCGTACGCTTTGCAGCGGATCGACCTCGTCAACCCGGCGGACGGTACGATCGCCAACGTGTACTCCGAGAAGGAGCCGATGGTCGTCGCGCTCGAAGGCTACGAGCCCCTGGCCGAGATCCCGGTGCTCCTGCGCTCGCAGGGCCACCCGTACGAGGTGTGGGTGTCGTCGCAGAGCCCGTGGCACTGGCTGCGGATCGCGATCCAGTTCGAGCGCGCGGCGTCGGAGGCCGACCGGATCGCTTGGATCGACGGGGCGATCGGCGAGTGGTACCTCGCGGGGTTCAACGGGGAGTTCGGCGAGCGCAACCGCGGTCGGTTCCACTACATCGGCGATCCGGAGCCGGTGGGCGACCGCGGCGTCGCGTACGTGGTGGACCTGGGCCGGTCGAGCGTGGACGCGATTGGCGCGCTCCTCCGGCGCCTCATGGCGGTGCACGACAAGACGCCGCTGCGGAAGGTCGTGTTCGGCTTCGGTCGGATGACCTAGAGCCAGCCGATCAGCGCGCCGCCGAGCCCCGTGAGGAGCACGGCGAGCTGCCAGCCGTGCACCACGTCGAACGGGACGTTGCGCGGGTGCAGGCCGATGTAGACGGCGACCGCCGCGCCGTGGAGCACGACGGCCTGGCCGCCGCCAGCGTAGCCGCAGATCGCCATTACCCCCGCGAAGAGCAGGAATGTGCCGGCGACCCTCGCGCGCTCCAGGAGCACCGTGACCGCGGCGTCCGGGTTGCCGGCGACGCTCGGGTCCAGCGGGCGGGCCGGGTGGACGTGGGGCTGCCGGCGGGCGGGCTCGCGGGGGCGGACCTGCGGGCCAGAGGGGGGTGGAGGCGCGCCCTGCGACCGCCGCGCGGCGTCCCAGGCGTCCCAGGCGGCGCGGCGGCGTGGATCCCCGAGGAGCTCGTACGCGGCAGCCGCGGCCTTGAACCTGCGCTCTGCCACGATATTCCCGGGGTTGCGGTCCGGGTGGGTGTCGAGGGCGGTGCGGCGCCAGGCGGTGCGGATCTCTCCCGCGCTCGCGGAGGGCGGCACGCCGAGCGTGAGGTAGGGGTCCTCCTCGAGAGCCAAGGTGCCCTCACGCGGATCAGTCGATCCAGTAGTTGCCTTGCGCCATGACGGCGCCGAAGTGGTGCTGCCAGTACTGCTGCGAGTAGGGCGCGGTCCCGGCGAGCGAGAGATCGAGGTCCTTCTGGCGCTCTCCGCCGAGCGGGAAGAACTTCAGGCCGATCGACACGGTCTGGAAGCGGAACACGTCGCCTTCGTCCCAGGTGAAGTTCTTGGCGAACGCCTGGGTCTCGAGGAACAGGCCGACGGTGTCCGTGGCTAGGTACGTGAGGTTGGCGCCGCCGAGGACTACGGCCTGGATACCGCTCCGGAGCTCCAGATCCGTGCCGAGCTGGATCTGCGCGTCGAGCTTACCGAACCGCTGGCCGATGCCGATCTGGGGGCGGAACGCCGGGAACGCGGGCTGGGTGTTGAGCCGGGCGTCCAGCAGGAACGTGACCAGCGTGCCCGTGCGCGTGGACTTCACGGGCGCCCAGCGCGGGCCGATCTCGACGGCCCAGCCGGAGTACCGGTGGAACACGCCGCCGTGGACCGAGAACGAGCGCGCGAGCTGGTGCTCGTAGTCCGCGAACAGGTTGGTCCAGGCGGGAGCGCCGAACTCGAGGCCGAACTGGATGCGGCTGCGCGGGTCGATGTTCGAGAGCGCGAGACCCTGGGTGAACCGGATCTCCTGGTCCATGGCGTCTCCGCCTTCGCGGGTGTCGATGCGGCGGCCGTACAGCTCCGCCATGAGATCGTCCACATGGGCTTGGACCCGGTCGCGGAACTGGGTGTTCGGGTAGGTCGAGAGGTACGACTCCCAGAACGCAGCCTCCTCCTCCGCGAACATGCCCTTGGCCTGCGCCTGGGCGTTCCGGTAGATGTCGGCGGTGTCCGCGCCGGCGACGGGCGCCGCGTCCGCGTCCTCTCCGAGCAGGTCCGTGTCGTCCGCGGGGCCGAAGACGTCGGGATCCTCCTCCACCACCGGCGGGCCGAGGTCGTCGTCGTCGCCCGAAGGTGCCGGCGTCTTGTCGCCGCCCAGATCGTCCTCTTCCGGCTCGTTCAGCAGATCGTCGAGATCGTCGGCGCGGGACACGTCGGAGAACGCGAGGAGGAGAGAGATGACGGAGAAGCGGAACATCGCAGCCTCTAGGGTGCCGGCGGGGGCGCGGGACGCACAACGGGATTATCCCGGCGGTCGCGGCGCGGCCGTCGAGAGGTTGTCGAAGATGGACCCGGGCCCGGATCGGCGCAGCGCGGTGGAGGAGGTGCGGGCCCATCTGGTGGCGATCCGCGGTGGAGCCCCGTTCCTGTCGCCGGCAGATGGCTGGCAGCTCCTGCGCTGGCTCGACGGCGGGGTCCCGGTGAGCGCGATCCTCCGGGCGATCGAGGCCGCTGCCACGGCCAGGCGGGCCCGACGGGCGCGCACGCCGCTCGGGCTCGCGCACGCGCGGAAGTACCTCGAGCCCGCGAAGCTCCAGGAGATCGCGGCGATCGACCGCCGGGGCGTGCTCGTCGCGCGGATTCGGGAGATCTCGGAGGAGCTGGGGCCCCTGTGCGCGCGGCTGGAGCAGGCGCGGGTCGCGGACGCGGAGGCGCTGGCCCGGCTGGCGCTCACGGAGATCCGGGCGCTCCACGAGCGCGCGTGGGAGGCGCTGGAGCCGGGAGAGCGTGCCGCCCTCCTCGCCGACGCCAGGGCGGGTTATGGGGCGATGCTGGAGGATCTCGCGGAAGCCGTGCAGCACGCGCTGATCGAGGAAGCCGCGCGCGACCGCGTCCGCGCGCGCTGGCCCGGGCTGTGCGCGGAGCTCGTGTGGGAGTCGCTCCGGCTCTCTCCGCTGGAGGCCGCGTGAAGCCGGGAGCGCTGGTCGTAGCCGCAGATCCGAAGTGCACGAAATGTCGGGGTCTCGGCTACCGCGTCGTGCGCGCTGGCGAGCATGCGAAGGCGGAGACCTGCTCGTGCGTCGCGAAGTGCCCGCTGTGCAACGGCACGGGCTGGGTCGCCATGGAGGCCGAGCCGGGGCACCCGGGCGGTCGGTGGGCCCGGCGGCGTCGCTGCGCGTGTAATGTGCTCCCGGAGCGTATAAACCGGTTCAACGACGCCGGGATCCCTGCGCGCCACGCCGACAGCCGGCTCGCCAGCTTCGATCCGCGCGGGAGCCCGGGCCTCATCCCCGTGCACAAGGTCGCCATGCAGTGGCCGCAGCAGTTCCAGCCGGGGAAGGCCGAGAACCGCGGTATGGTGCTCCACGGGGACGTCGGGCGCGGCAAGACGCACCTGATGGTCGGGATGCTCCGCGAGCTCGTGTTCACGGCGGGCGTGACCGTGCGGTTCGTCGAGTTCAGCCACCTGCTCTCCGAGATCAAGTCGGGGTTCGATGCGGGTCGTGGCGCGTCGGAGCTCCTCGACCCGCTCGTCTCGGTAGAGGTCCTGGCCATCGACGAGCTCGGGAAGGGCCGGAACACCGAGTTCGAGCAGACCGTCATCGATGAGCTCGTGTCGCGCCGGTACAACGCGATGGCGCCGATCCTCGCGACCACGAACTACGGGCCGGGGGAGGCGAGCGGGCGCGCCGTCGCCAACGCCGCGGACGTCGAGCCGCGCGCCACGCAGCCGCTGCTGGCCGACCGGATCGGGACCCGGGTATACTCCCGGCTGCGGGAGATCTGCGACTTCGTCGGCGTGCCGGGCGAGGATCACCGCGAGAAGCTGCACACCCGGAAGCGTACGTGATGCCGTTCCACCTCCCGACGTCGGGATCCTCCTTCGAGCTGCGTGACGGCCCGGGCTCCGCGCGCCCGGACCTTCCGCGCTGGCTCACGGGGCGGGGCGAGCCGTTCGAGTCCGAGGGCGAAACCCTGGTCCTCCGTGCGCTTCCCGTGCGGATCGACCTGCGGTCGGATGGCCCGGTCGTGACCCACGTGGCGCTCACGGCGCGCACCCCGCTCGCGCGCCTGGTCGGCCTCTTGTTCGACCTCTCGAGCCACCTGCACGCAGACGTGGTGGTGGACGGCCGCGCGGAGACCCGTGGCGGCATCTGGCTGCGCCTCGCGGACGAGCAGGACCGGCTGCGGATCGTCGCGGCCCTCGGGCGGGCAGAGGAGCGCGGGAACCGGGAGGAGGTCCTCGTGCGCATGTGGCCGGTGATCGCCGAGATCCGGCCGGGCCACGACGACCGCTGGGACCTCGCGAGCGAGCGGATCGTGGAGCTGCTGGAGGTCGGCGAGGACATCACGCTCGAGGACGCCACGGTCGGGTACCCGGGCGTCGCAGAGGGCGACGCCGTGCGCCTGCCCGTCCACCTCCCGGTCCACGTGGTGGCGTGGCGCTGGCTCGCGGACGCGTATCCGGGGCTCGCGGAGCAGGATCTCGGGTCCGTCTGGCCCCGCTAGGAGTGACCATGCGCACGCTCGACCACATCGCCATCGCGGTCCCGGACCTGCCGGACGCGGTCCGCCGGTTCGCGGAGGACTTCGGGCTTCACCTGGAAGGCGAAGAGGACGTCGAGGCCGCCCGCACGAAGACCGCGTTCTTCCCCGTCTCGACGGCCGAGCGGCCGACGCGGATCGAGCTCGTCGCGCCGCTCCGGGGCGAAGGACCGATCGCCCATGCGCTCGCCACGCGCGGGCCCGGCTTGCACCATCTGTGCTTCCGGACTGACGATCTCGCCGGTGACGTGTCCAGGTTGACCGCGCTGGGGTACCGCTTCACCTCGGAGGGGCCGTCGATCGGCGCGCAGGGCTCGCAGGTGATCTTCGTCCACCCGAAGTCGGCGGGCGGCGTGCTGATCGAGCTCGTGCAGGGGGGACACCATGAGTGAGCGGGTCACGGCGGTGGGCGAGATGACGTCCCTGTGGGATCGGAAGCTCCGGGCCGGTCAGCGGCTCGTCATCGGCATCTCGGGCCACGAAGTCACGGAGGACGAGCGCAAGCTGATCCGCGAGCTGCGGCCGGCGGGGTTCATCCTGTTCGCGCGGAACGTCGCGGAGCCGGCGCAGGTGCGCGAGCTGAACCGCGAGCTCGCGTCTCTCGTGGATCCGGCGCATCCGGCGTTGCTCACGGTGGATCAGGAGGGCGGGCGCGTCCAGCGGGTGCGCGAGCCGGCGACCGTGTGGCCGCCCATGGCCCTCGTGGGGCGCGCGGACGAGTGGCGCGAGAAGCGCGAGCCCCCGCCGACTGCGCACGCCGGCCAGGTGGCGCGCGGGCTGGCGCGCGAGCTGCGGGCGCTCGGCTTCAACCTGAACTTCGGGCCGGTCGCGGACGTAAACAGTAACCCGAAGAACCCGGTCATCGGGGACCGCTCGTTCGGGGCCGACCCCAAGGCAGTATCGGCGTTGGTCGCCGCTTTCGTCGAGGGCACGCAGGCGGAGGGCGTCATCGCCTGCGCGAAGCACTTCCCAGGGCACGGCGACACATCGGTCGACTCACACCTCGACCTGCCGATCGTCGAGCGCGAGGACCGGGACCTGCGCGAGATCGAGATCCCGCCGTTCGCGGCGGCGGTTCGCGCGGGCGTGGGGTCGGTGATGACGTCGCATGTCGTGTACCCGGCGTGGGACGAGTCGTGGCCGGCGACGCTGTCGGACCGGATCGCACCCCGCCTGCTCCGGAAGGAGATGGGCTTCGAAGGCGTGTTGTTCAGCGACGACCTGGAGATGAAGGCGCTCGCGGGGCGCTGGCCGCTGCCGGAGATCCTGCGGCGGGCGACGGGCGCCACCGTGGACGTGTTCCTCGCGTGCAAGGACCCGCTCCTGCAGATCGCGGCGTTCGAAGAGCTCGTTCGCCAGCAGGAAGAGGACGGCGCCGCGGACCGGGCCGCCACGGACGCCGCGGGTCGCGTGCAGGCCATGCGCGAGCGGTTCCTCACGGGCAAGCGTGAGGATGTGGCCCTCACGGAGCTCGGCCGGCGCGACCACCGGGCGCTCGCGGACCGCGTGCGGGAGCGGTCGGCATGATCGCGTGGCTGGTGGGGGTTGCCATCGCGCAGGAACCGGCGTGTAACGTCGAGCTCACGCCGCCGCCAGGGCGGGTGTCGGTCGCGTGGATCAGCACGCTCGGCGCGCGGACCGGCGCGAACGGGTGGCTCACGGTGGTGCCGACCGCGGCGCTCCGGCAGTACACGACGAGCGAGCGGCCGGGGGTCGGGCGGCTGCTCCAGCACCTCGGTGAGCGGCGGCGGTCGTCCGATCCTCGTCGGAGGTACAAGATCACCATCTTCGACGTGGACAGCGACGCGCTGTGCCGACCGATCGCGGGCGCGGACGAGCAGTCGGTCGTGGGCGGGCTCCCGGCGTGCCCCGAGAGCAAGGCGAAGATCAACGCGGCTTACTCGGGATGTGGGGTGCTGGTCGACCGCGGGACTGGGGAGGACTCGCTTCCGGTGTTCAAGCTGACCTGGGCGGAAGCGGCGTTCGACGGGTTCTGCGTGCTGCCGGTGGAGCGGTTCCTCGACTCGAAATAACAGCTCCGGGACCTGTTTTTGGTGGGTTCGAGGTCGTGCCCGGGTGGCCGGGCGCCGGTCCGCGCGCTCGTCACGGCGCCGATGCGCTCGTCCATCCGTGCGCGGCGCCGCCGCCGCTTGCGACCCGCGGAAGTCGGAGGGTGAGGGGTCAGGGTCGGGGTTGTGCGCGGACCGGGGGCGCCCGCGCTGCGGACGGGGAGCACCGCCATGACCCCCGTCCTCCCCCTTCGGTGTGCGCGCCGGGCGGGGGCGACCGCCAGGAAGGACGTCGGGGTCCGACGGCCGGCTTGCGGGCCGGCGCGCCCGATCGTGACATTGTGCCTTCCGCTCGCGGCCCGGACGCGGTAGGCTTCACCGCGATGCAGAATCAGTATTGTGCCCGCTGCCTGACGACCTTCCAGGGGACCGGTGACGAGGCCGCGTGCCCGAACCTGTCGTGCGGCGGCAAGCGGCCGGAAGCAGGCTGGGGGATCGTGCTCGGACCTGGCGATCTGCTGGACCGGCACTACAAGATCACGCGGGCGCTGGCGGTCGGCGGGGCGGGGATCACGTACCTCGCACAGGAGATCGACGGGGCCGGTCAGCCACGGCCGCCGGACCTCGCGATCAAGCTGCTGTACACGCAGCGCGCGAGCGGGCCGTTCCTGCGGCGGCTCTCGAACGAAGCGCAGATCCTGCAGGATCTCGCCCACGACCACATCGTGCAGTGCCGCGGCTTCGTTCACCGGACCGGCCACGAGCCGTACCTGGTCACGCTGTTCGAGCAGGGCGGCGCGCTCTCGGAGCACATCGAGCGGGTGGGGCCGGTCGGTCCGCGCGTGGCGGCGGCGATCGTGCGGCAGATCCTGCTCGCGCTCGACGTGGCGCACCAGCGCGGGGTCATCCACCGGGATCTGAAGCCGGACAACGTGCTCATGCGCGCGCAGGTGGGGGTCGACGAGGTCCCGCATATCCGGCTCACGGACTTCGGCATCGCGAAGGTGAGCGGTGGCACATCCAAGCTCACGCGGATGGGCGCCTTCGTCGGTACGCCCGAATATGCAGCTCCGGAGCAGTTCGAGGGCCTGCAGCCCACCCCGGCGACCGACATCTTCGCGGCCGGCGGCGTGCTCTGGTACTGCCTCACGGGCCAGCCGCCCGTGGACTTCTCGCACCGCGGGGACATCGAGACGAGCTTCGAGGAGCTGCTCACGCAGATCCCGCCTCGCCTCGAGAATGCTGGGCTCAGCGGCGATCCGCGCGATCTCGCGCTGCTGCAGGAAGTGCTGGACCGCGCCATGGCACTCAAGGCGGACGAGCGCTGGACGATCCACCAGCTCATCGCTCGGCTCACGGAGATCGAGGGGCGGAACGCGCGGCTGCACACGCTGGACCCGGGCTCGTCCGGCCGCGGGGTCCAGAACACCGATCCCACGCTCGACGCCGCGAAGCTCCGTGCTGCCACGCTGAGCCGCCCCGGGAGCGCGGGTGCCTATCAGGATTCGCCGCCGAGCTCGCCGTCCCTCGGACCGGTTCCGTCCCCGGCGTTTCCGCCCGTGGGCGGGCCGGTGAGTCCGCCTCCCCTGCCGATGACGGCCGCGCCGCCGCCGATCCCCGTCGGCGCACCGGCGCTCCCCGTGAGCCCGCCGCCGCTGCCCCCCCCGGCCGTGGCGCACCCGCCGCTCCCGTCCACCTTCGCGAGCCCACCGGACGCTGCGCCGACTGCGCCATTCACCGCTCCGAACAACGTTCCTCCGCCGGCCGCCCGCACCGGCCAGGTCGCCGCGCCGCCGCGTCCCGAGTTCGCACCCGCCGTCCAGCCGCCGCCGCCGCCCGCGTTCGAGTCCACGGCATCGCTCGTGAAGCCGACCGCGACCCCGGCTCCGGCGCGTCCCCGCACGGACGCCAATGCGGTGAGCCGGGGCGGCTGCCTGGGCCTGAGCCTGGCGAGCATGTTGATCGCGCTCGTGGGCGGCGCCATGCTTGTGGGCGCACTGCTTCTCGGCGCGGCGTGGTTCCTGGGCTACTTCGGCGGTCCGCCGCCGGTCGTCGTGGTGGACCCCATCAGCTTCTGAGGGGGCCGGATGATCGCGCTGGAAGGCGTCACCTGCCGGTACGGTGCCGCGACGGTCGTGCACGACCTCACGCTCACGGTCGCGACCGGCGAGGTCGTGGCGCTCGTGGGTGGCTCGGGATCGGGCAAGACGACCGCGCTGAAGGCCGTGAACCGGCTGGTGGAGCCGACTTCCGGCCGGGTGCTGCTCGACGGCCGGGATGTGCGCGACGGGCCGGTGCATCGCCTCCGCCGACGGATCGGGTACGTGTTCCAGCGCGTCGGCCTGTTCCCCCACCGCACGGTCGCGGAGAACGTGGCGGTGCCGCTCGTCCTCGAAGGGGCAGCTTCGGAGCAGATCGCGGACCGTGTGGCGGCGGTGCTGGCGGCCGTGGAGCTCGACGCCGGCTTGGGTGCCCGCTACCCGCACGAGCTCTCCGGCGGCCAGCAGCAGCGGGTGGGCGTGGCGCGCGCGCTGGTGGCCGGGTGCCGCTGGATGCTCCTCGACGAGCCGTTCGGGGCGCTCGACCCGCTGACGCGGGACCGCCTGCAGCAGCTGTTCCTTCGACTTCGCGTGAGTCATGGGCTCACGGGGATCTTCGTCACGCACGACCTCGCGGAGGCGCTCGCGGTGGCCGACCGGATCGCGGTGCTCCGCGCGGGCCGGCTGGTGCAGGTGGGCACGCCGGCCGAGCTGGTCCGCAGCCCCGCGGACGCGGACGTCGAGCGACTGCTGGACACCCCCCGGCGGCACGCCCGGGCGTTCGACGCGCTCCTGGGAGGCGGCGTTGGATGAGCAGCTCCGCCTGCTGCCGGGCTACCTGACGGCGCACCTGCAGCTCGTGCTGGCGGCGCTCGCGGCGGGCGTCGCCGTGAGCGTCCCGTTGGGCGTTGCTGCGGCCCGGATCCCGCTCCTGGAGCGGCTTTCCCTCGGTATCGCGAGCGTGGTGCAGACCGTCCCGAGCCTCGCGCTCCTGGCCGTGATGGTGCCGGTGCTCGCGGCCGCCGGCCTCCCCGGGATCGGCTGGCTCCCGGCGTTCCTGGCGCTGTGGGCGTACAGCGCGCTCCCGGTGCTCCGCAACACCGTGATCGGGATCCAGGGCGTAGATCCTTCGCTTACGGAGGCAGCCGACGCGCTCGGCATGACGCGGGGTCAGCGCTTGCGCGCCGTCGAGCTCCCGCTAGCGCTTCCGGTGATCCTCGCCGGGATCCGGACCGCCACGGTGTGGACGGTGGGCCTCGCCACCCTGTCCACGCCCGTGGGGGCGACCAGCCTCGGCAGCTACCTGTTCTCCGGGCTCCAGACGCGAAACCACGCGGCGATCCTGGTCGGGTGCATGGCATCCGCGGGGCTCGCGCTGGCGCTTGACGGCCTGGTCCAGCTCGTGGCGACGGCGTACGCGCGGCGGGACCGCACGCTCGCCCTCCTGGCTACCGCGGGCTGGGCGACGGCGGTCGTGGTCGCGATCCTGCCGTTGATCGGCTCCCGGAGCACGGAACACTCCGTCGTCATCGGGGCGAAGACCTTCACGGAGCAGTACATCCTGGCGGAGGTGCTCGCCGCGACTGTCTCGTCCGCGGGCGCTACGCCGGATGTCCGCGCTTCCCTGGGCTCCACGGTGGCGTTCGACGCGCTCGTCGCCGGCGAGATCGACGCGTACGTCGACTACAGCGGCACGCTCTACGCGACGGTGCTCCGCCGCGACACCCCGTCCGATCGGGGCCGCGTGCTCGAGGAAGTCCGCGCGGAGCTCCGGGATCGCCACGGGATCGAGGTCGTGGCGTCCCTCGGCTTCGAGAACACGTATGCGCTCGCGATGCGCCGGGACCGCGCGGCGGGCGCCCGCCGGATCGGCGATCTGGGGGACAGGGCAGGGACCATGACGGTCGGCGGCGACTACGAGATCTTCGGGCGGCCCGAGTGGCGCGCCGTTCGCGCGGCCTACGGGCTGGCTTTCGCGGCGGAGCGCGCCATGGACCCCTCCCTGATGTACGCTGCGGTCGCGACCGGCGACGTGGACATCATCACCGCGTTCTCGACGGACGGCAGGATCGGAGCCTACGATCTCGTGGTGCTCCAGGACGACCGGGGCGCCGTCCCCCCGTACGACGCGCTCGTCCTGGTCGGCCCGCGCCTGGCGCGTGAGCACCCTGCGGTGGTGGACGCGCTCCGCGGCCTCGAAGGCACGATCGACGCCGATACCATGCGCCGCCTGAACCGCCGTGTGGACGAGGACGGCCTCGATCCCGCCGCCGCCGCCCATGAGGTCGGGCCGTGAACTTCCGCGGCTTCCGCTGGCGCCTGATCCCAGGGAGCTTCGCGGTCACGGGTCGCGGAGAAGCGGTTCCGGCCGCCCCACGCCCAGGACGGCCGTGGCGTCGTTCCGGCGGAACGACTGCCGGACTTCGTACCCGGGCTTGCGGAGGTTCTACGAGAGCAGCTCGGTGAGCTCCTCGTCCTCCACGATCAGGATCTTCTTCGCCGGCGGCCGCGCCCCCGTCCAGGAACGCTATGTGCCCCTGCAGGCTAAGGCACGAGCCCCGTGAGGAACGCGCACTCGACATCGGCCTGGTAGCCGATGAACCGGTGGAGCGCCCAGATCCGGTGCGAGAGGTCGGACGCGCGCAGCGCCCCCGGCACTGCCGACTGCGCTGCCCAGCCGTTCAGGGCCTTGTCCATAGCGTCGCCGTCCCCCTGCACCAGCCGCGTGCCGTCCGCGGCGACGAGGCCGCTCGCCACCATGTCCGCGAAGAGCGCGTCCGCCTCCGCGGCGTCGATCTCGGGGTTCCGCTGGAGCATGCCGACCGAGATCACCTGCTCCGCCTGCAGGTGGTACTCGGTTTGCTGGCCGCTCTGGAGCGTGTCCTGGTACGCGGCCTCCATCGTTCCGGGGGTGGTCTGCGCGTCGTTCACGGCGGCGAACCAGATGGCCGGCACGTCTTCGAACCCGCGGGGGGCCGTGTTGTGGAAGCTCGCCGCCACGACGGGGATCGTGTCGCCGTAGATAGCGACGAACGCCGCGACGGCCGAGCCCCCGTTCGAGAAGCCCATCGCGACGATCGGCGTGTCGGCCTCCAGCGTCGTGAGCCCGGCCACGTGGTCGAGCACCCGGACGACCCGCGCCATATCCGGATTGTCAGCCTTCTGGCTCGTATCCCACGTGTTGCCCGGGTCCTGGTCCTCCGACTCCGCCGCCACATATCCCCAGCCGAAGGGGACGAGCTGGTTCATCAGCGCCTGCACCTCCGTGCCGTTCACATCCGCGGCCGAGCCGCCGGAGCCGTGGAAGAACAGGACGACCGCCTTGGGCGCGGTGGCCGGCATGCCGTACAGGACCCGGTCCTCCTCGAAGTCGATGCCGATGGCCGGCAGGAGCGGGACGACCGGCGTGGTCGGGTCGACGGCGAGGCAGGTGGGGCCGGTCGGCGGGTCCGTCTCCTCCACGACGGTCTCGTCCGTCTCCACGACGGTCTCGTCGGTGTCGTCCGGCGGGAGGTCGGTGTCGGGTGCCGGCAGGGTGGTATCCGTCTCCTCGGCGTCCGCGGCAACGATTTCCTTGTCTTCTCCCGAGCAGCCGAGCGCGAGCGCGATCCAGAGCCAGCGTGTCATGGTGCCCCCCTCCCCGCCATAACGCGTCACGGCCGCATCTCGATCGTGATGCTCGCCGCGCCCGTCAGGCCGCCCGAGTCCGTCACGGACGCCGTCACGACGTGGAAGCCCGCTGGCTGCAGTACGTGGTCGAACCCCGTGCCGGTCCCGAACCGGCCTTCCAGGCTGCTCGTCCACACGACGCCCGCGGCGAGGTCGCCGTCCTCCGCGTCCGTGGCGCGCACGACGAACGGATACGTCCCCGCCGAGATGTAGCGGATCTCGCCGTCTCCCGGGTGGTCGATGATCACGACGGGCGCGGCGTTCGGCACCTGCGTGGTCGTCCCCGCGCACATGGCGTTGGTCTTCGCGCCCTGCTCGATCCAGGTTCGGACGAGCGCGATCTCGGCCTCCGACAGCGGGCCGGACATGGGCATCCGCTGCGTCGGGACCTGGTTCTCGCCGGCGCACAGTATCCCGTCCGGCGCGATCTTCTGGTAGAGCACGCTCGTATCGGGGTCGCCGGGCGTCACGTAGTTCCACACGATCGGGTCGAACCCGGACGTGGCGTCCCCGTTGACCAGGCACGACCAGCCGTGGAGCTCCGTCAGGCGCGTGTAGAGATCCATGGGCGGGCAGCCGTCGCCGCCGAGGGGCGCGTCCACGAGGGATAACCAGCCTTCGCAGCCGCCGGCGGGCGTCGGGCCGAACGCGATCGCGCTGTGGCAGCCGTCGTCGCCGGTGCCGCAGCTCCGCTCGAAGATTGGGACGATATCCGCTTCGAAGCACGGCTCCACCACGTCGCTCGTGGTGGGGTCCGAGTCGGCGTCCGTGTCGGCGTCCGTGTCCGAATCGGCGTCGGCGTCCGCGTCGCCCTCCGTGACGTCGGTGTCGACGGGGTCCTTGTCGCCGCAGCCGAGCAGGGCGAGGAGGGGGAACAGGCGGCGCATGGTCGACTCCGGAGATACTCCCGAGATGTTCGCGCGCGCGCCGGGGCGCGTCAACTGGAACCGCGGGGGTTACGGTGGGCCTGCTGCTCCTCGCGCTCGCCTGCTCACCGCCTCCCGACGCCGATCTCGCGCCGGTCGCGCCGGTCGCGCGGTTGCCGGAGCCGGTCGCCGCGGCCGACCTCGACCCGGACCCGGCCGTCCTCGAGGTGGACCTCGTGGCGCGGGAGGCGGACGTCTCCCTCGTGAGCGCAGGGCTCACCGACCTTTGGGTGTGGGCGGACCGGTCCGCGGACGGCGCGTCCGTGCCCGGGCCGCTGCTCGACCTGGGGGACGCCACGCGACTCGTCCTGCACCTGGAGAACCAGCTCCTGGAGGCGACTACGCTGCACCTCCACGGCCTGCGGATCCCGGCCGACCAGGACGGCACGCCGAGCAGCCAGCTCGTCATCTGGCCGGGCGAGTCCTGGGACTACGTGGTCGACGTCGTAGACGAGGGGCTCGGCTGGTACCACCCGCACCTGTCGTCCCACCGGCAGGTGGAGCGCGGGTTGTACGCCCCGATCCGCATGCCGGGCGGAGATCCGCTCCCAGTGTCGGCCGACCGGGTGATCGTGCTGGACGACCTCCGCCTTCACGAGGACGGGCGGTTCGACGACGAATGGACGGCCGACGACCTGTACGCCGGGCGGATCGGGAGCACGCTCCTCGTGAACGGCGCGCTCGCCGGTACGGGGACGATCCTGGCGGGCCGCCGCGAGCGGTGGCGCCTGCTGAACGCTGCGGCGGCCCGGACCTTTCGCGTGGACCTGGGAACCGACGCGCTCCTGATCGCCCACGAGGGCGGGACGCTCGCGCAGCCAGTCCGCGCCCGGGAGGTGGTGCTGGCGCCCGGCGACCGCCTGGAGGTGCTGGTGGACACGGAGTTCGGCGACCGCCACGACGTGACGCTCGCCCCCTACGATCGCGGGTTAGGGCCCGAGCCGCTCGAATCTCTGGCGTTGTTCGCGGTCGTCGGCGTGGGCGGACCCGATCCAGGGCCTGTCCCGGCGCGTCAGGCACGTCCGCCGATCGTCGCTCCCGACGCCGCGATGCGCGAGCTGCGGTTTCAGCGGCTCACCGACCTGCGCTACGCCATCGACGGGCAGAGCTGGCCGTTCGACGTCCACCTGGACGGCGTGCTCGGCGATCGCGAGCGTTGGCGGCTGATCAACGAGACGGACCAGGATGTGCCGTTCCATCTGCACGGGACCTTCGTGCAGCTCGAGTCCGCGGATGGGGCGCCGAGCTGGGAGGACGTCGTGACGGTGCCGCCGCTCGGGGTCACCGACGTCCTGGTGCCCCTCGACGCGGAAGGCGCTTGGATGCTGCACACCCACGTGCTCGAGCAGGCGGAGCTCGGGATGATGGGGATGATCCACGTGGAGCCGCCGACCGCCCCGTGACGCTGCCCCGGGGTGCTACCGCTCGTCCTCGACGCCCGGGCAGGTCGAGCGCGGCCCGCTGCCCGCGCCGCCGTTCGGGGCGTCTACGACCGAGATCTCCGCGCCGGCGTACCAGGCGAGCGCGGCCTGCTGGAAGGTCCACTCGGCGCCGGCTCCGTCCCGCACGCTCCCGACGGCCCACCAGCTCGTGGACTCCAGCGCGACGTGCTGCGCGCAGTTCGGCCCGTACGCCCCCGGCGCGACCGCGATGTCCCCGCCCTCGACCGCCGTGCGCTGGAGGTCCGCCAGCGATTCGAGCAGCGCGACCGCCGCGGGCTGGAAGTCGGCGTCGGGGATGCCGATCGTCTCCGCCGCGCCGCCGATGTCGCGCAGATCCTGGCGCACGAAGAACGGGGTCGTGATATGGTTGAGCATCAAGTAGTCAGCGTCGTAGCAGCGCTCTTCGTCTGCGGTCCCGCCCAGGTGCGCCCAGCAGCTCGCGTCCATGAAGGGCAGGGGGTCCTCGGTCTCCAGCGCCTGCTGCCAGCCGGCGGCCTTGAGGTCGTCCAGAGCGCTCGCGTACGGCTCGGGCAGCCCCTCGGAAAGGGGGACGAAGGCGGCGTCGAATACGGCGACCACCTCCGCGCCGCTGGCGGAGAGCCGCTCCCGCACGTAGTCGGCGTTGGCCCTGGCACCCACCGAGCCGCCGGATGTCCCGTTGAACACGACGAGGCTCGCCTGATCCAGGGGAGGAAGCTCCTCTCCCCCGTCGGCGACCAGCCCCCCGGAGAGCTCGTCGACCCCCGACGCGAGGATCGTGTGACCCCGCCGGAACATGCTGTAGTCCGGCAGATCCGCGGGCAGCGCGACGGGCAGCTCCGCCGGGATCTCGAGGTCGTCCGGGTCGTAGGTGGCGGTGCCCTCGCCGCGCCACGCATCCGACGAGCAGTAGTAGAAGAACGCCTGGTTCGCGCCGGCGAGCTGGTTGAGCGGATCCTCGTCGAAGATGCCGAACCCGGCGATGCTCGGCGGCAGGTCCCGCGACGACATCTTCGACGCGTCGTAGTAGTCGAGGCCGCACCAGCGGATCGCGCAGGAGGCGTAGCTGCCGCAGCCGCCGCCGCCCTGGAGGTGGATCGACCAGGTGTCGGCGAGCGCGGGGTCCGTGTAGCCGCGGACGTACATCACGGCGGGCGTGCCGTCGTTGCAGACGGCCTCGGGGTCCCGCAGGGTGTAGCGCTGGAGCTCCGCCCCGCTCGCGAGCTGGTTCGGGTACTCGGGGGGCGCGCGGTACGCGCCGAGGCAGTCCCCGAGCGCGCTCGCGACGTTGTCCTCCGGGATCTCGACGGGGGCGACGGGCGGCGCCGGCCGATCGGCAGCGCACGCCAGCAGGAGGAGCAGGTTCATCGGGTACCTCCGAGCTCTTCGAGGATGTCTGCCGCCATGGAGGGCCCGCCGGCGCCCGCGAACGCGCGCGCCACCGCCTCTGCGCCCGGGCGCCTGGACCGCGCCTGCGCGACCGCCGCCCGCAGCGTGTCCGCGCGGAGCCGCCGCCGCGGCACCATGACGCCGGCCCCCGCCAGCTCGACGTGCCGCCCCACGTCCACCTGGTCGCGCCCCCAGGGGACGACGCACACGGGGACGCCGGCCGCGAGCGCCTTTTGCGTGATCCCCATGCCCCCGTGGCAGATCACCGCCGCCGCACGGCGCAGCAGCGGGCCGTGCGCCGCGTAGCGCACCACCGTCGCGTTGGCTGGCGCGGGAAAACCCGCCGGATCGAGCGCCGCTGTCGTCGCCACGACATCGACGTCCTCTCCCGCGAGCGCGTCCAGCGCGGTCCGGATCAGCGCCCCGTCATCCTGGAACTCGGTCGAGCAGGTGACCAGGACGAGGGGGCGCGTGCCGTGCGCCGCCGCGGCGTCCTGCGCGGAGGGCGGCTCCCAGATCCCCGGCCCCACCAGGCGCACGTTCGCGGGCCAGCCGCCGTGCGCGTACTCGAAGGGCTCGGCGGTGTAGGCGAGCACCCGGTGCGCCGCCGCGGTGAGCTGGTCGAAGGCGGAGTGCGGAGGGAGCCCCAGCCCCGCTCGCAGGGCGTTCAGGCGGACCCGATACGAGCGCGTCCCCAGGTCGGACGCCGCGCGGACCACCGCGTCGCGCACGCGCCCGAAGAGGCCCGTCGCCGGGGCCAGCCCGAGCCCGAACGGCGGCCGGCCCGGCGCGCGAACATTCAGGAAGTAGGGTGAGAACACTGCGAACGGCAGGCCCGACGCCTCCGCCGCCGCGAGCGCGCCCCAGGCGTTGACGTCGACGAACAGGACATCCGGCGACCCGGCCGCGATCGCCGCCTGCAGATCCGCGACCTCGTGCTGGGCGCGGTCGAGCCAGGTCGAGAAGGCGAGGCCCACGGCCTGCACCGGGCTCTTCGCCCTCCAGTCGTCGAGCGCGCGGTCCTCGATCGGCGCCGCCATCGGCGATGCGGGTACGCCCAGCCCTTCCAGCAGCGCGACCTCCCCGGCCAGCGTGCGCACGTGGACCCGGTGCCCGCGGGCCGTCAGCGCGAGCAGCGTCGGCACCAGCGGGTACAGGTGACCGCGAGCGGGCGAGGTATAGACGAGGAAGCTGGCCATCAGAGCACCCCCTGCGGCGTGAGCGCGCGGCGGACCAGGTCGGCGATGGTGGCCTCCGTCTCCGCGCGGGAGAGCGCCAGATCCCGGTGCAGGAGCTTCCACACGTACACATCCGTCAGCACCACGGCCTGGACCACCCGCCGCTCCCGCTCGGCGCCGTCCAGCGGCGCCAGGAACGGCGCGAAGACCCGCTCCACCCAGGCCCGATGCACGGCGCGCGCCTGCCGGGTCGCCTCCGCCGCGGTGGGGCTGGCGCCTTCGATCGCCAGCAGCCGCAGCGCCACGTCCGCGCTCTCGCTGTAGTGCTCCCCCAGGTTCTGCACCGCGCCGTCGACGTCGCCCACCGGCGCCTGGTCCCGCCGGTCCGCTATCCGCTGGCGATAGGCCTCGAACGCCGCCGCGAGCAGGCCCTCCTTCGAGCCGAAGCGCCGCAGGATCGTCTGGACCGTCACGCCGGCGCGCTGGGCCACGGCGTCGAGCGTGGGCATATCCCCCGACTCGAGGAAGAGTTCGGCCACGGCGTCGATCAGCCGGGTGGCGGTGGCGGCGGCGGCCTCTGCGCGGCGGGTCTGGGTAT
This sequence comes from Klebsiella pneumoniae, assembly GCA_945882675.1. Lineage (GTDB taxonomy): Bacteria > Myxococcota_A > UBA796 > UBA796 > CANLGQ01. The sequence continues at coordinate 15,931 of CAMCWU010000005.1, read as the reverse complement.
ACGGTCTCGTTTTCATGTGGGCCACGTAACCACGAATGTGGTTTCGTGTCAACGAGGCCCACACCAAATAGCCGTCACGGATGGTGACGGTGGTGCAGGTCCTCCCCGTGCGCGTGGACGTGGCTGCGCGGGTCGTGGACGTGCGGGTGCGCATGCTCGCCCATCACGGGCGGGTCGTGGACGTGATCGTCGTGGTGGCCGTCGTCGTGGCGGTGCAGGTGCTCGTGCTCGAGCGCCGCGTGGTCGTGCGCGTGCGCGTGGTCCTCGCCGAGGTGCAGCCACACGCCGGCGCCCATCAGCAGGCCGCCCGTGACCGTGAGCCAGCCGCCGAGCGGCTCTCCGAGCGCCGTCGCCACGAGCGCGCCCAGGAACGGCGCGACCGCGAAGACCGAGCCCGTACGCGCCGCCCCGAGCACCCGCTGCGCCCGCAGGTAGAGCCGGAGCGAGCCCCCGAACCCGAGCGCGCCGCACGCCACGATCCCGAGCGCCGGGCCGATCTCCGGCCAGGCAGCGCCACTTCCCGCCGCCAGCACGAGCGACGCCACCGTCCCGACCGCGCCCTTCGCCGCCACGACGTCCGCCGGGTCGAGGTCCGAGAGCGGCCGCGAGAGCGTGTTGTCCGCCGCCCACGCCAGCGTCGCGAGCGCGACGAGGACCGGCCCGATCCACGTCGAAGCCCCGGTCCCCGCGTGGTCCAGCGCCACGAGCGCCCCGCCGCCCGCGATCACGGCGACCGCCGCGAGGACCCGCCGGCCGACCGGCTCCCGCCAGAACAGCGCGCCGAGGCCCACCGTGAACACGGCCTCGAGGTTCAGCAGGAGCGACGCCGTGGTGCCGTCGGTCCGGGAGAGGCCGGCCGCGAGCGCGACGGGCGCCAGGAACGCCCCGGTGAGCCCGACGGCGACCACCCGGGGCCCCCACCGCCGCGTGAGCGGGATCTCCTCCGACGCGCCGCGCGACACGGCGGCAAACCCCGCCGCGCCCGCGTAGAGGAGGGCGGCGGTCGCCGACGGGCCCGCGCCCGCGCCGAACCGCTGGATCAGCGGGGTCGCCGCGCCGAACAGGCCAGCCGCCGCGACCGCGAGGAGGACCCCGCGGGCGATCGGCTTCACGGGGCGGTCGGCAGCAGCGTGGGCCAGGACTCCGCGAGCGCGAGATCGACCGTGAGGATCGCCGCTTCCGCGCGGGCGGCCGCGCCCCGGCCCCACGTCTCGAGGACCCGTGCCCGCAGGAGCGCGCCCTCGGCGGGACCGATCTCGCCGGCCAGGACGGCGGCTTCGACGCCCGCGAGCGCCGCCCGCGCCTCCGTCGAGGGCTCGGCCGTCGCGGCGACGCCGTCGATGGCGCTCCGGCGGTCCGCGGCGCCGGCCTGCTCCACCCCGATCCGGGCTTCCAACGCGGCGAGCTCGGACGCGGCGACGTCCCGCTCGCCCGCGGCGCGCGCGGTGCCGGCGCGGTTCGCCGACCAGACGGGGAGGGTCACCGCGACCGTCGGGCCGACGCTCCAGCCCTGGTCCTGGACCTGCGCCCACGCGCCGACGTCGATCGGCGGGAGCGCCGCGGATCGCTCGCGGCTCAGCGCGGCCTGCGCCCCGTCCCGCCGGGCGGTGGCCGCGAGAAGGTCGGATCGCTCGCCGGGGGATGCCGGGGCCGGGACGAGCGCGAGCGGGTCGGCCGGCAGCTCGGAGCCCGCCGCGAGCCCCGTGCGGGCCGCCAGCGCCTCCCGGGCAGCGAGGGCCTCCCGGGTCGCGGCAAGCTGATCCGCGGCCGCCGCGGCCTCTTCCAGGCGGGCGAGGCGCACGTCCAGCTCGGGGGACTCGCCGACCGCCAGCCGCTGCTCCGCCGCCGTGCGCAGCGCGGCCGTGAGCGCCAGGACCTCCCGGGCGCGCACCAGGGCGGCGTCGGCCCGCACGGCGTCGATGGCGAGCCGGCGGGCTTCCGCGGCGACTTCGAGCCGGCGCCGGTCCCGCGTGGCCTCGGCTGCCGTCAGCGCGGCCTTCGCGGCCTTTGCGGCTGCGATCCCCTCGCCCGACACCGAGAGGGGCTGGCTCACGGAGACCTCGTGCTGGGGGACGCCATATCCCAGGCGAACCTCGACCGTGGGGTTCTCGCGCAGGCCGGTCGCGGCGCGGCGCTCGCCCTCGGCGGTGTGGACCGCGGCGTCGGCCGCGGCGAGGGCGGGATCGCGGGCGAGGGCGGCGGTCACCACCTCGTCGGCGGTGAGCGGGGCGGCGAGCGCCAGCGACACGAAGAGCAGGATCATCGCGTCACCTCGCCGAACCGCCGGAACAGGACCGGCACCACGAACATGTTGAGCACGGTGCTCGTCAGCAGGCCGCCGAGCATCACGAACCCCATCGGCGCCTGGATCTCGTTGCCCGGCTCGTCCGCGGCGAGCACGAGCGGGATGAGCGCGAGGCCGGCCGCGAGCGCCGTCATCAGCACGGGGACCAGCCGCTCGACCGACCCGCGCCGCACGGCCTCCGCGAGGTCGAGCCCGTCGTTGCGGACCAGGTGCTCGTAGTGCGTGACCATCAGGATCCCGTTCCGGGTCGCGATCCCGAAGAGCGTCACGAAGCCGACGAGCGCGGGCGTGCTCAACGAGCCCGACGTCAGCGCCAGCGCGAGGACCCCGCCGATGAGCGAGAGTGGGAGGTTCACGAGCATCAACAAGGCGTTTCGCGCGCTACCGAAGGCGGCCACCAGCAGGAGGAACACGCCCACGATCACGACCGCCGACAGCCCCGCGATGGTCCGCGCGGCGTCGGACGCCGACTCGAACTGCCCGCCGTACACCACGAACACGCCGGGCGGCAGGTCCACCTCGGCGTCCACGCGCGCCCTGAGGTCGTCCACCACCGACGCGAGGTCGCGCCCCGCCACATTGGCCTGGACCACCATCTTCCGGCTCCCGCCCTCGCGGACGATGGTGTTCGGGCTGCTTCCCCGCAGGATCTCGGCCACCGCCCCCAGCGGCACCCGCACCCCGACCGGCGTGTCGAGCGGGATGGACCGCAGGCCGTCCAGGTCGCCCTCCACCCCGTCCGCCAGCCGGACCACGACGTCCACCGGCCGCTGGCCCTCGAGGATGGCGCCGACCGTCTGGCCGACCAGCGCGCGCTCCACCGACTCGCCGAGCTCCCCGGCGCCGAGGCCATACCGGACGAGCGCCCTGCGGTCCGCCCGAACTTCGATCTCGGGGATGTCCACCTGCTGCTCGATCGACACGTCCACGGCGCCCGGGACCGTCTTCGCCACGGCCTCGATCCGGGTCGCGGCCACGCGGAGCTGATCGAGGTCGTCCCCGAACAGCTTGACGGCGATGGCCGAGCGCGTGCCCGAGAGCAGGTGGTCGATCCGGTGCGAGAGCGGCTGGCCGACCGTGATGTTCGCGCCGCCGATGGTGCCGAGGTCGGCCCGGAGCGCGTCCAGGAACCCCTCACGGCCGCGCTCGCCGCGGGAGATGTCGAGCATGACGTCGATCTCGGCGGCGTTCACGTCCTGCGCGTGCTCGTCCAGCTCGGCGCGGCCCGTCCGGCGGCTGGTCGAGACGACCTCGGGGAAGGCGAGGAGGGCGGCTTCGACGCGGCGACCCAGCCGATCGGACGCCGCGAGCGAGGTGCCGGGCTTCGTCACGACGTTGATGGTCAGCGCGCCCTCGTTGAACTCCGGCAGGAACGTCCTCCCGAGGAACGGGACCACCGCCATCGACGCCAGGAACGCGACGATCGCGACGCCCATCACCAGCGTCGGGTGGCGCAGGGCGCGATCGAGGACCGGGGCGTACGCGCGCTGGCTCCACCGGGTGACGCGGCTCTCCTCGCCCTCGAGCGCCTTGGAACCCGGCAGGAGGTACGCGCACAACGCCGGGGTGAGCGTCACCGCGACCGCCAGCGACGCGAGCAGCGCCACGACGTAGCTCGTACCGAGCGGCGCGAGCATCCGCCCCTCGATGCCGTCGAGGAAGAACAGGGGGAGGAACACGAGAACGATGATGAGCGTCGCGAAGACGATGGAGCCCCGGATCTCGACCGAGGCGTCGTAGATCACCGTATAGGGATTCCGGCGCTCGTCCGCGGGCTTCGTTTGGTTCTCACGCAGGCGGCGCAGCACGTTCTCCACGTCGATGATCGCGTCGTCCACGACCGAGCCGATCGCGATGGTCAGGCCGCCGAGCGTCATCGTGTCGAGCGTCAGCCCGAGGCCGGCGAGCGCGAGCACCGCCGCCACGAGCGAGACCGGGATCGCCGCGAGCGAGATGAACGACGCCCGCAGGTTCCCGAGGAAGAGCAGCAGGATGAGGGTCACCAGGATCGCGCCGTCGCGGAGCGAGATCCCGACGTTTCGGACGGCCGTGGAGATGAAGTCGGCCTGCCGGAACACGCGCCGGTCGAGCTTCAGATCGGCGGGGAGGCCGGGCTCGATCTCGTCGAGGAGCGCGTCGATCCGGGCGGTGACGTCGAGCGTGTTCGCGTCCGGCTGCTTGAGGACGGCCATCACGACGGCCGGGTGCCCGTTCGCCGAGCCCTCGCCGCGCTTGACCTTCGCGCCGACGGTGACCTCGCCGAGCTGCCGGACCAGGATCGGCCGGCCTTCCCGCACGGTGACCACGGCGTCGCCGAGCGCGTCGGCGTCTGCCGCACGCCCGACGACCCGGACCAGGTACTCCTGCTCGTTCGCGGCGACGAAGCCCCCGGATGCGTTGCCGTTGCCCGTGCGGATGGCGTCGGCGACCTGCTCGAAGGTCACGTCGAGCCCGGCGAGCGCCTCTGGCCGCAGGATCACCTGCACCTGCTTCACGCTGCCGCCGATCGGCACCACCTGCGACACGCCCGGCACGCCGAGGAGCCGCTTCCGGAGCACCTGATCGGCCGTCGTACGCGCCTCCATCGCGCGGACCGGGTCGTCGCCCTCCCACCCGAGCGAGAGGAACAGGATCTCGCCCATGACCGAGGAGGTCGGCGCCATCTGCGGCGGCGGGATGTCGGCCGGGAGCTGGGGGGCCGCGATCTGGAGCTTCTCGTTGACGATCTGGCGGGCCGACGGCAGGTCCGTGCCCCACGCGAACTCGACCCACACGATGGAGATCCCGACCGCCGACGCCGATCGCACGCGCCGGACGCCGGATGCGCCGTTGACCGCCGACTCCACGGGCCAGGTCACCAGCGTCTCCACCTCCTCCGGCGCGAGGCCGTGGGCCTCCGTCACCACCGTCACGGTGGGGGCGGTGAGGTCGGGGAACACGTCCACCGGGATCCCGCGGCCGACGACGACGCCCGCGACGATCAGCAGGATGGAAGCGGCGACCACCAGCATCCGGCTCTGGACGGACCACGCGATCAAGGCGTTGAGCATGGCGGCGCCCTCAGTGCTGGTGGCCGTGGGCGGGGATGCCGCCCGCGGACGTGGAGAGCAGGACCTCGTACGCGCCGCGGCTCACCACGCGCTCTCCGGCCGCGACGCCGTCCGTGATGCCGATCCGGTCGCCGTCGCGGACCCCTACCGTCACGGGGCGCTTGAAGAACGACTCGCCGCCGTCCATCACGAACACGACGGGGAAGCCGCCGTCGTCCACCACGGCCTGGGCCGGCACTGCGACGGTGTCCACCACGGCGGCGGTGAACACGCGGACGTCGGCGTAGGTGCCCGGCAACAGGTCGCCCGGGTTCGGCAGCGCGAACACGACCGGGACCGTGCGGTCGACCGGATCGACGGCGGGACCGACCGCCAGGAACGAGCCGCCGTGCGCGGCGTCCACGACGACGGGCGCGTCGCGGCCGGCGACGTCGAACATCGCGCCCGACGTCCCCCGGATCCGCGGGACGTCGATCTCGTAGACGCGGGCTTCGAGCCACAGGGTGCCGGCGTCCACGATCTCCACCACCGGCGCGCCCAGCTCCACCACGCTCCCGGGATCAGCGTGGACGAACGCCACGCGCCCGGCGATCGCCGACCGCAGCTCGGCCCCGCCTGCCCCTCCGCCGGTCCACGCGCTGCGGCGCCCCCGCGCGGCCTGGAGGCGCTTCCGCGCGACCGTCACGTGCGGGAGTCTCGAGGCGATGGGCGGCGACGGTGGCGACGTGAACTCCGTCACCCACGGCGGCGGCGGCGGCGGCGGCGGCGGATATATCGCGGTCGACGCCACCGGTCTCACCTGCACGACCGACGCGAGCAATGGGGTGAGCGGGGTCCAGACGAACGGCGCCGCGATCGACGGCAGCACCTACGGCTCGGGTCCAGCCGTGGTGAACAACCCAGGGAACACCGGCGAAGTCATCGTTTCGGGCCCCTTCTTCCCCGATTTCGACGGCGACGGCTTGCTCGACGAAGAAGAGCTCGTCCTCGGCACCGATCCTGCGGACCCGGACAGCGACGACGACGGCCTCGACGACTTCGCCGAAGACCGCGTCGTCTTCACCGACCCCCTCGACGCGGACAGCGACGACGATGGACTGTCCGACGGCGCAGAAGACGCCGTCTTCCTGGATCCCCTCGATCCCGACTCCGATAGCGACGGCCTCGCGGATGGCCTCGAATCCGGCGTCACGGCGCCCATCCCGAACGGCTTCTCCGACGGCGACGGTGTCCCGTATCTGGGTACGGATCTCGCTGGCTTCTCGCCCGACGCCGACCCGTCCACGACCACCGACCCGCTCCAGCTCGACAGCGACGGCGACGGCGAGAGCGACGGCGCCGAGGATCTCGACCTCGATGGCGCCTTTGCGGGTGACCAGGCGGGCACGGCCAACGACGAGACCGATCCCGCCGACGCCGACACCGATGGCGACGGCGCGGATGATGGCGCCGAAGGTGGCGCCGGCGGCCCGGACTTCGACGGCGACGGCGCGATCGACGCGCTCGATCCGGACAATGAAGACACCGACGGCGACGGGCTGACGGACAACGACGAAGTCCTGGGGGGCACCGATGTATTCGACCCCGATACCGACAACGATGGCCTTGTCGACGGCGCCGAGCTCGCCACCGATCCGCTCGACGCCGACACCGACGACGACGCGATCGCCGACGGCGCAGAAGGCGCGTTGGGCGGGGATCCGGTGCTCGTCGACACCGATGCGGACGGCCTCGACGACGGCCTCGAGTCCGGCGCGACCGCGGGGATCGCGCCCGGCGTCTCCCTCTCCGGCATTCCCTACGTGGGTACCCAGGGATCTCCCTCGCTAGACGGCGATCCTGCGTCGACCACCGACGTGGCGCTCGCCGACACCGACGGCGATGGGATCGACGACGGCGACGAGGATCTCGACCAGGACGGCCGCTTCGACGGCAACCTCGCGGGAACGGCGAACGACGAGACCGATCCGGCGGATCCCGACACCGACGGCGACGGCGCCGACGACCTCGCCGAAGGCGGCCCGGCGGGCCCCGACACCGACGGCGACCTCATCGTCGACGCGCTCGATCCGATGGGCATGGACACCGACGGCGACGGTCTCACCGACAACGCCGAGACGGCAGGTGGAACCGACGTCTTCGACCCGGACAGCGACGATGACGGGCTGCTCGACGGCGCCGAGAACCTCACCGACCCGCTCGACGCCGACACCGACGACGACACCGACGACGACGGTCTCGCCGATGGCGCAGAGACGACCACCAACCCCACCAATCCCGACACCGACGGAGATGGCCTCTCCGACGGCTTGGAGTCCGGTGCCGCAGTCGGGATCCCCGCTGGAACCAGCGATGTCACCGGGATTCCCTACGTTGGCACCGCCGCTGGCTTCGTCGGCGACGGCGACCCGGCGAGCACCACCGATCCCGTGGCGGCAGACAGCGATCTCGACGGCCTGAGCGACGGCGTGGAGGATCTCGACGGGGACGGCCGGTTCGACGGCGATCTCGTGGGAACTGCCGCCGACGAGACCGACCCCAACGACAGCGACAGCGACGCCGACGGTGACTCCGATCTCGCGGAAGGCGGCCCGGGCGAGCCCCCGGTCGTCGAGGACACGGGCACGCCACCCGTCGAGGACACGGACGAGGTCGAGCCGCCCGCCGCGGAGGAGTCGAAGGGCTGCGGGGTGGTCGGCGGGGCACCGCCGGGCCTCGCGGGGGTGGGCCTGCTGGCGCTGCGCCGGCGGCGGCGCACGCGTGCGTGAGCGGATTGGACGTGGCGTGTCGCGGGCGCGCGGACCGGCGCCCGGCCACCCCACGGCGGGTTCGAACCCCCCACCCAGGGATGTGCGCCCGAAGCCTACTTCTTGACCATGCCGAAGTTCGAGCCGTCCTTGGCGCAGATGCCGCTGATCTCCGTGCCGCCGACGAGCGTGCCCGTGCAGCTCGTCCAGAAGGCCGAGCCCGTCAGCGTGACCTGGTCGCCGACGATGGTCCCGCCCGTGGGCGAGTCCATGACCATATCCCAGTTCCCGAGCTGGAAGGCGCACGCCGAGGGACCCGCGATGACCTCTCCCGTCATCTGCATGCCGAAGGCCTGGCCGTCCGCGATCCAGGGGCCCAAGGAGATCGCGTCGCAGGCGGGGTCGGTGTCCGTGTCGACCACGTCCGTGTCGGTGTCCACGACGTCGGTGTCCGTGTCGGTCTCCGTGCCCGTGTACGCGTCGGTGTCGGTGTCGGTGTCGGCGTCGCCCTCGACGGCGTCCGTGTCGGTCTCGGATCCGTCGTCCTTGCTCCCGCAGGCGGTCAGGGCGAGGGCGAGGAACAGGGGGTACTTCGGGATCATGCGTGCTCCGTGCGGATGGTTCTCGCTCGCGAGCATACCCGAGGCGCGCCGCGGGCGCACGGGTCGACGCCCGAGCCCGCGCGCCGCGACCGGCAGGAGATCACCCCGAACCCATAGGATCGAAGGGCGCTACGGGCAGACCGTGCCCATCTCCGCGAGCAGGACGGACCGGTCCGCGAGGTCGATCACGCCGTTGCCGTCCAGGTCCGCCATGGGGTGCGCGGCCGCCGCGGCCTTCTTGAACCGCCGCGAGTCCGCCGCGTTCACGACGCCGTCCGTCACCATGTCGCTCGTGACGCTCACGGTGAACGACTGCACGGCGCTCGCCGTGTCCCCGTTCGCGTTGTGGGCGGTGATGCCCCAGTACCAGGTGGCGCAGCTCCCGAGCCCGAGATCCGCGAGCAGGGCGGACGTCTCCTCCGGGGGGAGCTCGAGGCTCACGACGGGGTTGGCGAGCGTGGGGTCCGCGCTCACGGTCAGCGTGACGCTCGCGGCCGCATACGCCGGCTCCCACGAGAGCCCGCCGATCCCGGGGCGGAGGATGGCGGCGTCTGCCGGTGCCGCGAGGACGAGCGGCTCGGGCGGGAGCGTCAGCGCGTCGGTCGGGTCGATGACGAACAGCGCCCCGTTGATGTCGCCGACGAGGATGTTCCCCGACGGAAGGCCGGCGTAGACCCCCCACGCGCCGCTGAACGACGTGGCGTCCGACTCCGGGTACGTGTCGACCCAGCCGACCTCTACCGGGGCGAGCGGGTCGAGCCGCCCGTCGTAGATCCGCAGGCCGCTCGTGTAGTTGGCCTCGTACACGAACCCGTCCTTGAACGCCAGGTTGTGGTCGATCGCGCGCGAGCCGTTCGTGAAGGTGGCGGCGAGGAACGGCGCGTAGATGTCCGACACGTCGAACACGTACGTGGTCGTGGTGGCCACGTTGCCCTGCTTCTCGTCGCCTTCGTCGTTCACGTAGAAGAGCTGGTTGTCCCAGTCGAGCGAGCCCTGGTGGGTGTAGCCGTGCCCGGGGTACACCAGCGTGGCGAGGAGCTGGATGTTCGCCTTGTCCGTGACGTCGTGGATCTGGAAGCCGCTGACGCCCGCCGACGAGTAGGCGATCTCGAGCCCGGCGAACGGGCCCGTCTCGTGCGTGACGACCTCGAGCGCGTGGACGTAGTTGCCGTTCCAGCTCCCGGTGACCACGGGGACCGCCGGGTTCGCCAGGTCGATGGCGACGATCCCGCCGTTGAACCCGTCCGAGCCCGCCGTGTACAGCCAGCCGCTGACCGGGTCGAGCGCGATCGTGTGCGCGTCGTCCAGGCCGAGCCCGGTGATCGGCGTGAGCTCCGTGACGATCCCCGAGTCGATCTGCGCGATGTCGAACACCTGGATCCCGCCGGTCGCCTGGTTCGACGTGTACGCATAATCCAGGAAGGTCCGGGTATCCGACCAGGTGCTCACGGAGTGCGGCAGCTCCACCACGACCACCGGGGCGTCCGGATCCGTGACGTCCACCACGCCCGTCGACGTATCCATCCCGACGAAAGCGTACTCCCGGCCGCCCGGCGAGGCGTACCCCCAGATGTCGTTGCCGCGCGTGGGGAGCGTGGCCGGGAACTCCGTGAGCCCGACCCAGGCGTGCAGGTGCGCGCGCTCCGACTCGAACTGATCGGGACCGAGGAGCGGATCGGGCGGGAGACCGCCGGCATCCACCTCGTCGTGGGCGCTGGCGAGGGTGGTGGCGAGCAGGAGCAGCGCGGCGCCGTGGCGCATGGGGACCTCCGGGAACACCCCCTGCTAACACGGTATCGAGGATGGTGTGCTGCACCCGGTCCACGGGGGCCGGGCGCCGGTCCGCGCGCCCGAGACGCTAAGCGCCGAGAGGTGCGAGGCGGTACCCGCGCGATCTTGATGGTCCGATCCGGGCGATGGTCCCGCAGTCGGCCATCCCGGTGGACTTGACACTGTCACACCCATGAACTAGACAGTGTCACATCACGCTGGGGGCTCCGTGTCCGATCCGAACTTCGTGCGGCGCTATGGGCCGTGGGCCCTCGTCACCGGCGCGTCCGACGGGATCGGCGCCGCCTTCGCCAGGGCCGTGGCTGCGCGCGGGGCCTCCGTGGTCCTGGTGGCCCGGCGGACCGACCGCCTGGAGGCGTTGGCCAGCGAGCTCCGCACCACCCACGGGGTCCCGGCCCTGGTGGTGGCCGCGGACCTCGCCACCCCGTCCGGGGTCGCCCAGGTGCTCGCGGCCGTAGAGCCGTTGGAGATCGGCCTGTTCGTCCCCGCCGCCGGGTTCGGCAGCATCGGAGACTTCATCGGCCTGCCGATCGGGTCGGAGCTCGAGATGGTGGACGTGAACGTCCGGTCGGTCGTGGCGCTGGCCCACCCGCTCGGCGCGCGGATGGCCGCCCGGGGCCGCGGTGGGATCGCGTTTCTCAGCTCGATCGTCGCGTTTCAGGGCGTGCCCGGCTCGTCCACGTACGCGGCCACCAAGGCGTTCGTGCAGAGCTTCGCCGAAGGCCTCGCCGGCGAGCTGCGCGCGCGGGGCGTCGCCGTGGTGTCGTCGGCGCCCGGGCCGGTGCGGAGCGGGTTCGCCGCCCGGGCCGGGATGGTGATGGGGGCGGCCGAGACCCCCGACGCGGTGGCCGCGTCCACCCTGCGAGCGCTGGGTGGGTTTGTGACGGTTCGGCCGGGCTTGCTGTCGAAGCTGCTCGGGTGGTCGCTCGCCACCGCCCCACGCTTCGGTCGCGTGTGGTTGATGACCCGCATCATGGCAGGTATGAAGCCCGGATGAAGTCCAGCGAGGAGTCTCGGCGCCGCGTCCTGGACGCCAGTCTGACCCTGGTGGCCCGGTCGGGGGTGCGGTCGGTGAGCTTCCGCGAGGTGGCCCGGCTCGCCGGGGTCAGCCACCAGACGCCCTACCACCACTTCGGGAGCGCACAGGGCATCCTGCACGCCCTGGCGGAGGAAGGGTTCGCCGGGCTCACCGCGGCGATGGAGGGCGCGGCGAGCCACGCGGGGCCCGATCCGCTGGAGGCGCTGACCGCGGCCGGCGTCGCCTACGTGAAGTTCGCGGATGCGCACCCGGGCCACTTCCGGGTGATGTTCCAACGCCCCGCAGACGCTGCCCCGGAGCCCCTCCCCGCGGCGATGCGCACGCACGCCACCCTCGAGCGGCTCACGGGCGCGGCCCACACCGCCGGCCACGGCGCAGCACTGCCGGTGGGTGTGCTGGTGGACGTGTGTTGGGCGGTCGTGCACGGCATCGCCTCGCTGCGCGCGGAGGGGCACCAGCCCGTGGACGCAGACGCGACCCGCGTCGTGGAGGGGCTCGGACGCCTGCTGCGGTGACCCGGCAGATCCAGGATGGACCCTCGGTTCGGCGAGGGGGCAGGCTCGGAGACGAGAGGAAACAGGGCCCGCTTCCGCGTGCCTCCGCTTGAAGCCCGGTGCGCCCGCGCCATGCCGTCGAGGATGCGCGTCGTGGCGCGCGGGTGGATCACCACCGCGCAAGGTGAGGGGCCTGCGGCAGTGCCCGCACACCAGCACGTCCGCCCGAGGTGGCCGACCGAGACCGGAGACGAGAAGTTCTCGCGGCACCACCCACCGAGTGCTACACTCTCCGAAGTGGAGGGCGTACCTTGCGTCCAGCTCTCGGTTTTCTCACCCTCCTGGCGTGCTCGGCTCCCGACTCCAGGGATAAGCCAGTTGATACGCTGACTACGAGCGCATCCCCCGACACCGGCACACGACCGACCGGGTTCTCCGCGGCGGACCGCGTGCTGTGGAACGGGGACTTCGTGACCCTGAATGCGGCGTCGGAGCGACGCTCCGCTATGGCCATCCGCGCGGGCGAGATCGTCTGGGTCGGCGACGAACCCGTACCGGCGGGGCTCATCGGAGATGCGACTCTCGTAACCGATCTGCTGGGCCGCCAGGTGGTCCCGGGACTGCACGATGTGCACAACCACCTGCTCGAAGCGTTCCATCCGGCAGCGGGTACTTGCCTCGTGTCCGGCTATGGTGCTTTGACAGGTTTCGTGCCCCTGCTGAAAGGGTGTGCGGACAAACAAATCGGCACGGAGTGGGTCGTCGGGTGGGGTTTCGACCTGTGGAGCGCCCTGGTTACTCCAGGATCTGCGGCGGAGATCTTGGACCGAGCGATTCCGGACCGCCCGGCGGTCATCATGGAGACGTCTTCCCACGCAGCGTGGGTCAACTCTGCGGCACTGGCAGCGCTCGGGATCGATTCGGATACGCCAGATCCGGTGGGGGGCGTGATTCTTCGCGACGCAGGCGGTAAAGCGCGCGGTCTTCTGCTCGACGCCGCTGGTGAGCTCGCGTTCGATGCGGCCCTGGTGAACCATCCCATGATGGGTCCCTTGAACGAGCAGGCCCTTCGTGCCGGGGTCGCCGCGGCGGCGGAGAACGGGATCACGTCCGTGGGGGATGGTCGGTGCTTCTGGAAGCGCGGTTACGTCGAGGCATGGCAGGCAGTAGATGCAGCGGGAGACCTGAAGATTCGCGCTGTCGTGCCGCTGTGGGCGTACCCGGACGAGGACGATGACGTGCAGATCGCCCAGCTCTTGTCGTTGCGCAGCGGAGAGCCCGGCGACCGGCTGCGTTTCAACCAGGTCAAGCTGTATGCGGACGGCATTACCTGGCTCACCACCGGTGCTTTGCTCGAACCGTACACGGGACCCACGCTCGCCGGGCCGACGGGCCTGAACTACTTCGACGCTGCGCGTCTGGCCCGGTATGTGAGCGAACTCGAAGAGTCAGGCTTCGACATGCATATTCATGCGATCGGAGACCGCGGGGTGCGCGAGGCTTTGGACGCGATCGACGCCGCGCGAACGGCGCACGGCGACATCGGAGCCCGGCACCGGTTGACCCATGTGGAGTGGGTTGCGCCCACGGATATCCCCCGGTTCGAGCAGCTGGGGGTGGCCGCGGACTTCCAGCTCTCCGGGAGCTGGACGCGGCCGCAAGCGCTCCACGATTCGGATTTCCTGGTCGGGCCTGCGCGGATCGACGAACGCGCGTGGCGTGTGCGCGATCTGTACGAGTCGGGTGCGCACGTGGTGCTCTCGAGCGACTACGATACGGCGAGCATGTCGCCGTTCGTATCGATATCCTCGGCGATAGACCGTGGGGATCAGAGCCTGCCCACGGTGGAGGCGGCGTTGCGCGCCATGACGACGGAGGCGGCATGGGTGCTCCGACAGGAGGACCTCGTGGGCTCGCTGGAGGTCGGGAAGCGGGCGGATCTCGTCGTGTTGGACCGCGACCTGTTCACGGTCTCCCCTCAGGAGATCGCCGAGACGAAGGTGTTGTGGACGCTGCTCGACGGAGAGGAGACGTGGCGCGACGAGGAGTTTACGCCGTAGGCTCGAGGCCACGCGCGGGTCGCCGCCCGAGGGACGGCCGAGAGGCTGTCACGGCCCCACCGGCGGCGTCGGGGGCTCCAACGCCACGGTCCCGCAGCTCGACCGGCAGCCACAGGCGGCGCAGGCCGTCCGCCGTCTCGAAGCGCGGGAGCTCCCCGCGGAACGGCCCCATGCAGAGCTCGGGCCCGGCCGCCACGACGCGGCGGGGCTCTGGTGCTGGGTGACACAACCACGACGGCCGATCCGCGCCGGATCAGGTGCGACGGATCTCCAGCCGCCAACGCCCGTAACGATGCGTTCAGGCGCCTGAACGGCTGTCGGAGCGCACGGACCGGAGCCGCAGGACCGTCGACCGGATCGAGCCCCCCCAATCCGGCCGGCGCGGCAGCAGGTGGACGTAGCACGGGAAGCAGGCGTCCGGGCGTAGACGAGGTTGAACGTGCGCTCGCGACGTGACGGGAACCGGGGCGCACCGAGCGCGGGCCGGAGCGGAGAGCCCTGCTCCTCGAGGTCGCGGCCGACGCAGAGCGGTACGCGGGGAACCTCGACCGTGCCCGAGGCGCTCATCCGCCAGCAACGCGCCCTGCACGAACGCCTCGGCGTGCTCGACGACTGCACGCCCCGGCTCCACCTCGCGCTCATCTGCCTCGAGACCGGGCGGATCCCGCTGGCCCGCGAGGCGCTCGTCGCCCTGAGCCCGGGCCCCGATGTGCCGGTTCGCCAGTTGTTTCACGCCGTGGCGGGGGCGGTGGCGGCCGAGGCGGGGGCGCGGGACGACGTGGCGCACCACTGCGCGGCGCTCGAGGGTCCCCGCGGGCGGATCCAGGGGGTTCGTCCCGAGACCGCGTCGTGCCTGCGGCGCGTGGAAGACCTGGCGCTGAGACGAGCATCGGCGGAGCCGCCCAGCCTGGAGCGAAATCGCCCGTCACAACCCGATGGTGTACGAGACGGCAACCGCGCAGGGCGGCGTGAACCCGAGCAGCCCGGCCGCGGCCTCGCACACCGAATCCGTACAGTCAGCCTCCCCCGACTGGCTCCCGACGGCGGCGCTGTCGCTCGAGAAGGTGCCGTTCGCCTCCCCGGAGATGGCGAAGGCGATGCCGCCGGTGCCGACGGTCCCTTCCCCACCGAAACGGTCGGGACAGGTGAAGTCGGCGCCGTCGAGGGTGCAGTCGAACTGGTAGGTCCCGTCGTCGACCGTGAAGGTGCCGTCGCCGCCGTTCACGATGGCGAATGCGCCGGCATCGAGCACGAGCAAGTCGGCGATGCCGCAGCTGTCGGCGTCCACGCTGGTCTGAATGTACGTCCAGCTCCCGCTGACCGGTTCGATCGCCCCTGCCGCAGGGGCGTCGGTGCTGGTGGCGTCGCCAGTGTCGGAGCTCGAGTCCCCGGAACAGGCAGCGAGAGCGAACAGTGCGAACGACAAGCGCATGGACAAACTCCTAAGGCGTGGGGATCCCGGTGATCGAGGCGTCCCGGTGGGGATGGTAGGACCAGATGTTGGCGCCGGTGGCGCAGACGTCGATCGTTCGACTGCCGCGAGAAGCGGAGAGGGGAGGAAGCATGAACCGCATCTCCTTACCCCTCCCGAGGTCGGTGGCCCCGGATCGCTCGGGTCGCGTCCATCGCGAGGCCCTTCCGTGGCGTCATCGTACTCCGAGATCCGGCGGGCCGCTTGACCGTGCGCGCACTTTTGTCCCATCCCGCTGACCTGACCGCGCCCTGGGCCGGTTCGTCCCAGGATCCGCTACCGCGTCCCGCGCCGGGCTACCGGTAGACATGGAGGGACGTGGACGCCCGCGTCGAGCTGATTCGCCGGGCCCAGAGCCTGATGCTGGTGGCC
>CAMCWU010000004.1 GCA_945882675.1 Klebsiella pneumoniae | reverse complement strand
CGAGGATCGTCCGGTCCGTGGCGATCTCCGGCAGGGGCCGGGCGCGCTCGTCGCAGCCGGCGGCTTGGTCGGTCACCACGTCCGCGCAGGTCGGCGCGAGCACCAGCGGGCCGCTCCACCGGTCGAGCTGGGCGAGCAGGTCCGGGTCTGCCGTGCGCGCGTCGTTCGCCAGGAGCCCGCGAGGGACCGGCGTGAGCCACGCGAGCTCTTGCCCTGCGCCCACCGACGCCTGCTGGAAGACGGCGACGGTGTCGCCCCCTTCGCGCCAGGTCAGGATGCGCGTCGCGTCGCTGAGAGGAGCGGGTGATCCCGTCGCTCCGACCAGCAACCCCGCGCGCGCCACATCCGAGAGGAACCAGAACAACGACTGCTCCGCGTCTGCGAGGATACACTATCGCATGAGCGCCCGCCGCCTGCGTCCCGACCTGTCGCTGCTGCTCGCGCTGTGCGCGTGTGGCTCGGATCCGGCCGACGTGATCGGCAGGGAACCGGCCGGCTCGCCGACCCCGGCGAACGTGGAGACGGCCCTGCCCGACACGGACGCTCCGGCGCCGACTGGCGGGCCGCCGAACATCCTCGTCGTGCTGGCGGATGACATCGGCGTCGACAAGATCGGGGCGTACGGAGAGCACCCCGTCCCGGTCCCCACCCCGTCGATCGACGCCCTGGCGGCGAGCGGGGTCCTGTTCCGCAACGCCTGGGCCTACCCGTCGTGCTCGCCCACCCGCGCCGCGCTGCTGACTGGCCGCTACGGCCGGCGCACCGGCGTAGGCAACGTCGTCGACGCGTACGACGGCGGGTACGAGTTGCCGGCGCGCGAGGTCACCATCCCCGAGATGCTCGCGTCTGCCAGGGATCTCTGGGCCAGCGGGGTCGTGGGCAAGTGGCACCTCGCGACCTGGGCGTCCGACAGCAACATCCGTCACCCCGGGGTCCAGGGCTTCCCGTGGTACCGGACGAACCTCTCGAACATCGATCAGGGCTCCACGGACGCGGTAGAGACCTACTACGACTGGGAGCTCGACGACAACGGCGTGCTCTCCCAGCAGACCGCGTACCTGACGACATTCCAGGTAGACGCCGCGCTCGAGCGCATGGCGACCGCGCCGGAGCCGTGGTTCGTGTACCTCGCCCTGTCGGCGCCCCATACCCCGCTGAGCGAGCCGCCCCGCGACCTCTACACGCTCCCGACGCCGGGAAACGTCCAGTCGCAGCGGTACCACGCCGTGGCGGAGGCCATGGACACGGAGCTCGGCCGCCTCCTCGCCCAGGTGGACCTGCGGGACACGGTCGTCGTCTTCATGGGCGACAACGGCACGCCCGACCACGCCGTGCTCCCCCCGCGCGATCCCGCGTCCAGCAAGCTCACGCTCTTCGAGGGCGGCGTGAACGTGCCGCTCGTGGTCGCCGGGCCGCTGGTGACTGCGCCCGGGGAGTCGGCGGCGCTCGTGCACGCCGTGGACGTGTTCGCGACCGTGGCGGACGTGGCCGGCGTGGACCTGGCGGCCCTGCAGGGTACGGACGGCGGGCCGATCCCCGTGGACGGCCGATCGCTGCGCCCGTTCCTCGAGGATCCCGGAGCGCCGGGCCGCAGCGTGCTGTACACGGAGACGTTCTCGCCGCTCGGCTTCCGCGACCTGAACGTCGACGAGCGGGCGGTCCGCGACGACCGCTTCAAGCTCATGGTCGACGAGAAGTCCGGGAAGCAGGCGCTCTTTGACCTCGCCGGGCGCCCGGACGACGGCCCGGATCTGCTCGCGGGCGGACCCCTGGCGCCCGAAGCCTCGGCCGCATACGCCAGCCTCTCCGCCGCGCTCGACGCCTTCCGCGCGGATCTGGTCCCGACGACGGGGAGCGTCGCGCCCGCCGCCGAGTGACGCGGTCACGATCTGCAACGCCTTGCTGCATAGCTGCTTCCGAGGGATGAAGCCCAGCTATCCTCCGGCGCCGGACGCCTCGCGTTGGCCACGGGCGGCGCTTCGCAGTAGAGATGCAACCTCCCTTCCAGGATGTGGCCCGGATGGCACGGCTAGCCCCTACCCCTGCGATGATCGGACGCCTGGCGTCCCTGGCGACCGGCCTCGTGCCCGTCACCTGGGCCCTGCTGGTCGTGGGCGCGTCGGTGCGGGTCAACGGCGCGGGGCTCGCGTGTCCGGATTGGCCGCTCTGCTTCGGGGAGGTCATCCCGCCCATCGACCTCGGCATCGCGTTCGAGTTCGGGCACCGGGTGCTGGCGGGCGGCGTGAGCCTCGGGTTCCTCGCGCTGCTCGTGGGCATGGTCGCGCACCGCCGTGATCTCCCGCGCTGGCTCCTCGGCGCGGCCGGAATCTCGGCGCTGATCCTCACGATCCAGATCGTGCTCGGCGGGCTAACGGTGCTGCACCTCCTCGCCGAGTGGACGGTCGCGAGCCACCTCGTCACGGGCAACGCCTTCTGCGTATCGCTGCTGGTCCTCGCGCTCGGGCTGCGGGAGCAGGTAGCGCCGGTCGAGCGCGCGGCGGTGGGCGGGACCGCTCGCGCCGTGGCGGCGCTTCTCGCGCTCGCGGTGCCAGCCCAGCTCGTCCTCGGCGGCCTCGTCTCGGCCAGCCACGCCGGGCTGGTGTGCGGCGCCACCTGGCCGGAGTGCGGTGTCGGAACGTACTTCCCGACCTTCGACGGCGCCGTTGGCCTGCACGTCACTCACCGGCTCCTCGCCTACGTCATCCTCGTGCTCGGTGGCGCGGCGGTCATGGCCACGGTGGGGCGCGCGCGCCGTGCTGCATGGCTCGTCCTCGCCGCGATCGCGCTCCAGGCCACCGTCGGGATCGCGAACGTGCTGCTCGCAGTGCCCGTCGAGATCACGCTCCTGCACAGCTTCGGAGCCGCTTCCGTCGCGCTCGGCCTCACCCTCCTGCACTGGGAGCTCTGGCGCGCGCCTGCTCACGGGGTGATGACCCCCGCGCCGTCCGGCACCATCCCGACGGCCCACGGGCTGGCAGGGGAGGGGAGTTGACCGCGCAGGAGTCCCTCATCGCCGCCGGCCCGGAGCAGGTACGCGGCGGCCTCGCCGAGACCATCCGGCTGTTCGTCGGCATCACCCGGCCGCGCGTCATGGCCCTCGTGGTGTTCACCGGCCTGCCGGCGCTGCTGCTCGGCCAGGACGAGCTGCCGCCGCTCGCCAAGGCCGCCTGGGTGCTGTTCGGCACGGGCCTCGCGGGTGGCGCGAGCTCCGCGTTCAACGCCTGGTACGAGCGGGACGCGGACGCCCGAATGGCGCGCACCAACCGCCGCCCGCTGCCCGCCTCCTCGCTGCTCCCGAACGTGGTCCTCGCCTACGGCGCGGTGCTCACGCTGCTCTCGACCGCGATCCTCTGGTCGGTCGGGGGGTCGCTCGCGGCGTTCGTCTCGCTCGCGACCATCGCGTTCTACGTGGTCGTCTACACGGTCTGGCTCAAGCCGCGCACGCCGCAGAACATCGTCATCGGCGGCGCGGCGGGCGGCACGGCCCCGCTCATCGCGAGCGCGGCCATGGGCAACGGCTCCATCTCGCTCGCGGCTTGGATCCTGTTCGCCATCATCTTCCTGTGGACCCCTCCGCACTTCTGGGGGATCGCCATCTTCCGCAAGCGCGAGTACGAGGCTGCGGGCTTCCCCATGATGCCCTCGGTCGTCGGCGATCAGGGGACGAGATGGCGTTCGCTCGCCTATACCCTGGCGCTCCTGCCCGTCACGCTCGCGCCGGTAGCCCTCGGCTACCTCGGCTTCGTGTACGGTGTCGTCGCCGCGGTGCTCGGCCTGTGGTTCCTCGGCCTCGTCGGCTACGCCATCCTGGCGCGGGATCCCCGCCAGGACTACCGCGTCTTCAAGCAGTCGATCATCTACCTTTCCCTTCTGTTTCTCGCCATGTTCATCGATCTTGCGCTCGTCCGGGCGCAGGTGTTGTGAGGCGCCGCATGTCCTCTTCATTCCCCCGGTTCCTGCCGCTGGTGCTGGCCTCGCCCCTCTTGGGGTTGGTGGGCTGCGATCGGCCCTGGCAGGACGATGACGGGAAGCTGCCGTTCACCATGACCGATCCCGCCACCGACTACGGGGAGGCGATTCAGCGCCTGCACGCGCTCGTCACGTACGTGGACGCCGTCGTCCTCGTCATCGTGGCGATCGTCCTGCTCTACACGCTGTTCCGCTTCCGGGACGACGGCTCCGGCCGCAAGCCCGAGCAGATCCACGGCAACACCCAGCTGGAGCTCGGCTGGACCATGGCGCCCGTCGTCATCGTCGTCGCGCTGCTCGTGCCGACGGTTCGCACCATCTTCGAGCTCGGCAACGCCGCGCCCGACGGCAGCCTGGAGGTCCGCGTCGTCGGCAAGCGCTGGTGGTGGGCGTTCGACTACCTGAAGGACGGCGTCGTCACGGCGAACGACCTGCACATCCCCGCGGGTGTGCCCGTCTCGCTCATCCTCGAGAGCGATTCGGTCATCCACTCGTTCTGGGCTCCCCGCATCGGCGGCAAGCGCGATGTCATCCCGGGCCGCCAGAACCGCATGTGGTTCACGGTCACGGACCCGGTCGCTGCCGGCACGCCGGTCGTCTACCGCGGCGAGTGCGCTGAGTTCTGCGGCGAGAGCCACGCGTACATGCGCTTCGACGTCATCGCCCACGAAGCGGGCGACTTCGCGAAGTGGGTGCAGGATATGAAGACCCCGGTCGAGACCCCGAGCGACGCGCAGATCCTGCAGGGCAAGGACCGCTTCGTCGGCGCCGGCTGCGCTGGGTGCCATGCCATCACGGGCCACGAGCAGGCCAAGGGCATCATCGGGCCGAACCTGACCCGCTTCGGCACCCGCCAGTGGCTCGGCGCCCGCACCGAGCCGAACACGCCCGAGAACCTGGTCAAGTGGATCATGGACCCCAACTCCATGAAGCCCGGCACGAGCTACGAGGGCAACATCAGCCGCGGCGTCGAGGGCGCGAACGACGGTATGAACGTCCCCGGCGACGACCCGAACATCCCCGGCACCCAGGTCTCCCAGGCCGACGCCGAGGCCATCGCCGCGTACCTCCTCTCCTTGAAGTAAGAACCCCGGGAGATCCTCCCGGGTTCCCTGCGCACGATTCTCAACGCTCCAGGCTTCCGAGGGCCACCCATGGCTACCACCATCACCGCAGAGCAGGCCGGGACCGCGACCCACGTTCACGAGGTCGAGGACAACTCCCTCTGGTCGTGGATCACGACGGTCGACCACAAGCGCATCGGGAAGTTGTACTTCTTCACCGCGACCTTCTTCTTCCTGGTCGGCGGGATCGAGGCCCTGGCGATCCGCACGCAGCTCATGTACCCCCGCTTCGGGTTCATCTCGGCGCAGACGTACAACGAGATGTTCACGATGCACGCCACGAACATGATCTTCGGCGCAGTCATGCCGATGTCGGCGGCGTTCTTCAACTACCTGATCCCGCTGCAGATCGGGGCGCGCGACGTCGCGTTTCCCCGCATGAACGCGTTCAGCTTCTGGCTGTTCCTGTTCGGCGCGGTGTTCATGAACAGTTCGTTCTTCTTCGGCCTGTACCCGGACCAGGGCTGGTACGGCTACGCGAACCTGACCGGCGCGAAGTACAGCCCGACCGCCGCGATCGACTTCTGGGCCATCGGCCTGCTGGTCCTCGGCACGTCGTCCATGGCGGCCGGCTTCAACTTCATCACGACCATCTTCAACCTCCGCGCGCCGGGGATGACGATGTTCCGGATGCCGGTGTTCACGTGGATGGCGCTGGTGGTCCAGTTCCTCCTCGTGCTCTCGCTGCCCATGATCACGATCGGCCTCGTCATGCTCATGTTCGACCGCAACTACGGGACGAACTTCTACATGCCCGAGCAGGGCGGCGACCCGCTCCTGTGGCAGCACCTGTTCTGGCTGTTCGGGCACCCGGAGGTCTACATCCTCATCCTGCCCGCGTTCGGCATCGTGTCGGAGGTCATCCCGACCTTCTCGCGCAAGCCGCTCTTCGGCGCCCCGTTCATCATCTTCTCGGGCATCGCCATCGGCTTCATCGGCTTCGGCGTGTGGTCGCACCACATGTTCTCGGTCGGCCTCGGCCCGGTCGCGGACGCCGCCTTCTCCGTCACGACGATGATCATCGCCATCCCGACCGCCGTGAAGATCTTCAACTGGATCGCCACCATGTGGGGCGGCCAGATCCGCTACACGGTCGCGATGCTGTACGCGGTCACGCTCGTCGGCCTGTTCACGATCGGCGGCCTCTCGGGCGTCATGCACGCGTCCCCGCCGGTCGACCTGCAGCACAACGACTCCTACTTCGTCGTCGCGCACTTCCACTACGTGCTCGTCGGCGGCGCGCTCATGGGCCTGCTCTCGGGCGTGTACTTCTACGTGCCCAAGATGTTCGGCATCATGCTGAACGAGACCTTCGGCAAGGTCGCCTGGTTCTTCGTCGTCCTCGGCGTCAACCTGACCTTCTTCCCCATGCACTTCCTCGGCGCGATGGGCATGGCCCGCCGGACCTTCACGTACGACGCCGGCGTCGGCTGGGAGTTCTGGAACCTCATGGCCACGCTCGGCGCGTTCACGCTGGCGTTCGGCATCCTGCTGAACCTGATCAACGGGTTCGTCTCCTGGCGGCAGGCCGTGCCGGCCCCGGCGGACCCGTGGGACGGCGCCACGCTCGACTGGTCGCTCCCCACGCCGATCGCGCACTACAACTTCGCGAAGATCCCGACCGTCCACTCGGATCGCCCGTACTGGGACGAGAAGCACGAGGGCGGCGAGGCCGTGAGCCAGGAGAAGATCGCTGGCCCCGGCCCGCACCACCCGCACATGCCGAACGGCTCGTACTGGCCCATCCTCAACGCCTTCGTGCAGGTCTGCTTCATGGCGGCCATCATGCTCGGCCGCGGGAACGGGGAGTTCGACTCGTCGGCGTTCACCACGCAGATCATGGTCCAGGCGCCGCTCGCCATCCTCTACATCCTGGTGTGCCTCGCCTGGATCAAGGAGGACCCGTTCGCGGCCCCGAAGGGCACGACCCCGCACGTCCATCCCCCCGCCGGTGCTTCGGCGGCGCACTGAGGCCGAGCGGCCGACCCTCTTCGAACCTCTCTCTCCCGAGTCGCAACCATGTCCACCGCCACCCACCACGACCACCCGCTGGTATCGTCCGACCCGGACAACCACGCCTACGCGGCGATGGGCGTGAACTCGCTGAAGCTCGCATTCTGGGTTTTCCTGGGATCCGACTGCTTCTTCTTCGGCTCGCTGATCGGCACGTACATGTCGTACCGGGGCACGTCCCTGGTCGGCCCGTACCCGCTCGACGTCTTCAGCGTCGAGGTCACCTCCATCTCGACGTTCTTGCTCCTCATGAGCTCGTGGACGATGGTGATGGCGGTGGCGGCCGCCAAGCGGCATGATCCGCGGACCACGATCATGTGGATCCTGCCGACCATGCTCATGGGCGCTTCGTTCGTCAGCTTCCAGGTCTACGAGTTCAGCCACTTCTTCCACGAGGGGCTGTCGCTGCAGGGGAACCTGTTCGGCTCGACCTTCTACGTGCTCACCGGCTTCCACGGCACGCACGTGGCGATCGGCGTGCTCTGGCTCGGGCTGCAGTGCATCTGGCTCGCGAAGGGCTGGATCCGGCAGGACATCGGGAACGCGGTCGAGGTCGCGGGGCTGTACTGGCACTTCGTCGACATCGTCTGGATCGTGATCTTCACCCTGGTCTACCTGATGGAGTACGTCCGATGAGCGGCGAAGCCCCTCGCGACCCCCACGGCCACCCGCTGGGTGGGCACGCACCCGCGGAGCACCACGCCCACTCGGGCTGGTTCTACACCGGCATCGCGGTGTTCCTCGGCGTGCTCACGTTCATCGAGCTCGGCCCGCTGTTCGGCTGGTACAACCTGCCGGCGACCGTGCTCATCGCCCTCTCGGTCGTGAAGTTCACGACCGTCGTTGCGCTCTTCATGCACCTGTGGGACGACGACGGGATCTTCACCCGCGTGTTCCTCGCCCCGCTCATCGGCGCCGCGCTGATGGTGATGGTGCTGATGACGCTCATGCACACCTGGTCGCCGAGCCCCCGCGACGACGTGTTCCCCATCGCCGAGCGCTGGGGCGACACGTACAACGGGACCTGCTCTTCCTGGCTCGTCAGCTCGACGAGCAACCGCACCTACTGCGCATCGCCGCCGATCTCGCAGGAGCGGATCGCGATGTTCATGCCGAAGGGCAACACGTCGCCTTCCGGCCCGCCGGCCGTCGACCTGACCGGCAAGTCCGAGCCGGAGGTCCTCGCCGCGCTCATGACCCGCGGGGAGCAGATCTACACGGGCAACTGCGCCGCCTGCCACCAGCCGACTGGCCTGGGTCTCGCCGGGGCCTACCCCCCGCTCGCGGGCAGCGACTACTTCACGGACAAGACGACGCACGCGAAGATCGTGATCAACGGCCTCGCGGGCCCGATCGTGGTCGCCGGCCAGCCGTACAACGGCGTCATGTCGGCGTTCGGCGCGCTCTCGGACTTCAACATCGCGGCGGTCGCCACGTACGAGCGCAACACCTGGGGCAACAACCTCGGCGTCGTCCTCCCGGAAGACGTCAAGGCCGCCCGGTGACCCGCCTCCCGGGCCTGGGCAGGGGGCTCCTCGCCGGGCTCCTGCTCGGGATCGGGGGAGCTGCATGGGCGCACGGCGGGTCGGTACCGATCCGCGGCGTCTACGACTGGAGCAAGCTCCCGATCCTCACGCCGCCGGACGCGTGGGTGGTCTGGGAGCTCTTCCCGTCGGTGGTGATCGGGTGCCTCGGGTTCGTGGTGGCGTACACGCTGCTCGCCGGGCCGCTGCGGCGGCGCTGGAACCTGTCGCCTGTCGGCCCCACCTCGCAGGAGTGGCGCTACTTCCTGGGCTCCATCGCGCTGGTGTTCGTGGCGCTCCAGGGCCCGCTGCACGAGCTCTCGGATCGGTACCTGTTCAGCGGCCACATGGTCCAGCACCTCCTGATCACGCTGTTCTTCCCTCAGTGGTTCCTCCTCGGGATCCCGCCGTGGATGTGGAAGCCGGTGACCGCGCGGCCCGCGCTCGTGCGCATCGGGCGGGCGTGGACCCACCCGGTGGTCGCGCTGTTGTTCTGGACGTTCTCCCTGTACCTCTGGCATGTCCCCGCCATGTACGACTGGGCGCTGCAGGATCACGACGTCCACATCGTCGAGCACCTGACCTTCATGACGGGCGCGGTGGTCATGTGGTGGCCGGCCTGGTCGCGGATCGAGGAGATCCCCAGGCTCACCCCCGGTAACCGGATGATCTACCTGTTCCTCCTCACGGTGCCCATGAAGGCGCTCGGCGCCATCATCACCATGAGCGACTACCTGATCTACGAGTACTACTCGACCCAGCCGCGCGTCTTCGGCCTGGACCCGATGGTCGACCAGCGGGTCGGCGGCCTCATCATGTGGCTGCCGGGCGGGCTCGTGTTCTGGTTCGTCATCGCCCTCACGTTCTTCCGCACGTACTACCGGCAGTTCGCCGCGGAGCGGTCGGGCGTTCCGCTCCCGCCGTCGGAGGTGGCGGCATGATCCTCCTGCTGTGGCTGGCCGCCTGCAGCTCGCCGGAGCCGGCCGCGCCGGCCGCGCCAGCCGCCTGGGGGGCGCCGAAGCTCACGCAGTCCGGGCGGTACCTCGTGGGGCTCGACTTCGTGCCGGAGACGCCGCCTTCTGGCGAGCTGTTCTCGGTCCGGGCCACGCTCGCCGAGAAGGACGGCACCCCCATCGACGACGGATCGGTGAAGCTGAACGCGAGGATGCCGCAGCACAACCACGGGATGATGACGGATCCGCTGAACGATCCGGGCGTGTGCCCCGAAGGCGCGCTGCCGGCCGCCGGCGACTGCAAACACCCCGGCGGGTTATATCAGACCTCCGGTTTCAAGTTCCACATGGGCGGCTCATGGACCATCACCGTGGACGTCGTCGGGCCGCGCGGGCCGGACAGCACGTCGTTCATCTACGAGCAGCGCTGACGCTCCTGATCCTGGGCGGATGCGAAGATGCGCCGGTGACGCCGGACGCCGCGTGGAGCCCCGCAGAGATGGAGCGGCTCGCCGGCATGCGCCTCGACCCCACGCCCCGGCCGGACCCGAGCAACTCAGTCGCGGACGACCCGGCCGCGGCCGCGTTCGGCCAGGCGTTGTTCTTCGATCCCGGGCTCTCGCCGCACGGGATCTCGTGCGCGACCTGCCACCGTCCGGACAAGGGCTTCGCGGACGGGCTCCCGCTCTCGCGCGGCGTCGGCACGGCAGCCCGGCACACGCCCAGCATCGTCGGGAGCCAGTACGCGCCGTTCCTGTACTGGGACGGGCGGGCGGACTCGCTGTGGATGCAGGCGCTGGGGCCGATCGAGAACCCCGAAGAGATGGGGTCGGACCGCGTGTTCGTGGCCCGGCAGGTGACCGGTCGCCATCGGCCAGCGTACGAGGCGATCTTCGGGGCGCTCCCGGTCCTCGAGCTCCCGGAGCACGGCCGGCCCGACTCGACCGATCCGGCAGTCGTCGACGGGTGGCAGGATCTCCCCGACGAATCGCGGGACGCCGTGAACCGGGTGTTCGCGAACGTGGGCAAGGCGATCGCGGCGTACGAGCGGAAGCTGGTGGCGCAGGACGCGCCGTTCGACCGGTACGTGGACGCCCTGCAGGCCGGGGACGCGAAGGGCGGCGACACCCTGAACGACGCAGAGATCCGCGGCCTCCGCCTGTTCCTGCGCGACGGGAACTGTGTGAGCTGCCACAGCGGGCCCCAGCTCACGGACCGCGCCTTCCACAACCTCGGCCTGCCGGAGGTCGGCAACGGCTACGACCAGGGCCGGACCATGGGCGCGATGAAGCTGCTCGCGTCGGAGTTCAACTGTCGAGGAAAATACTCGGATACGGTCGAGTGCGAGGAGCTGCAGTACCTCAACCCCTCGTTCGCGGACTTCGAGTCGGCGTTCAAGACGCCCTCGCTGCGGAATGTGGCCGAGACCGCGCCGTATATGCACAACGGGAGCATGCCGGAGCTCGAGTCGGTGCTGGCGTTCTACAACGAGCTGCCGGGGCAGCCGCGGGCCGGGCACCGGGAGCTCACGTTGAAGGCGTTGAACTTCACGGAGCAGGAGAGCGCGGACGTGATCGCGTTCCTGGGGGCGCTCACGGGGGATGAGCTGCCGGCGGAGCTGCTGAAGGCGCCCTGAAGAACGATTCACCACGAAGACCGAAGGATCGAAGGGTGCACGAAGAGCGCGTTGCCTGACGACCTGCGGCGACGCCCCTTCGAGGACGCCTCTTTTGAGTGCCCCGGATCTCCGGGTCGATCTGTCCGGGCCCAGGCGCCTCATGACAGGTGGCGCTCGCGGCGAAGCAACTCAGAGAGCAGGCCGAACCAGCAACGCGCCCGCGCTGACGAGGGGTTGCTCTTCGTGCGACCTTCGGCACTTCTGTCTTCGTGGTGAATTCAGGGCCGACGGAACTCCTTGACTGCGTCAACCATCGCCTGCACGCCCGCGATCGGCGTCTCCGGCAGGATCCCGTGCCCGAGGTTGAACACGTGCCCCGTCGGCCCGGCAGCCGTCAGGATCCTCCGCACCTCCGCCTTCACGTCTTCCGGCGGCGCGAACAGCATGACCGGGTCCATATTCCCCTGGACCGGCGTCTCCCCGAGCACCTGGCGCGCCCGGCCGATGTCCACGCGCCAGTCGAGCCCGATGAGATCCGCCCCCGTCTGCTTCAGCAGGTGCAGGAACGGCGAGCTGTCCTTGGTGTAGAAGATCCGCGGCGCCCCCTTCACGCGGGCGAGAGCGCGCTGGCTCGCGGGCAGCGCCCAGCGCTCGAAGTCGGCCGGAGAGAGCGTCCCAGCCCACGTATCGAAGATCTGGACCCCCGCTGCCCCGGCGTCCACCTGGAGCTGCAGGTAGTCGCCGACGACGTCCGCCAGCAGGTCGAGCAGCGTGCGGGCCAGCAGCGGCTGCTCGTACAGCATGCGCTTGACGTGCACCCAGTCCTTGCTGCCCTTGCCTTCCACCAGGTAGCACAGGAGCGTGAAAGGCGCGCCAGCGAAGCCGAGGATCGGCACATCCGGCCGGACCTTGTTCCAGCGCTTGATGACCTCCGGCGCGACGGGCAGGGCGTCCGCGACGTCCGGCCGCCTGAGGCTGGCGACGTCCGCGGGGGTGCGCACGGGGTTCGGGAGCTTCGGCGCGGGATCGAACACGACCTCGCGTCCGATCGCCTCCACCACCGTGAGGATGTCCGAGAACACGATCGCGCCGTCCAGGCCGAAGCGGTCCACCGGCTGGAGCGTCACCTCGAGCCCGAGGTCCGCGTTCCGGCACAGATCGAGGAACGACACGCGCTCCCGGACCGCGCGGTACTCCGGCAGGTACCGGCCTGCCTGGCGCATGAACCAGATCGGCGTGCGGTCGACCGGCTCGCCGCGCATGGCGCGGATCAGGCGTGGCGTCTCCATCGGAACCCCCCGTCGCCCGTAACCTCGCGGGCTGGCCGAGGCGCGCCGCCGGGGTACGTTCCCGGTTGGAGCCCACGTGATCCTGCTACTCATGGCGCTCGGCACCGCGCAGGCGGGCATCACCGCGGACCGCACCGGCGGATATGTGGACGTCACGGGCGGGTTCGGGCTGGCGGACGGCCCCGCGCTCGCGACGCACCTGTCGTTCGGGGCGTGGCGCGGGAAATACGACGAGGACCTGTCGTTCGGGCGGTACTGGGGCGGCGGGCTCACGCTCCGGCAGGACTGGGCCGGGAACGGGGTCCGCACCGCGTATATGCTCGAAGCGCGGCGGGGAATGGACCTCGTCGTGGTGGGGGTCCACGGCTTCGTCGCGGGCGGAGCCCTGCTCGTCCAGCCCGGGGTCGGGCTCGGAGACGTGGGGGGGACGGCGCGGCTCGGCGGGGCAGCGGAGTTCCGGCGCTCGCGGACACTCGGCGTCGCGCTGCGGCTGGAGGCCGGGGTGGACGCCGTGAACGGGCGGATCACGCCGGCCGGCGCGGTCACGCTGGGGGTGCAGAGCCAGCTCGCGGGCCGGCGGTGACGACGGTCTGGTATCTGCTCTTATTGGCGTTCGAGCTGCCGTTCCAGCGTGCTAGGCGCCTAGCAGTCGATCTGCCGAGGTTCGACGCCGAATACCGGTGACACCAGTCGCCCTTGCAGGTCGGGCTGCTGGGGTGCTCCAGCCCGTGCCGGGTCTGCTGGGCGCCGGTCCGCGCGCTCTCGAGTGAGGGCCGTGCCATCCGCACCAGGGCGTGCGCCGACCCACGCGATTCCCTCTGGCGATCCGACCTCCCTCCAACGCCCGCATTCTCGCGCCGACGCCGCCGCTCCTCTGCGCCGTGCGATTCTCGCTTGGCGAGGGATTCCGTGCGCGTCCCGATCTTGATTGCCCTTCTCCCAGCATGCACCGAACCCCTCAACGCCCTGCCGGCTGTGCCTTCGCAGGCCGCGCGGGTCGAGGTTCAGGCCGAGCCGGGCCTGGGGGTCGACGTCCCGACCCCGGTGCCCACGTGCAGCCCTGCCCCCGTCGAGTGCGGCCAGGAAGCGCTGGACCCCGCACGCTGTGTCACGGACCCGTCTCCCTTCGTCGTCACCGTGATCGACGGCTTCATCGCCGACGTCCACGTGGACCAGGCGATCCTCGGCGAGCTCGCCTTGGCGGAAGGAGCGTGGTGGGCCGCCTTCCCAGACCCGATGGGAGGGTGCGAATGGCGCGTGGTCCAGTTCGAGATCGCCGGCCAGGGAGACCCGTCGTGAGCGCGGTCCGACTGAGCGTCGTCCTCGGAATGCTCCTCGCGGACTCGGCTGCCTGGGCCGCCACGCTCACCGTGAATACCACGTTGGATACTGTCGTTGGGGCGTGTGGTGCGAGCGGGATGAGTCTCCGCAAAGCCATCGGGTGCGCGGCACCCGGCGACGCGATCACCTTCTCCACCACGGTCTTCCCCACGACGACGGTGACGGCGATCTCCGTCTCCGGCACCCAGCTCCCGAACCTCTCCGACATCGGACTGACACTGGACGGCGGCGGACGGGTGCGACTCGACGGCAGCGCACTCGCGGGCTCCATTTCGGGGCTTCACGTGACCGCCGATGCCGTCCAGATCACGGGCCTCGAGATCGTCTCCTTCCCCGCGTCGGGGATCGTGGTCAACGGCTCGGCGAACGTCGTCGTGGGCGGCGGCATCGGAAACGTCATCCGTGACAACGCCGGAGCCGGCGTGCGGATCCTCACCACCGGGGGCGTCCCCGCCGTGGGAACGCTGGTCAGTGACAACTTCATCGGTACGGACGCCTCAGGGAACTTCGCCGACGGAAACTGCACGGGGGGTGCGAGCGGCTGCGCGGGTGTCCTCGTCGGCGCGGACGCCGCCGACACGGTGATCACCGGGAACGTGATCTCGGGTAACGCGAACGGACCGGGCGTTCTGGTACGGCAGTCGGACACCGTGGTTTCGGACAACCTGATCGGCACCAACGCGGCAGGCTCGGCGGCCCTGCCGAACCAGGGTGACGGCATCCTGGTGACGGGTGGCCCCGGCGTCCTGGTCACGGGCGTCGAGATCACCGGGAACCAGGTCTCCGGCAACGCGCTGAGCGGCGTGGTGCTCGGTAGCGCGTGCGCCGGCGCGATCGTCCAGGACAACTTGATCGGCACTGACCCCGCCGGTACCGCGGCCCTCCCGAACGGCCAGGACGGCGTCCGCGTCTCCGGGTCCGACGGCCACATCATCGGGGGGCTGATCTCCGGCGAGGGCAACGTGATCTCCGGGAACCTGGGCTCCGGCATCGCGATCGGCGGCGCCACGGGCGGCGACTGGGCGAGCGACGTGTTCGTGGGGGACAACCGCATCGGCACGGACGCGGCGGGCGCTGCTGCGCTCCCGAACGGGCGGTACGGGATGGTCACGAGCGGCCAGGGCGGCGGCCATCAGGTCGGCGGGACCGCCTGGACGACGGGAGGCAACCTCGTCTCCGGCAACCCGCTGGGCGGCGTGTGGATCGGGGACCCGCACGTCACGCTCACGGCCAACCGGATCGGTACCGACGTCACCGGGCTCGTGGCGGTGGCGAACGGGCTCAATCCCCTGGGGTTGCTGGAGACCGTCTTCGGCGGGGTCCTGGTGGACGCGCTCGACGCGACCATCGGCACGAGCACCGCCTCCGGGAACCTCGTGTCGGGGAACCAGGGCGATGGGGTCTGGCTGCGGCACGACGGCGTCGTCCTCGGCTTCGGCTTCGCCTACCACGAGCTCTACGGAAACCTCGTGGGCACATCGGCGACGGGCAACGAGGCGCTGGGGAACACCGGGGACGGGATCCGGGTGCAGGTGGGCTCCGTCACCGTCGGCGCACAAGGGAAAGGGAACCTCGTGGCGGCCAATGACGGCTTCGGCGTGCACGTGGTCAGCGCGGAGCGGACCGCTGTTCTGTTCGTGACCGTGGAGGCGAACGAGATCGGCCGGATCCCGGCGGTCGGGCCGGCGCTCGGGAACACCCTGGGCGGGATCCGGCTCGTCCAGGACGTCTACCACATGCCTGTGGTGTCCAACATCTTCTTCGACAACATCATCACCGGCAACGGAGACTACGGGATCCTCTTCTCGGGCCCGGCCGGCGGGAACACGGCCTCCCGCAACCGGATCCACGACAACGACCTGTGCGCCATCCACGCCGAGGAGGGGGCGCAGCACAATCTCGCCGCGCCCACCATCGTCAGCGCGACGTCCACGCTCGTGACTGTTCTCGTCGAAGGGAACCTGGTCGGTGGCGATGTGCAGCGGGTCGAGGTCTTCTCCGACTCGGACACGGAGGCGGAGACCTGGCTCGGGGACGCCACCCTCGTCACCGGTCGCACGTGGACGCTCACCGGCTCGGGCTTCCCACCGCACGCCCGGATTCGGGCGCTCATGGTGATGGAGGACGGCACCAGCTCGGCGCTCACCGACACGTGCGGCGACGGCTGCGCGGTCCCTCACGACATGCAATGTGATGACGGCAACGCCTGCACGACCGAGTGGTGCGATGAAAGGCGCAGCGTCCTCGCCTGCGTCTCGGGCGATCCGCGCCCCGTCGGCTGGCGCTGTGAGGACGGCGACCGGTGCACCGGCGTGGTCACGGCCACCACCTTCCTGCCCGACGTGTGCGACGCCAACGGCACCTGCCAGGCGGGCGAGGAGATCGAGGTAGTGGACGCCGCCGGCGGGGACTACACCGCCGTGGTCCAGAGCGAGTGCCCCTGGTCGTCCGACTGCAACGTGGCCTCGTGCACCCCGACGGGAGGTTGCGCGTACGCGCCCCTCTGCGATTCGACGCCGTCGCTCGGCCTGCCGGACTCCGCCTGCACTCCGGACGACCTCGACGAGGATCCGTCCAACAACGACTGTGAGCAGTGCGACGAGTGCTTCGGGCTTGATGACGACGACGGCGACGGGCTGAAGGACGACTGGGAGCTGAACGGCGTCGACACGAACTGCGACGGGACGCCGGACTTCATCCTCAACGCGCTGGCGAACGTGAAGAACGTCTTCCTCGAGATCGACTACATGTCGGCGAACTGCGACGACGACGACGAGCTCCACACCCACAAGCCCAGCCAAGCCGCCATCGACGATCTCGTCGCTCGCTTCGAGCTGGAGGCGGGCATCACCCTGACCGTGGACGTGAACGATTGCATCCCCGAGGTCCAGCTCATCGCGTGGAGCACGGCGGACGCGTTCCCCGGCGACCCAGACTGCGACAGCGGCGACTTCGTCTTCTTCAACGACCTGAAGGTGCAGTACTTCGACGCGGAGCGTAGGGGCATCTACCACTACGCGATCCTCGCCCACTCCTTCGTCCGGGAGCACTTCGACTACAACTTCCTCCAGAACGACGGGCTGTGCCTCGGTACCGGGCGGCCCAGCGGGGAAGTGCTGGACGACGACGTGATTGTTGCGCTCGCCAAGGAGGAGTGGGTGGCGGGGAGCGCCATCGACACCTTCCCGGAGCAGTCGGTGAGCGCGCTGCTGCACGAGCTCGGCCACAACTTCGGGCTCTGGCACGGCGGACTCCAGAGCGACGACGAGCATAACTACAAGCCGAACTATCAGTCCGAGATGAACTACCGCTACAGCTACGGGCTCGACGACGGCACCGGCGTGCTGGAGTCGAACTACTCCCGCGAGGTGCTCACCCTCGCGTCGTCAGGGGTCGACCCGGTCGGAGACGAAGCCCACCTGAACGAGGCGGCGGGGCTCGAGTCCCCAACTCCCGAGTACCTTGTCGACTGGGACTGCGTTAATAGCGACACCGGCGACCCGGTAGGCAGCGTCGGGACTGCGGCGCAGCCGATCCCCCTCGACTTCGACTGCGACGGGGATCCGTACGAGACGGACGTGGAGGCCGACATCAACGGGCAGGGAGGGATCCAGCCCGACCTGGACGGCTGGGACGACTGGGACAACCTGAACTTGCACTTCCAGTGCGGGAGCAATAGCCTGGACGACGGCCCACCCCCGAACGTCGACGCGGGCTTCCCCGCGTGGGAGGACGCGCAGCGCATGGGCCGCACGTTCCCGCGCCTGCACGTAGGCGTGGACATCGCCCCGTCCTGCGCTGCGAGCCCCGTGCTCGTGGGCGGTGGCAGCAGCATCGTCAAGGTCGTGGTCGCTGGCGGTGCGGGCTGGTCGGTGGACGACCTGGTCCCGTGGAGCGTGCGGCTCCAGGGCGCGCCGGCTCGCCGCCTCGAGCGGGTGGACGTCGACGCCGACACGATCCCGGACGCGGTGCTGTGGTTCGACTCGGGCGAGATGTACCTGTCGGCCACCGCTTCCCAAGGATTCCTGTCCGGCAAACTGCAGAGCGCGCGCCGCCTGTACGGTTACGGGATGCTCACCGCGGTGGCGTCCCTGCCCGATGCAGACGGGGACGG
The DNA here is from genome assembly GCA_945882675.1 of Klebsiella pneumoniae. GTDB lineage: Bacteria > Myxococcota_A > UBA796 > UBA796 > CANLGQ01. The sequence continues at coordinate 22,603 of CAMCWU010000004.1, read as the reverse complement.
CGTGACGGACGTGTGCGACGCGTGCGCGGCGACGATGCCCGGCCTCCCGGTAGACGACGCGGGGTGCCCGTGAGAGCCGCGTGGCTGGGGCTGGCGGCGGCTCTCGTGGGGTGCGCGCCCGAAAAGCCCATGCCCGCCCGGCCCAACGATACCGACACCGACACGGCGCCGGTGTGCGTCACGGACACTCCGACCGACAGCGACTTACCGCCCGACTCGACCGGGAGCACGGGTGACGTGACCGTACCCTGTCAGACGCTCGAGTGGGTCGTGCACCTCTCGAGCTTCAGCGTGGACGGGGTGGCCGGTGTGGAGCTCGCGCCCGACGGGACGGTTGTGCTCGCGGGCTGGTATGCGCGCGACCTGACCTTCCACGACGGCAGCGCCGAGCCGTACGTGCTGCCCGAGTACTGCGGCGGGACCTCCGACGAGATGTTCCTCTCCAAGCACGCGCTCGACGGCACGCTGGTGTGGGCCACCCGTGTGGGCGGGTGCGACCACGTCCGCGCCAAGACCTTCGCGGTGCGGCCCGACGGCGACATCATCGTGGCGGGCACGCTGTCCGGGACCGTCACCTTCGGGATTGGCGAGCCGAACGAGACTGTCCTCGCAACGGAGGGCTGGACGGACAACTGGATCTTCGTCGCACGATACGGCCCGGATGGCACGTTCCGGTGGGTCTCCACCATCGATCCGGCGGGAGTCGGGGAGGACGTGAACGACGTCGCCGTGGGAGAGGATGGCGGCATCTACGTCGCCGGCGGCTTCGAGGAGGAGATCGTGTTCGCACGCGGCACGCCCCTGGAGCTCTCGCTTACGGGCTCGCCGCTGGGGGAGGACAAAATACAGAGGACCGACCTGTTCGTGGCTGCCTACGCCGAGGACGGCTCCTTCCGCTGGGCCCAGGTCGCCGGTACCACGCTCGCGACGGACGTGGGCTACGGCGTCGTGGTCCTGGGCGACCAGGTCCTCGTGGGCGCGAGACTCGGCAACCCGACCACGCTGGGCGCCGGGACAGCCCAGGAGGTCACGCTCACGCCATCTGGCTCCGTCGCGGCGCCGCTCCTTGCATACGGCGCCGCGGACGGCACGTTCCTGTCGGCAGAAGTGATGCCCGGCCTCAACTCGAAGGACCTCGCCGCGGCGGGACCTGACAGCCTGCTCATGAGCGGCGCGAAGGACGACGAACCCACCCTCTTCGGACCGGGAGAGGAGAACGAGGTCCTGTTGGACGGTACGAATGCCTGGTACCTCGCCGAGTACGGCGTGGACGCCACCCTCGCGTGGGCAGCCGGAGGCGCATCCGGGCCGATCGGGAGCGGCAGCTCCCTGGTGGCGATGACGGTCCAGGGAGAGCGCGTGGTTGCGGCAGGCTATTTCATCGAGGGCTTGACCCTGCCGGACGGGACGGCCTGGCTCGCCAAGGGCGCCCACGACGCCTTCGTCGTCAGCTACGACGACCAGCACGCGCTGGAGTGCGCGTGGGTCCTCGGAGGCATCGACTCGGACGACGCGACCGGCGCTGTGGCCGACCCCGACGGCGGCGTCATCGCCACCGGCACCTTCGAGCAGACCCTGGTGATCGAGGACGGGAAGCCGGAGCGGACCGAGATCGTCTCGGACAAGGGCTCCACCGACATTTTCCTGGTGCGCTACAAGTGAGGCGGGCCCTGCCGTGCCTCGCGGCGCTCGTCGCCTGCGTGCCCGAGCAGCCTGCCCGCGCGCGCGACGCGACTGCATTCCTCGGCTGCATCATCCGACAGCGGCGGCGGTGTTAAGCCGCCCGCATGAGCCAGCCCGCCCCCCGAAGGTTCCGCCCCGCCCCCGTGCCCACCGCGTTCGTGGTCGTCGGGCTGTTCATTCTGTTGAACCTCGGCTTCTGGCAGCTGCGGCGCAACGGCCAGACCAACGCGCGCCTCGCTGAGGTCGAGGCCGTCCTCGAAGGGCCGCCCGCCACCGCGCTCACCGGCGATCCGGAGGCGCTCCGCTGGCGCCAGGTGGACGTCCGCGGCAGCTTCGAGGGCGAACCCACGTTCGTGACGGGCCGCGTCGAGCGCGGGACGCCGGGCCTCGAGATCGTCCAGCGGTTCGCGGTGACCGGCGGCCCACGGGTCCTCGTGAACCGCGGGTGGATCCCCCTCGAAGGCTGGGAGTCCGCGCTCCCGGCGCCGCCCGCGGGCGAGACGCGGGTCCGCGGCCTGGCGCTGCCGATCGACGGTTCGCCCGAGCTCGCGCCCATCCCCGCCGACGACGGGGCGCCCGAGCGCTGGCCCACCGGCACGCGCGCCGACATCACGGGCTGCTCGCAGACGTCGTACAGCCCGTACGCTGCGGTCGGGAAGCAGCTCGGACCCCTCGATCTCGACCTGCTGGTCGTCGAGGGCGAGAGCCGGAAGGCCGGCAGCCCGCGGCCGCAGGGCCTCCCGGTGACGGGGTTCATCGCCCGACCCGCGGCGCGGCCGCACCTGGAGTACGCGGGGACCTGGTTCTCGATCGCGGCGGTGCTGACGCTGCTCTGGATCTACGCCGGCTTCCGACGGGGGGCTGGTCAGTCCTGACCCGGCGGCGCGAGCCACACCGGGCCGCTGACCGCCCAATCCCCGCCGGCGGACGTCCACGCCACGGCGACGACCCACGCGCCTGCGTCGAGGAGCAACGGGGAATACGTCGCGTCTCCCGTGACCGTCCATTGCGCCAGGATCACGCCCCCGGAGCTCACGATCGCCAGCCGGTCCGCGGTCCCGCGCCCGTGGAGTTCCACCCGGGGCGGCGCGTCCGCTCCCCACGCTACGCTCACGACCGGTCCGGAGCCGGCGGAGACCCTGCCGTTCAGCATGCCGCTCTCGACCTCGCCCGCGCCGTACAGGCCGGCGTCCGCTACGGCGACCCAGGTGGCCGGGCCGAGCGGCGCCACGCTCCGGCCGGCGTCGAGCCAGGCCCACCAGGCCGCCCAGGCCGCGGGGCCGGCGGGCCCCGGATCCTCCAGGCGCACGAACGCCGGCGGGAAGCGGTGGTCGAACGCCGGACCCGCCACGTCCATCCACGCGAGGTCCACGGCGGTGAACCGCCCGCTCGACGGTCCCGTGGCCACCGAAAGCGCGGTCGCCGGGTCCATGCCGGCCAGGTCGGGGGCGCCGAACGCCGCGAACTTGTCGTTGGCCGTCCAGGGCCACGCGAGGATGCTCCAGCCGTCCGGGTGCACCGCCAGCGTGCCGTCCCGCCAGCCGAGCCGGAGCGCGTCGTCCGCGTCCGACACCAGGCCCACCCCGTCGGGCGGCGCGACCACCACGAAGCCGAAGCCGTCCGCAGCCGCCGTGGACAGCGCGAAGGCGTCCGACGCCCGCCAGCGCCACGAGCCCTCGCCGAGGGCGCCGAACGCCGCCAGGACCCGCTCGCCGGGCTCCCAGGCGCGGGTCGGGCGGAGCGGCACGTCCACGACGTCCCCGGCGACGACGTCCACGCGCGCCGTGGCCGCCGCCAGCGACGGCACGTCCCCGAACGTGACGTCCCATGCGCCCGGCCCGACGGCGATGTCCCGCCCGTCCGGGCCCACCAGCAGCCGTCGGGACGCCCCGTTCGACGCGAACGACACGGGGAGCTCGCGCGGGTCGATCCCGTCCCACACCGGCAGGATCCGGAGGATCCCCGCCGGCTCCGCGTCGAGCACCAGCGCATCCCCGGGCGTCACCGGGGCCGTGTCTACGAACCCCCCGACCTCGCCGATCACGGCGTCGACCGTTGCCGGGATCTGCAGGTCGAACGCCCCGAGCTCGTCGACGTAGTGGCGGCCCACCGTCACGCCCGCCGCGAGCAGCCGTACGCTCCCGTCCGTCGGGATCCCGTCCGCGAGCAGCGTCCCCGCGAGCGCCTGTGTCGGCCCGAGCTCCGCCCAGTCCGCGGGCCCGCCCACGAGCCACCGGTCGGCGCCGTCGATCCTCAGCGCGCCTCCCAGATCCTCCACATCGCCAGCACCGGCCTGCAAGGAAGTCGACGTCTGCAGCGTGGCGCCGTCGTACACCCCGGCGGACGGTCGGGGGTGCACCCACAGCCCGTCCGCGCCGTCCACGTACAGCCAGGGATCGTCGGGTGCGATCCGCCAGGTGATCTCCCGCCTCTCACCGGCATCCTCGGCGGGACGGTCCGGGAGGTCCACCACGGTGCCGCCGACGCGGATCCCGTCGTCGGTGACGTCGAAGGTGTCGACGTCGAGCCAGCCGCCGCCCACGATCGGTACGATCTCGATCAGCGGATCGTCCGCTTCCCACGGGGACGCGTCGAGGAGCGTTCCACCGCCCGCGCGCAGCAGCGTCATCGCCTGCTCGGGGGAGCGGATCACCGCGTGAAACCGGCTGTTCGCGAGGAGCACATCCGCGCCTGACCGCCCGTCGCCCGACAGCGGGATCTCCGCGCCGCACGCGAGCTCGCGCACGACGAGATCACCGGCGTCCACCGGGAGCTCCTGGCACGTGACGCCGACACCCGGCCCGTCGGGCTGGCATGCGGCGAGGAGCGCGAGGACGGCGATGCGCATCCCATCCGCTAACCCGCCGCGTTACCTGGGACTGATGTCACCGCAGATCCCGAAAGAGCGCCGGCTCCGCATGACCGAGCTGTACGTCTCGGTGCAGGGCGAGTCCACCCACGTCGGCAAGCCGTGCGTGTTCGTCCGATTGACGGGCTGCAACCTGCGCTGCACATGGTGCGACTCCGCGTTCACGTTCACCGGGGGGCAGTGGCGCGACCTGGAAGACGTCGCGACGGAAGCGCACGCGCTCGGCATCCACACGATCGAGGTCACGGGCGGCGAACCTCTGCTCCAGCCGAATGTCAACACGCTCATGCAGCGCCTGCTCGACCTCGGCCACGAAGTCCTGCTCGAGACCAGCGGCTCGCTCCCCATCGACCCCGTCCCGGCGCCGGTGCACGTGATCTTGGACCTCAAGCCCCCCGACTCGGGCGAGGTCGCGAAGAACCACTGGCCGAACCTCGATATCCTCCTGCCGCACCACGAGATCAAGGTCGTGATCGCGAGCCGCGGTGACTACGAGTGGGCGCGCGACATCGTGCGTTCGCGCGACCTGACGGCGCGGAACACGGTGCTGTTCTCCCCCGTGTGGGGGAAGATCGACAGCAAGGACCTGATCGCCTGGATCCTGGAAGATCGCCTGAACGTGCGCTTCCAGCTCCAGCTCCACAAGGTCGTGTGGGACCCGGACGAGCGGGGGGTCTGACGACTCAGTACTTCGGACCTGTGTTCTCCCGCGACGCGATCGACCAGCCCGCGAGCTTGTAGAGCAGCCGCGCGCCCACGTTCGCGTCCCATGCGCCCGTCCCCACCTCGTCCAGGTCGAACCCCACGATCCGGTGGTTGTTCTCGGCGAGCACCCGCAGGAGCAGGAGCGCCTCCCGCCAGCGCAATCCGCCCGGCACCGGCGTGCCCGTCTCCGGGCAGAGCGAGGGTTCGAGGCCGTCGATGTCGAAGCTCACCCACACGTCCCGCGGGAGCGGCCGGACAATGCGCGCGCAGATCCGGAGCCACGGCTCGTCGCCCGCCATCTCCCAGGCGAGCTCGGGATCCGTGTACATGAACATATCCTCGCGGTTCCGCGAGAACTCGAGCTCCGCCGCCCCCACGTCGCGGATCCCGACCTGGACGATGTTGCCGACGCCTGGGATCTTCGTCCGCACATTGTAGAAGATCGAGGCGTGGCTCCACTCGAAGCCCTCGTATGCGACGCGCAGGTCCGCGTGGGCGTCTACGTGGAGGATGCCCATGCCGGGAAAGCGCTCGGCCGCGGCCTGGATCGCGCCGAACGGCACCGAGTGGTCCCCACCGAGGACCCCGGGGATCTTTCCGGCGTCGAGCACGCGCTTCGTCTGGGCGTACACCCAGGCGTTCAGCGACGCGCCGATCGCGTTGACGCGCGCGCTGGCCGCCGCGAGCTCGGGCGTGGGCCCGCCGGCGTCGATGATCTGGAGCGCGAGGCCGCTCGCTTCGGCGTCCCAGGCCGCGATCGTGGGATCGATGGGCAGCATGGCGATGCCTTCGCGCCACGGCTCGCCGGTCTCGAGGTCGGTGAGGTCCACCTGTGACGAGGCTTCGAGCACTGCGGCGGGCGCGCCGGAGGTCCCGCGCCCGAAGGACGCCGTCGCCTCGAACGGGACGGGGATGACGACGACGCGCGCGTCGTCGGGAGTGCTGGGGAGCCCGAACAGGCTCCCGGGCCGCGCCGGGCCGTCGGGGTCGAAGTCGGTCATGCTGCCTCCGCGGGCGACCCCTATATCCCCCCTGACATGGACTCGGGCGACCGGATAGGATGCGGCCATGTCGAGCCTGTTCCCCGCCTCGGATTCTCCGCCGCCTCGCCCTCCGGAGAGGTTGGGGGGGCGCTATCGGCTGCTGGAAGCCATCGGGCGGGGCGCCATGGCGTCCGTGTACAAGGTCCACGACGAGCGCACGGGGGAGTCGCTAGCGGTCAAGATCCCGGACCCGCGTGTGCTCGCGGATCCGACGCATCGCGCCCGGTTCGAGGGCGAGGCCCGCGCGCTGCGGGCGCTCGACCACCCGCACGTGGTCGCCGTCTACGACAGCGGGGAGGAAGCCGGCTTCTCGTACCTGGTCATGGAGCTGTGCGAAGGCGGTTCGCTCGGCGGCTGGGTCGAGCGGCATGGACCGCTGCCGCCCCGGCTCGCGGTCGGAATGGTAGCCGCGGCCGCGGACGGCGTACGTGAAGCCCACGAGTACGGCATCGTCCACCGCGACCTCAAGCCCGCGAACCTGCTCATGACGATCGACGGCCGCCTCAAGGTCGCGGACTTTGGGATCGCCCGGTTCGAGGTCGGGGATGCGCAGCACTCGCACACGGGCGAGTCGATCGGCACGCTCGGCTACATGGCGCCCGAGCAGCGCGAGGACGGGCGCGGCGCCACGCCCACGTCAGATGTCTACGGCCTCGCGGCGACGCTGTACAGCTTGCTGACCGACCGGATCCAGCTCGACCTCTTCGCGATGAGCTTCCGGCCGGAGCTGCTCGACGGGATCCCGGGGCCGCTGCAGGATGTGCTGATCCGGGCGCTCGCGTACGACCCGGCGGAGCGCACGCGCACCGCCAAGGCGTTCTGCGAGGATCTCCGCCGTCTCCTGGGCCGCCTGCCGCCGGACCCGAAGCACCCGCCGCTCGTGGTGCCGCCCCGGTCGAGCGTGCCGCTGATCCCGCGGCTCACCCGCCCCTCGCTGTCCATTCCAGCGGGGATCCCCCGGAAGCGGACGGCGCTGGTCCTCGACCACGACCTGCGCAGCCAGCGCTGGCTCCGGCAGCAGCTCGAGGAGGAGGGCGTCCAGGTCCTTGTCGCGGCGGATGCGGCGGAGGCCGTGCGCGCGGTCGAGGGCCATCGGGGCTTCGTGGACGTCGCCCTCGTGGACGTCATCCTCGCGTCGGAGGGCGCGTTCGAGGACGTTCAGGCCAGTCGGCCCGGCATTCCGGTGATCTACACGAGCTCGCTGTCGACCAGCTCGTCGCTGTTCGGCGCGCACCTCCCGAGCGGCGGCATTATCCGCAAGCCGTGTGCGCGTGACGAGCTCCTGGGCGCGATCTCCCGGGCGATCCTCCCGTCGGAAGCCAGCTGAGCGGAGTTGTGGAAGGGTCCGCCACGGGTTAGAATGGAGTTGGGTCCGCGACGCTGGCGCGTTCCCCGGAGCACCGCCCGGATGCCCTCCTCGATCTACGAGTACAGCGAGTACCGCGCGTTCATCCGGGATCGCTCCAAGGAACGCAAGAGCTGCACGCAGCGCGCGATCGCGGGGCGCCTGAAGCAGTCGGGCGCCCACGTCTCCATGGTGGTCGGTGGCGAGCGGCGGATCCCCCTGGAGGACGCCCGGAAGTGGTCGGCAGCCATGTTCCTCGAGCCGGAAGAGGCCTCGTACTTCGAGGCGCTCGTGCGCATGGAGAACAGCCCGACGGATGAGCTGCGCCGCGCGGCGCGGATGCAGATCGACGCTACGCGCCAGTACGAGCGCGACCGTAAGAAGACCGGCAACGACGTCCGTAAGATCCATACGGACCTGACGCGACTGACGATATCGGAGCTGACGACCCTGGCGGGCTTCCGACCGGACCTGGAGTGGATCGCCGCTCGGATGCCGGGCGTAGACCTGGAGCGGATCCGGACGGAGCTCGACAACCTGATGTCGTCCGGCCTTCTCAAGCAACAGAAGGACGGGAGCTGGAAGCAAGTGCAGCCGATGCGGGCCACGGGCTCGGAGGTCAGTCAGCCCGACCTCGCCCGGCAGGTCCGGCAGATCCACCTCGAGCTGCTGGACCGCGCCGGCCAGTCGCTCCAGACGGACCCCGCGTCTGCCCGTCACTTCGTCGCCGCGTCTTTCAGCATCCGCTCGTCCGACCTGCCGGCCCTGAAGCGGGCCCTCCACCAGATGGAGATCGATGCGATCAATCCCTTCCGGGAGCTGCAGGATGCCGACCAGGTCGTCGCGCTCGGCCTGTTCGTCATCCCGCTGAGCCGACCTGTAGAGGAAGGCGACGCCGGTCCGCGATCGTAGACGGCCGCAGGGCAGGGTTCCACAGACCTGGACGTCGACGACGGAGGGAGGGTTGTAATCTCGGTGTAAGACGCTGGCACGCGCATTGCAAGCATGCGTGGCAACAGCCGTACATCGAGGTCTTTCATGTCCTTGCGCGTCGCCGCCCTGCTTGCAGTCGTTTCCTTCTCCGTGTCCGCGGACGCCATCCAGTACATGGGCAATCCCGAGCTCGGCATCGTCGCCACCCGCGGGCTGAACGACATCACGTCGGCCAGCGCGTACGTGAACAGCGTGCGCGTCCACAAGTGCGCGGGCGGGTACGAGGAGTACGCCGTGAACGCCAACGTGGACTTCGCGGCTGGCTGGACGAAGACGATCGCCCCCGGCGACTACTGCGGCGTGTCGGTCCGGTACGGCACCGCGCTCAGCGTGACGAACGGCTCCTGGACGGTCTCGTACAGCGAGCCGCACACGTCCTTCACGCTCGATGGCGGCGAGGCGGTTTACCAGGCCCTCACGCCCTTCACCAGCACCCAGGGCACCTTCTCGGGCGGCGCCCCGGGGCTCGAGCTCACCATCTACTAGGCGTCAGGCCTGCTGCGAGCCCACGGCGCGCATGCGCGCGGGCTCGGACGGGCGGGGGCCGCGGCTCCCCGGCCGGCGCAGGAGGGACTGGAGGGCGGCGAGCTCCGCTGCCAGCCGGTCGACGTCCGCGAGGATCTTTCTCATCTCCCGGCTCGACATGCGCGTGAGGGCGTCCGCCCCCTCGAACGCTCCGGACTCCGTCGCCAGGCGATGGAGCTCCCGGATCGTCTTGAGGGCGGGGCTCACGCGGGGGCGACCGCGCGTACGCAGCAGCTGCGGCGTGCGCTCGGCCTCCTGCACGAGCTTCCGGACCGGCCAGGCCTCGGCCTCGGCCCGCTCCAGGAGCTCGCGCTGCAGCTCGGGCGGCACCGGGAACACGGCGCGGAGGTGGCTCGGCGTGAGCCCCGGCCAGTCGCAGCCCACGCGGGTGCACAGTTCCAGCACCCGAGTGGCACGGTATACGCGCGACGGGCTGAGGCCGACGAGGCGTGAGAAACCTGCGACATCGAGGTCGGGGTTCTCCTCACGCGCTGCCACCAGCAGGCGACCGAGCTCGAGCTCGTCGTCGATGCGGTCGTGCGCCGCCGTCTGGGCGAAGGTGAAGGCCTGCTCGAGAAGTGCGGTCATGACCGGTTCCCCCGCGGTCAGTGTCGTGCGGATGATCGCGAGGCACCACCACGTCCCCATTCTTAGTGTTCACAGGTTGTGAACTTTTTCGCTTCACGTGACGGGTCTGGCCAGCCGAAAACCTAGGTAGGTATGGACATCTCCCGGGGCGAACCCGAAGCGGTTCGCGAGCCGGCACAGCCGCTCGGATCCGCTCCAGCACCCGCCGCGGACGGGCCGACGGCCGTCGTCGGAGTCGTACATCGGATCGCCGCACCACTCCCGGATCGAGCCCGCGAGGTCGCGGACGCCATACGGGGAGATGTCGGTCGGGAACGCGCCGACCGGCTCGAGGTGCGGGCGGCCGGGACGACTCTTGTCCATCTTGCAGAGCGCGGGATCGAAGCGGTCTCCCCACGGGAAGAACCGCCCGTCCGCCCCCCGGCCGGCCTTTTCCCACTCGAGCTCGGACGGCAGGCGATGCGGGAGCCGGGTCCGCGCGGTCGTCCACGCGGCGAACGCCGTCGCGTCGTGCCAGCTCACGCTGAAGACGGGCCAGTCCGGGCTCCAGCGCTCGCCGTCGGCGTCCTCTTCTGGGGCGGTCCAGCGGTCGCCGACGCGCGAGACCCACGGGAGGATCCGGCCGTCGAGCCCCGGGGTCCGGCGCGGCGCGCGGCGGTCCGCCTCCTCGGGCGGCAGGTCGTCGAGGAACGCCAGGTACTCACGGATCGTGACGGGGAACCGCCCGATCCAGAACGACGGGACGTGGTGCTCACCCGTCGGGAGCTGGCCGCCGAGGCCGGGATCTCCCCCCGAGCGGAAGGGCCCGCCCCGGACGAACACCCACTCGCCGAACATGGGCTCGGGCATCACGAGCCGTCCCCGCCAGCTCCGGCCCTTCCGCATCTCGATCGGGTACCGCACGGTCGTGGCGTCCCACCGGGCCTCCACGATCCAGCTCCCGGCGTCGAGCTGGCCGCCCCCGGCAGGCGGGTCCAGCGTCCCGAGGGCGGGCACCACGCCGGATGGGACGTGCGGGTGCTCCGTCCAGATCAGGCCCTCCCGCGCGACGCGCAGCAGGCGCAGCACCGTGCCCGGCGGGTCCACTTCCAGGGCCAGCCCCCCCGGCCCGTGGAGCAGGCGCGCGTAGGTCCCATCGTCCGTCTGCAGCACGCGGCTCTTCACGAACGCGATCTCGCCGGCTTCGCCGCGTGCCTCGGCCTCCTCCAGGCGGGTCCACCACAGCTCGGAGAGCGCCTTACGCGCCGCCGCGTGGTCCGGATCGCGAGACAGCGCCTGCTCCGCCGCGGACACGGCGGTCGCGAACGTCTCGGCGCGCTCGACGGCCACGCGCTCGAGCCGGTCGCGGACCGCGTGGACCTCCGCCTTCTCGGCGAGCGGAGCCCAGGCCGGCACGCGCTCGGCGAGCTCGGCGGCGCGCCGCGTGAGGCGCAGGTGCTCCGCGTCCAACGCTGCGATCCCCTCCCGCGCGGGCTTCACGGCCGCGAGGTGCCGGTCGGCTTCCGTGCGGCGCAGCTCCCCGTCGAGGAACGCCTCCACGGCGTCGATTAGCGGCGCGGGGCTCCCGAACCGCGCGGCAGGGGCCGGGTCCATCGCGCGCGCCGCGAGCTCGAGGAGCGGGTCGGCCGACGGCGGCGCGACGCCCGGCACGCGCTTCGGCGGGCCCAGCATCGGGCCGAAGAGCTGGCTGTACTCCGACGTCCCCGGCCAGGCGGGCGCGAGCGTGACGAGCTCGTGCAGCAGCGAGCCCAGGCCCCAGATGTCCGTCCCAGGCCCGACGGGCTCCCCGCGGACCTGCTCGGGCGCCATGTAGCCGGGCGTGCCCTCCGCGCCGCCGCCCGGGATCGAGACGCGCCGCGCCAGGCCCCAGTCGACGAGCAGCGCCTCTCCGAACCGCCCGACCATGATGTTCTCGGGCTTCAGATCGCAGTGGATCACGCCCTGCTCGTGTGCATACGCTAGCGTATGGCAGACCTGCACGAACACCCGGAGCCGGCGGGGGAGGGGCCACGCAGACGGGTCGGCCAGCGCATCGCCGAGGAGCATGCGGACGGACTTCCCGTCGATCCGCTTCATCGCGAAGTACCAGTGCCCCTCTTCCGTCTGGCCGAGCTCGTGCACGGGCGCGAGGCCCGGGTGCTCGAGACCGGCGGTCAGCCGCGCCTCGTCGACCAGGCGGGCGAGCTGGTCCGCCCGCAGGCCGTCCTGGTGTACGACCTTGACCGCGACTTCGCGCTCGAGCTGCGGGTCCCAGGCGGCCCACACCACGCCCATACCGCCGCGTCCGAGCTCCTTCCCGAGGAGGAAGCGGCGGAAGTCGCTCATGGGTCGCCGTTCCTGGGCCCCTCCGTGTTCCGGGTCCCGTCGGAGAGGCCGACCTCGCGCCACAGCTTGTAGAACGTCGACCGCGCGAGGCCGAGGGCAGCTGCGGCGTCCTCCGCGCGGGAGCCGGCCTGGCTCATCGCGCGCTGCAGCAGGGAGCGCTGGAAGTCCCGCGTCAGGTCGTAGAATACGCGGGGCGGGGCGTCCGCCGGCGCGGCGCCGAAGTGCTTCGGGGCGATCGTCGTGGCGCCCTCGTGGTTCGCGCGGATCACCGCGGCCTCCACGCCGTTGCGGAGCTGACGGAGGTGCCCGGTCCAGTCGCGCGCTTCGAGCCAGGCGGCCGTAGTCGCCGACAGCGGGACCCGCTCGAGCTTGAGGCGGCCGCTGGCGCTGGTCGCGAACGCTTCCGCTAGCGGGACGATGTCCTCGCGCCGCCGATCGAGCCCAGGCACCTGGATGGGGAAGACCGCGAGGCGCCAGTACAGATCCTCGCGGAAGCGGCGCTCCTTCACGAGCGCGGGAAGATCCGCGTTAGTGGCGGCGATCACGCGGACGTCTGCCCGCTCCGCCTCCGACGCGCCGAGCGGCCAGTACACGCGCTCCTGGAGCACCTGGAGGAGCTTGGCCTGTGCGCCGAGCGGCACCTCTCCGATCTCGTCGAGGAACAGGGTCCCGCCGCGAGCGGCCTCCACCTTCCCGGCGATCGCGCGCGTGGCGGTCGAGTGGGCGCCGGCGCGGGCGCCGAAGAGCTCGGACTCGAACAGGTTCTCGGGGATCGCGGCGCAGTTCACGGCGACGAACGGGCCGGTTCGCCGGCTGCTGTTGCCGGCCAGGAGCCGCGCGATCTCGGTCTTGCCGGCGCCGGACGGGCCGGTGAGCAGCACGTCCACGTCGAGCGGCGCGACCATCGCCACCTGCTCGAGCGCCGCGCGGATCGCGGGGCTCTCCGCGACGAACCCGTCGTGCGACAGCCCGCGGCCAGGGGGGGCGGCGCTCGGCGCGCTCCGGAGGCGCAGGTGCGTGGCGCCGGCGATCGCGGCCGCCGCCCGCGCGAAGGCGACCTCCTCCGGCAGGTACGGGCCTTTCGACGCCGCGCGCTCGATCCAGACGACGCCGCCTGGCGGGTCCGGGATGGGCAGGCAGAGCACGGCCTCGATGCTGTTGCGCTGGACGGATGCCCGCTCCCGGAAGCGGTCGTCGATGCGCGCGCTCGTGGTGAGCACCGGCTTTCCGGCGGCGAGCGAGGTCGCGATGATCCCGCGCGAGAGCTACTGACGGATCGTGGTCGCCGCAGCGCCGTCGAGCCCGGAGACCGCGAACGCCACCGGCGCGGCACCGGCGCGCCCCATTTCAACGTAGACACGCGACGCCCCGAGCGCGTGGACGAGAGCCTGGGAAGCGGCCTCGATGGCCGATCGTCCGTCCTCCAGCACGGCGAGCTCAGCGATCGACTGCCAGGACCCGTTGGACAAAGTCACGAGTCAACTCCGTGGGCCCCATATCCGCCCCGGTGAGCTGAGGGAGCAGGTCTTGTCCACACTCGCCAGAACCCGGATCGACGCCGTCCTCCTTCCCGTCGGCCCGCACGGCTATCTCGCGCTCGCCGTGCGCGCCGGGGTGCCGGCGATGTGGGTGGCGGACCGGCCGGTGCGGACCGGCCGGGCGACAGCGTATGCCGCCGACTGGCTCGGGGTATCCCTCGAGGAATGCCCCGACAACTAGGCCTGCCCCGCTGGCGCGTGCATGACGAGGTCGATCAATGCGACCTTCGCCTTGCGCAGCCACTGCCCCACGACCCCGATGGCGACGAGCCGCTCCCACGCCTCCAGCGGCGCCGCGAGGTCCGCTGGCGACACCGGGCGGCCGATCGCGCGCTGCGCGACCTCGATCCCCAGCAGCCACACCCCGAGCCCCTCCGCGAGCCCTCCCCAGGCCGCCCACGGACGCGCCAGGAGCTGGCTGCGAAGCAGGAGATCCACCCACGCAAGCGCTTCGTCGTCCAGCGGCCCTGGGATCCGGGCTTCGTGCGCGCCGATGAGCAGGGCGCGGCAGTCCTGCGCGAACTCGACCTGGTGCGCCTGGCCGCCCGGTGCCGCGAGCGCGGCCTCCAGCACCCGGACCAACATGAAGCTGAGCGCCCGGACCGCGGCGTCGTATTGCTCGGGCCGCGGGGGCGCGAGCGTGATGCCGGCGCGCCGCGCTATGCCGTCCCGGACGTAGCCGATCTGCGTCGCGGGCGGGGCCGCCCCGACCGCCTCGAGGTCCGCGATCGCGGCGGCTTCCCAGTCGAGCCAGGTGTCGAGCGGCACGTCCAGGCCCGGCAGCGCCTGCACGGTGGCGGGCGCGAACCGGGTACGCGGAGCGACGCGCGGGAGCGCCGCAGCGGCCTCCACGGTGGCCGGATCGAGCTCCGCCCCGTCCCGGAACGACCGGTAGAACCCTGCGCACGTGGCGCGGATCACCGCGACCGTCCCGCGCGGGTCGTCCACGAAGTGGTAGGGAAACTCACGGCAGAACCCGGGCTTCGCGTCCGCGCCGACGAGGGCGTGGACCGCGCACAGCTTGTCCGGACGCAGGAATACGCACGCGCCGCCGACCTGCCGCAGGAAGATCCCGTCCGTCCGCTCTTCGAACCAACCGTCGGCCGCGGGCGCCCACTTCTCGGCGATGCCGGCGTCGATCAGCCGCGGGATCACCGCGGGCTCCACCGGCCCCAGGTCGTGGCCGGTGCAGCACGTCCCGCAGCCGTGGCAGCTCCAGCGGATGCCGGCGGGCGTCTTGATCATGTCTGCTGGCTCAGCGCGCGCAGGCGCATGACGGCGTTGCGCCGGAGGGCGTCCCACATGGCCGGCGGCTGCACCAGTCCCTCGTGGGCGACGTACCCCCACTTGTTGACGAGGAACACGGTCGGCACCCGGGAGATTTTGACCTTGCGCTGCACCCAGGCGTTGCTGTCGTTCAGCACGTGGATCTTCACGCCCGCGCGCTTCGCGGCGTCCTCCGCCGCATAAAACTCGGGCCTATCCGTCTCGCGCTCGGGCCGCGTGGTGATGACATGCACCTCCGGCAGGAAGTCGGCGAACCAAGTGACGTACGCGAGCCAGCGGCTCATCAGCTCGTTGTACTCGGCGTTCCCACGGAACCCCCCGAGCATCACGACCGCGAGGAGCTGGCTTCCATCCAGGCTATCGAGCGTGTCCGTCAGCCGGACCTCCTCCCTGCCGCCGTAAACCTCGATGTTGTAGTCGGGGAACTTCTGCGCGAGCCACGGCGTCGGGTTTCGCCGCTCGCCCGTGAGCTGCTCGATCCCGGCGACCAGGCGCTCGAGCGGCTCGATCTCGAGGCCGGACTGCCAGCGCTCGAGCGCGATCTTGTCGCGGTTCATCCGACGCGCCTTCATGCCGTCGTAAAGAAGGGCCACCGCTTGGTATCGCGCCGGCCACTGCGTGCCGTAGCTCGTGAGGTACTCCTGCACGAGATCCGCGCCCTCCTTCTCCTTGCCGGTCTCGAAGAGCGCGGCGCCGAGGAACATCAGCGCCGGGTGGTTCTCGAGCTTCCGACTTTCTCCACCGCCGAACAAGCGCGAGAAGATCCCCGAGTTCAGCGGGCCCCGGCTCCCGCTGATCACGCGGCGCGAGAGCCGCTCGAGGTCCTCCCACGCTCCCTGCTGCCAGAGCTCGAACAGCGCGCCGGCGTCCGGCTCGAGAGGATCGAAGAACTTTCTCACGTGCTCGACCGTCCTGTGCACCGCTGCGCCCGGCTCGATGCTGCTCGCCACGATCTCGACCTGCTCCGACCCGTCGGGCGCCGTGAGTCGATACCGACGAGACGCTACGTACTCGCGCCAGAACTCAGTGGGGCGCAGGCCGGTGCGCGGCTCGTCCGGCAGCTCCAGCAGCCAGCCCGGCTTCACGCCATTGTCCCCGAAAACCGACCATTTCCCCACGTCCTCCACCACGAGGCAGTCCGCGCGGTTCGGGAGCGCAACCGCGGTCCGGCGCTGCACGGATCGGACCTGGGCGGACGTGAACCGCTGGAGCACGGGGTCGCGGTCGGGCGCGGTCGCCATGGGCGCCGACGTGGCGGCACGCTGTGGGGTCGGCGTCGCGCCCTTGCGGTGGGCCGGCTGCGGAACGAACGACGTGGCGAAGATCGCCTCCAGCGCGTCCGCGACAGCCTTCCCCGACTTCGGGCGCTTGCCCTTGTCCTTCTCGCAGAGCTGCAGCACGAGCGCGTCGAGCGCCGGCGGGATCCCGGCCGCGCCCGCGGAGGGCTTCGGGACCGGCTCGTTGATGTGCATATTCAGGATCTTGTACGGTCGACCCGTGAAAGGCGGCGTACCGACCAGCATCTCGTAAAGCACGATCCCGAGCGAGTACAGGTCGGCGCGGAAGTCGAGCGAGTACTCCTCGATGTACTCGGGCGCCATGTAGGCCGGCGAGCCGATGCGCACACCCACGGCCGTGAGGCTCGCTTCGTCCCCGCCGGTGTCGCTCTGCGCGATGCGCGCGAGGCCGAACTCGAGGACGCGCACCCCGTCGGCGTCGTCTCCTTCCGGGGTGACGAGGATGTTCGCCGGCTGCAGATCCCGGTGGATGATCCCCTGGTCATGGGCGTGGTTCAGCGCGAGGGCGACGCGCGCCGCAATCCGCGCCGCCCGCTCGGGCGCGAGGTGGTCCGACTCCTCGATGACGTCCGACAGGAGCTCGCCCGGGATGTGCTCGGTGACGATGTACGGGATCCCATCGTCCGTACGCCCGTGATCGATGAGGCTCAGCAGGCACGGGTGCCGGAGCTGCCCGACCACGCGGGCCTCCCGCTCGAAGCGGCTGATCGCCTCGAGCTCGTTGAACAGCGTAGGATCGAGCAGCTTCAGCGCCACCAGCTCCTGGTCGTCGCTCCGGCGCGCGAGCCAGAAGTCGCCCATGCGTGTCGAGCGCAGGTGGCTCGTGACGAGGTACTTCCCGCCGATGGTTCTGCCTGTGATGGACTCGGTCATTCGCGCGTCGTCCCTGGTGGTGCTCCGATCTTGCCTCCCGGCGCGGCCAAAGGCCAGCCCCGGTGTGTTATCTGGCGTGGATGACCGACATCGATCCGCGCGCCACCGCCCGTGCCCTGCTGGAGAGCGGCCACGAGTTCCCCGGGACCTTCGAGTTCCGCGTCGTCGTCCGGCCCGCAGCCGTGGGCACGATCGTCACCGCGATCGCTGCCGCCGTGGGCACGGGAGAAGTCGACGAGCGGCGCAGCAGCGGCGGGAAGTGGGTCTCCGTGCGCTACCGGGTGGACGTCCGCTCGGCCGAGGACGTGCTCGACGTCTACGCGATCCTCCGGCAGATACCAGAGGTCGTCCTCACCATGTGATCTGGCGGCGGGCGAGCCGCGGGCGGATGTCGGTCTCGACGGCTTCCACGTAGGCCGCGCGGTAGGCCGACAGCGGGATGAGCCCGGCAGCCCGCTCGGCCGGGCCCAGGTCCTCTCCCGGGTGATCCGGGTGGTATGCTCGCTCGAACCCCGCGAGCCAGCCCGGCAGGCGGCGCGTCACGTACGCGCGGACGCCGTCTCCGTCGACTTCGAGCAGCGCGTCGAGGAGATCCCACCCGAACTGGCGGTGCACGGCCTCGTCGCGGAGGATCCGATCGAGCGCGGCGCGTGCCGGCCCCTCCGCCCCCTGGCGCATGGCGTGGAACAGCGGCACGGCGAACGTCTCGCCCAGGCAGAACCCCTGGACCGCGCGCTCCACCAGGTCGGCGAACGGCCCCTCCGGCCGGTCCGGCGCCTGCAGCTCGCCCGGATCGAGCGGGACGGGCTCGTCCGGCCCGCCGAGAGCGACCGCGACGTCGTGGGAGATCCGCGCGGGCTCGAGCTCGTCCGCGACGATACGCTGGGCGGTCGCGAGCAGGGCGTCGTCGATCCCGAGCTGGATGCACCGGTGCAGGAGCTGCGCCGTGAGGGCGGCCGAGCGGTACTCCGCCGAGACGCGGCGCCGCCACTCGAGGACCCCCACCGTGAGGTGGTGAGTGGGGGTGCTCAGGGGGTCGCCTTCGACTCCGGGGTCTTCGGCGAACCCGCGGCCTTCCACGCGTCGAAGACCTGGGCGGCCCGGGGCTCGGGGCACTCGACCCGCGTGCCGTCCGTGGTGACCAGCGGGTCCTCCACGCGGTCTCCGCGCAGCATCCCCCTGGGCGACATGGGGGACGCCCACGTCTTGTAGCAGGCGCGCTCCGGCGTCATGACCAGCACCGCCATGGGCGGGTTGGTGGCGCCCGGCGGGTGGCCCGACGCGACGGCGTCCCACTCCGGGAAGCCGCTGGACGGGGGTGGCGGCGGGTTGCCGTGCGGCTCTTCGACCTCCGGGATGACGGCGGCCTGCTCGGAGGGCTCGGGAGCGGGCGGGTTGCCGGGGCCGATCGGGGCGTCCGGCGCCGACTTGTTCCCACAGCCAGCGAGACCCATCCCGAGACCCATGACGACGACGTGGCGCTTGTTCATGGTCCACATCCTACCCCATCGCGGGGACCTCCGGATCGCGATCGCACGATCTTCGCCTGCACACTGGCGGGCGATCGAATATCGGGCGGGTACGTTCGTCCTCCAGGCATCGTCCCGGACGGGGATCACCAGGGGAGTCGCCATGTCGTCGTTGCTTCGGTCGGTCGCGGTCTCGGTGTCTCTGCTGCTGGTCATGCCCGCCTTCGAAGACGGGGCGTTCGCCGCCCCCCCGAAGTCGGAGCAGAAGGGGACCCAGGGCAAGGCCAAGGCTTCCGAAGACGACAAGGGCAGCAACAAGAAGGGCGGAAAGGGCAACAAGAAGGGCAAGAAGGGCAAGGCCAAGATCGAGAAGACGGGCATCGCGTCCATCGACGCCGTCTTCACCCAGGTCGGGGCCATCGACTCGACGCTCGCGGGCGTCGAGACGTCGCTCCGCGCGGGGAAGGTCAACCTGAACACGGCCCTCGCGCTCGAGAAGGGTACGCCGATCGAGGACGCCATCGCGAGCCTCCAGCAGGTCGCCGGCAACAAGCTCTCGGTCGTGACGAAGGGCAAGGTCCCGCAGCTCAGCGTGACGGACGCGGTCCCCGCCAACGTCCAGCAGGCGGTGGACGGCCTGAATGGCCTGCTGACCAACCTGACGAGCTCGATCGACGACCTGGCCGCCCTGCCGGCCCAGGTCCAGGCGCTCGTCAACGAGTCGAAGAGCCTGCCGAAGAAGCTCTCGAACGAGTTCCAGGGCGATCTCCTCGGCAGCCTGTTCGCCATGCCGAAGGCCCTCTCCGCGCTCAACGCCGACATGGCGATCCTCACGGGCCTGCCCGCCCGCGTGACCTCCGTGACCAGCCGTTCGACCGAGATCATCGGCCTCGTCTCGTCGACCTTCGCGCCGGCGCGGTGACGCCGTATTAAGCTCGGGGGGTGAAACACCTACTCCTCCGCTCGCTGGTCCCGCTCGCCGCGCTCGCCGCCGCCTGCGGGCCCGATACCGACGACAAGAGCCTCGACCAGGCGACGGAAGCCACCCTCGGCTTCGTCGTCCGCGACGCGGATGGCCAGCCGATCTCCGGCGTCGAGACCGAGATCGGGTTCCAGAACACGGTGCCCGATCTCGCCGGGATGGCGCGGTACCCCGAGCTCCTGGCCGGTCGGCTCACGGTGCGCGCCTCGGCGCCGGGGTATACGGGCGGCACCGCGGTGACGGAGCAGACCATCGGCGCGTTCGGCAGCGCGAAGATCACGCTCGCGCCGCTGGAGCCGTCCCAGCACGACGTGGGCGCGGAGATCGTCATCGGAGACGCCGAGATCACGGTCACGATCCCCGCGGGCTCGCTCCTCCTCGAGGACGGCACGCCGGCGGCCGGGAACGCGGACTTTGGCTGGTATCGCGGGGGAGACGCCGATCCCGTGGTGCCGGGGATCCGCACCTGGCTCCGCGACGACCAGTTCGAGGAGCCGCTCGACATCTTCGCCGCGTTCGAGCTCGGGCTCCCCGTGCAGGAGGACGCGGATGGCGTAACCTCCAGCCTGGCGCTGGGAGAGGAGCTGCAGGCCACCGTCCGTTGGGTCGTGGGCGACGCTTGGCCGCACGCGGAGGACGCGAGCCTCGGGCTGTACGCATGGGACCGGACGGAGGGCTACTGGAAGCTCTCGCGGCGGCTCACCGTGGTGGACGGCGCGGTGGAAGCCACGACGCGGTCTTTCGGCTGGCTCGCGATCGCCGCGCAGCCCCCTGCGACCGCCTGCGTTTCGGGGCGGGTGACCGGACCGGGCGGGGCCGTGTCGGGCATCGAGATCACGGCGGCGGACGCAGGGTACGTGGGCGTACAGCGGGTCATCACCGGCGAAGATGGTACGTTCTGCGCGCCCCTGCACCCGGGCGCGGACGTCGCGCTCACGGCCTGGGGCTGGAGCGCACCGGGGGACACTCTCGGCACGGGCGCCGCCAGCACGGTCACCGGGGCTGCGGCGACCTGCGGGGGCTGCGTGGACGTCGGAGACGTGCCGATGACCTGGGCCCGGGACATGGACGGGGACGTGTTCTGGGCGGGGGAGGGCGACTGCGACGACGGGGATCCGACCGTCAACCCGATCGACTCGGGTGATATCTGCATCGGAGGGTGATGTGCCCGTTCGGACGCTGGTGATGATCATGGCGGGCGGCAAGGGGCAGCGGCTCGCGCCCCTGACGTCGCACCGCGCGAAGCCAGCCGTCCCCTACGGCGGCCGCTACCGGATCATCGACTTTGCCCTGTCGAACTTCGTCAACTCGGGGTACCGGCACATCTACGTGCTCACCCAGTATATGGCGATGAGCCTGCTCAAGCATCTCAACCGCACGTGGCACGTGGCGCGGCTCGGCGAGTTCATCGAGGTCGCTCCGGCGCAGATGCGGCGGGGCAGCCACTGGTACGAAGGCACCGCGGACGCCGTCTGGCAGAATATGAACCTCATCGGGGACGCGCGCCCCGAGCACGTCGCCGTCTTCGGCGGCGACCACATCTACCTGATGTCCGTCGACCAGATGGAGGAAGCCCACCGCCGGATCGGCGCGGACCTGACGGTCGCGGTTTTCCGCGTTCCCCGGGATGAAGCGCATCAGTTCGGCGTGGTAGAGGTCGACGATACCGGCCGCATCGTCGGGTTCCAGGAGAAGCCGAGCCACCCGAAGCCCATCCCGGGCGAGCCGGATGTGTGCCTGGTTTCCATGGGGAACTACTTCTTCAAGCGCGAGGTCCTCGAGCGCGCGCTCATCGAGGACGCCGGTCGGGAGGGCTCGAAGCACGACTTCGGGCAGGACATCATCCCGCGCATGGTGGCGGACGGCGACCTCGTCCAGTCGTACGACTTCTCCACGAACACGGTGCCGGGAGAGGTCCGGCGGGACGCGCCCTATTGGCGGGACGTCGGCACCATCGAGAGCCTGTTCCAGGCGAATATGGACCTCCGCGCTCCGCTTCCGCCGATCGACCTCTACAACCGGCGCTGGCCGATCCGCACCACCGCCCGCCACCATCCGCCGGCACGCTTCGTCCAGGACGGAGCGCACGGCCGCCGCTCCGAGATCCAGGACAGCCTGGTCGCGGAGGGCGTGATCGTCGCGAGCGCGACGCTGCGGAATGTGGTCGCGGGGTACGACTGCTTCTTCCACGCGGGCTCGTCCGTGGAGAGCTCGGTGCTGATGTCGGGCTGCGACGTCGGCGCGGGGGCGCGGCTCCGGAAGGTGATGTTCGACAAGGGCGTGCGGATAGCGCCCGGGACCGTGATCGGTGAGGATCCGGCTGCGGACCGGCGGCGCTTCCCGTTCGTGTCGGACTCGGGTATCGTCGTGCTGCCGAAGGGCACGATCGTCCCTGCGAACGGACCGATCGAGATCGCGAACGACATGGTCGAGCTCATGCAGATCGACCAGGCCACTGCGCGGATCATGCGCGAGTGGGACTCCGGGTATGTTCGCGCGAGCACGAACCGGAACGCGGACCCGCCCATGGGGCCGCGGTACGACCAGTACGGGCCCCGCCGGCAGAGCTAGGGCACCGTGAGCCATCGCGCGCGGAAGCTCCGCTGATCCTCCGGGGCGGCCTTGCACTCCTGGCCGCCGACCGGCCGCGTCCCGTCGTCCGCGAGCGCGAGCAGGCGGCCGTCCGGCGCCACCACCAGGCCCTCCACGCCGAGGCCTGCGACGTCCACGTCCACCGGCGTCGGCACGTTTCCCTGGCCGCCCCAGCGATAGAGCGCGAAGTCCCCGGACTTTCCGGGTGGGCCCGCGACGATCCACCACACCTGGCGCGATGCGTCCCAGTCCATGGACCGCACGCCGCGGCCCCCGAGATCCAGGAGGATCGGGGCTTCGAGCGCCATCAAGCCGGTGAGCGCGTCCGCCGGCGACGCGAGCTTCACGACCCATGCGCGGCCGTCCGTCGACAGCGGGCTGCGGAAGCCGATCCACAGCCCGTCACCGGCCGCGGCGAGGCCCTCGATCGAGATCCCGTTCTCCTTCGGGGGGTTGGGCTCGGCGGCCCGGAGCGCGGGTCCGAGCTC
>CAMCWU010000003.1 GCA_945882675.1 Klebsiella pneumoniae | reverse complement strand
GGATGAGCTCGGGGATGATCTGCATCGGTTCCTGCCTGCGCCCCGGGTGGAGCAGGGGGTGGGGCGGTCCGATCGCAGCGCGAACGGTCCGTCCCGAGAGGCGCGCCGGGTATCACGGGTGGGTGCGCTCGCCAACGTGAAGTGACCCCAGCTGCCGCTTCATGGTGCGGGGGCGGGTCCACTCTCTGAGCCGCCCCACCAGAAGGTGAGGAGCAACGCGGCTTCGCTCGCGACCCACGAGCTGACGACCTCCGCGTCGTCGCCGAGGAACAGGCCCCGGTGGACTCCGAGGGTGTACTGCGCCCCCACCGTGAGGCCGGGGACGAGCTGGAGATCCGCGCCGAAGCCCAGACGCCCGCCGAAGCCGGCGAGCCGGGCCCGATCCGACGCGGCGGCGTCGTCCGCGACGTCCTGCTCCTCTTCGTCGTAGCCGTTCGAGGTCTCGCGGACGCTCGGGATGTCCGCGTAGGTCCCCGCGAGCACCCAGGGGTGAGGGACCCGCCGACCGTCCGTCCGCGGCTTTACCAGCGCGAAGCGGGCGTCCAGCCCGGGCCGGATCACACCCCAGTGCCGCTGCTCCCACACATCCCCGACCCACGTGGTGTTCTGCAGCCGCGCGACGCCGAGGTGGCCGAACAGCCCGAAGCGATCCGTGATCCAGCCGCCGAAGAACGCCGACAGCGAGGGCCGGACCACGCCGTCCATCTCGCCGACCGACAGGCCGGTCGTGCGCCCGTCGTCCACCCAGCTCAAGTCGGCGCGCGCGAGCGGGTGCCACTCGAGGCCGAACGCAGTCTGTCCGGCGAGGGCCGTCGGGATCATCCACCACATGTCCTCGCGGTATCCGGTCCGGGCGGGCCGCGCGAGCGCCACGTGATTAGCACGTCGGTATGCTGCTACGACACATCGAGGTGCGGGGTCTCCGCGGGGCCGACGGCTGGCGCGCGGACGATCTGGGCGCGATCGCGGATCTTCCGGCTCCGCCCATCGGTATCGGCGTGGGTGACGCGCTCTCGGTGCTGGTGGCGACGCTGGACGGGGCGCGCTTCGCGGCGGAAGGGGAGCGGCTCGGCCTGCCGGCTGCGCCCGACGTCCTGCTTGCCGGCGGGCCGCTCGACCAGGTGACGTGGACCACGCCCGCCCCGCGGCTGGACGTGGACGGCAAGATCGGCGTGGAGATCGGGATCGAGCTTGATCCTCCGGCGTACGCGTCGCTCCGCGAGCATGCGGCGCGTGACCCCCGGCTGGCCATGGCGCTGGCGGAGGGCTCGCTCGTGCGGATCAAGGTCGGCTGGTTGTTCTCGAAGGATCGGACGGCCATGAGCGCGGCGATCCACCAGCTCCGGGTGGGCGACTCGGACCTCGCGGCGGCGGGCGCGGACCGGCCGGCCTGGGTGCCGGGGTTCCTCGCGGTCGTGGCGTCGCGGATCGGGCGCGTGGCGTGGGGCGCGGAAGGCCTCGCGGAGCGGCTCCACGCCGCGTCGCTCTCCCCGTCGGGCGACGTTCGCGGCCGGTTCCGCGCGCTGGCCGCGGCGTTCGCGGACGCGCCGTTCGGGTGGGGCGCGCTCGAGCTCGTGCGCGGGACCGCGGGGTTGGAGCTCGCGTTCGGCGCGGATCTGGTACCGCTGCGGCAGCGCGGGCCGGACGCGGCGGCGGTCGTCGCGCTGGTCGAGGCCATGTGGCTCGGCGCCCCGGACATCCTGGTGGTGGATCGCCCGGTCCCGGGAGCGGTGCGGGACTGGCTCGTCACCCGGATCGAAGCGGACGACGCCACGATCGAGCAGGCGCTGCTCGTGGGGGACGGATGGTGACGGCGGTCTGCGTGCGCTGCGGCAGCCTGCGGCAGGGCTTCGACCAGATCTGCCCGAAGTGCGGGTTCCGGCCCGACGGGGAGGGGCTCCTCGTCGCCTGGCTGCTGTCATCGGCGAACCTGCCGAAAGACGAGCTCGATCGCGTGGCGGCGCGCGTGGCGGCGGGGGAGAGCATCCGCCCGTCCGCGCGGCAGGTCGACAAGGCGAGAAAAGCCCTCGGCCAGCACTTTTCGAGCGATCCGGGGCTGACGACCCGCCAGCGGATGGCGCTGCTCGGGTGCAGCCTGCTGGTCACGCCGCTCGTCGGGCTGATGCTCGCGGGCTGGTGGCGGGCGGAGCGGCCGCGGGCCGCGTTCCAGTCCCTCGCCCTGTCGCTTCCGGCTTCGATCCTCTGGTTCGCGGCGGTGCTGTGGGCGGGCTCCCGCTAGGGGACGTCGAGCCGCGAGAGCTGGCGTTCGGTCGCCACCATCGCCACGAGCGTGACCAGGAGCAGCGCCACGAAGCTCTGCCATACCCACGGCGCGTCCGGGGCGACCCCACGCCAGGCCGCGAAAGCGGAGCTCGGGAGCCAAGGGTTCGCCTTGACCACGAGATCGAGGAGGCCGGCCATGGCGCCCGCGGATTGCCGGATCACGTCGATCCCGGCCGCCCAGGCCAGGATGGTCAGCCCCCAGCCGAGGAAGGTGTCGAGGACGAGGAACAGGAACACGCCCATCACCGTCCCGGCGACGCCGCGGACCGCGAGCGAGATCGCCATCACCAGCGTCGCGAAGCCCACGTCGCACGCCCAGGATGCCACGTATCCCAGCGCGACCTCACCCCACGGGCCGTCCGTTCCGAGCAGCAGCGAGCCCCCGAGGGCGCCGATCACCCAGGCGATCCCGAGCGACGCCGCGATCCAGGTCGCGAGCGCGCCCCACTTCGCCACGACCACCGACCAGCGCGGCACCGGCCGGAGCAGGTCCTCCCGCAGCGTCCGCGCCTGGAGCTCGCCCGCGACGCTCTGGGCGCCCACGAGGATCAGGAACGCGCGGAGCACGAAGAAGTTACGCGCGAGCAAACCCCATCTCAGCGCGCCGGGAGCGTTGCTCGTCTCCGTCAGGAGCTCGCCGACGGGCGCCCCGTTCAGGATCATGCCGCTCGCTTCTACCCGCCACAAGACGACGAGGGCCGCCAGCGCGAGGAGCCCGGCGATCAGCAGCCCCGCCCGCGCGCTTCCCCGCGTGAAGAGCTTGCTCGTCTCGGCGCGCCAGAGGGCAGCGAGATGTCCGGCCGTGATGCTCATCGCGTGACCTCGAGGAAGACGTCTTCCAGGCTGCGCTGCTCGGGGACGAACGCGTCGATCGCGGCGCTGGCGACCAGATCGCGCAGGAGCGCGGCGGGCTCGACCGACAGGAGCGCGACGCGGGTGCGGCCTCCCTCGCCGTGCCCGATGACCTCCACGTCGTCGCGGGAGGTGAGGAAGGTGCGGATGGCGGCGGGATCTGCCCCCCCGACCTCGAAGATCCGCTGAGGGTCGGCGCGGCCCGCGAGCAGCTCGTCCACCCGGCCCTCCGCCCGCAGGCGGCCGTCCTGCAGGATCCCGATCCGGTTGCAGATCGCTTGGACCTCTGCGAGCAGGTGCGAGCTGACGAACACCGTGATCTTGTCGTGCAGGGCGAGCGACCGCACGAGCTCGCGCATCTCGCTCATTCCGCGGGGATCGAGGCCGTTGGTCGGCTCGTCGAGCATGAGCAGCCGCGGCTGGCCGAGGAGCGCCCGGGCGATCGCGAGCCGCTGGCGCATTCCGAGCGAGTACTGGCCGGCGCGGTCCTTCGCGCGCTCGGTGAGGCCCACGCGCTCGAGCACCCGGCCCATCTCCCGGTCCGCGGCCGCGCCTCCCAGGCCGGCGTACGCGCAGGCGAGCCGCAGGTTGTCGTACCCGGAGAGCCAGTCGTGGAAGGACGGGGTCTCGACGATGGCGCCGACGAGGCGGCGGGCGCGGACGACGTCGCTGTCCCCGAAGATGCTCACCGTGCCGGATGTACGGCGGATAAGACCGAGGATGCACCGCATGGCGGTGGTCTTGCCGGCGCCGTTGGGACCGAGAAAGCCGTAGACGTCGCCCGCCCGGACCGTCAGATCCAGGTTGGACACGGCGGCTCGCGGGCCGTACATTCGGGTGAGCCCTCGGACCTCGAGCGCTGTCTCGGGTGTCTCTGACACGGGCCTCCCAGTGACGGCGTACGCCGTGCCCGCTGGGCCGCTAACCGTTCGACGCCCCGGCGTCGCGCACCACGGCAGGGGGATGGATGTTCATCAGGTGGCTCGGCATCGGCGGGATGACGATGGCGCTCGGCGCGGGGCTCGCGTGCGTCACCGAGGATCCCTGCCAGGACTACGTCGACTACGTGTGCGATTGCCGCGCGGACGACCCCGAGTACGACTGCGAGCAGGTCCGGACGACCTACGAGAACGCGGACGAGGATGTCGGCGCAGAGTGCACCTCCGCGCTTCAGCAGCTCGAGGACGAGGACGAGGCCGCCGGCGTCACCTGCGGCGCCTGATCAGGGCACGACCGCCAGGTGGTCGTCGCCGCGTACCACGCCGGTGACGACGTCGCCGTCCTGCACGAGATCGACGGGTCCGAGCCGATCGTCGAGGACCCAGCCGTCGGCGGTCGCGCGGTCGCCGTACGCGTCCGCGGGGCCCGGATCGACCACGGTGAGCGTGTAGAGCGCGCCATCTACCGGCACGATCTGCGGAACCGCCGCGCCGGTGCCCGTCACGATCGGCGCCGACCACACGCGGAGGTACGGGCCGTCGGCGTCCGTCCGCACCTCGCCCTCGACCAGCAGCTGATCGCTGGGGAGGGAGGATCCACCGACGCTCCAGCCCTCGGCGTCGATCCACAGCCCGGCGTCGCCGTCTCCGATCGCGGTCCACCGGCCGTCGTCGCTCCACGGCGCGATCTGGGTGCCCTCGACGCGCACGAACGCGCCTTCCGGCATCTCGCGGACCTGGGAGATCTCGGCCTCCTCCGCGACGTCTCCGGGCCGCGTGCCGGTCCAGTCGGCGTCCGTGCGGAGCGCCAGGGTCCCGGCTTCGACCTGGATCCCCACCAGGTCACCGCGCCCGAGGCGGCCGGGAGACGCCACGCCGAACCGCCCGCTCAGCGCGAAGCCGCCGTCGGTGTCCGCGCGCCCCGCCGGGTCCGCTGCCGACCGGATCTCCACGTCCGACGCCGAGAGCAGCGCGCCCTGAAGCGCGGGATCGTCCGCCCACGGCAGCGCCACGGCGCCCGTGGACGTCCCGAGATCCGTCAGGTCGAGCTCGTCCTGCAGCGCGAGGACGGGGGCACCGTCGACCTCGCGGATCCAGCTCCCGTCGAGGAGCACGTCCGTGCCGACCGGCGGGGGCAGCGCGAGGAGGAACCCGCCCAGGTCCACGCGGAGCCCCGGCCCGCCGTCGGGATCTTGCACGTAGAAGCTCGATCCCGTGGCGGTACGCGGCGACGTCACCACCACCGGTCCGAGCAGCACGCTGCCCGTTTCGACCAGGTCGGCCCACAGGTCCGCCACCGAGACGGAGGTGTCCAGCGGCTCCGCGACGGGCGCGACACAGCCCGCCAGGAACGCCGCTATCCACACGGCGCTACAGCGCCCCGGTGTAGCGGTTCATGACGGCGCCCTGCATGGGCGTCATCTGGCCCTGCGGGTCGCATTCCGTCCAGGAGCTGCACACCGGGTACGGGAACATCAGGTTGTTCCCCAGCGCGTCCTGGCACTCGTTCGTGGACGTGCACTTCGTGGTGTCCGTCAGCGCGTCCCACTGCTGCCAGTCGGCTTCCACCGGGTGCGCGAGGCCGAGGAAGTGCCCCGTTTCGTGCGCGAGGGTCTCGCCGAGGATGCGCGTCTCGTCGTCGCTGAACTCGCCGTCGTTGCCGGCGTGGACCAGCCAGGAGACCAGCACGAACGTGTGGTCGCTCGGCACGACGGAGCCCGGGATCCCGGCAGACAGGCCGTACAGGCCGCGGTCGCCTTCCACGTAGTCGCCCACGATGACCTGCAGATCGTGGCCGCTCCCACGGTTCGCCGCGTTCTCGATGGACTGATCGCCCTCCCAGCCGAAGCCGAGGTCGGCGTCGATGTTCGACGTGTCGTAGGTCTCCACGAGGGTCAGCCCCTCGTTCGCCCAGACGGTGCGCCACCGCTCCACGGCGACCGCCATGGCTTCCTGCAGGCCGGGCTCGAGCTCGACGTCGTCCGCCCACACGATGCGCACGCTGACGTCCGCCTTCGCGAAGTCGTCGTCCCGCTTCACGAGGGTGGTGACGTCCACCGGGAGGCTCGCGCCGACGCTGTAGTTCTTGTAGGTCGAGAACTTGACCTTCCAGGTGCCGGCTTCGAGGGCGGCGTCCTGCTCGCGGATCGGCCATTGGGCGACCCCAACGGGGAGCGCGTAGAACGCCTGCGAAAGGAACTGGGTGCCGCCGAGCCAGTCGCCGGCGGAGAGGACCACGGTGCCGTCAGGGCTGGTGATCGAGTCGAGCGCCACGGTCGTGGACGCGTCCCGCCCGATGCCGGTCACGAGGAACGCGGTTTCGGCACCGCCGATCTGGACGTCCACGTTGAGGTAGCCCTGCTTCGTGGACGTGGCGGCGAGCGTGCGGGTGTCGAGGGTGACGCCGGCCGGAACCGCGGAGTCGCCCGAGTCGATGGCGGGGAACTCCCCGCACCCCCCGACTGCGGCGAGGACTGTCAGCGCCGCGGAGCGGATCAACGAGGCACCGGCGCGACCGGGAGGGGGATGGTGGTCGCGAGCGCGGCGATCTCGGGGCGGCTCGAGCGGGCGACGCGCTTGCGGGCGTCCGCGGTGTCCGGGCCGGCTTCGATTGCCTTCGTGGCGATCGCGGTCGCGATGTCCGCGGGCATGGCGTCCAGGCGGCCGAGAGTCAGGATCCCGAGCCCCTTGAGCTCGGGGCGGGTCACCCAGGACTCGATGAGGGTGCGGCTCTCCGCCGCGTGGCCAGCGAGGATGCAGTCCGCGGCGCGCATGCCCACCCACGGTGGCATCGTGACGTGCTCCACGATCGACTGGAGCGAGCCGACCGGGGCGGGCACCATGGCCTCCAGCTCGGCGCAAGACGGGGCGCCATCACGGGCCGAGAGGGCGCGGACGAGCTCGGTCTCGGCCGGGGTCGGAGCCCAGGTCTCGGCCGCGAACGCCGACGGACAGAGCCCGAGCGACGCGGCGTGGAGGGCGAGGGCGAGGGCGGGGCGCTGGAGCGTGGACATGGAGCCTCCGTCGGCACGGTACCCTGGCAGCATCACCCGGGCGGGGCCGTCACGTCCAGTCCGACGCGTCAGCCGTGGCGCTATTCGGTTATCCGGTGGGGGATGGACGCCCTCGAGAAGATCGTCAGCGATCGGTTCGGCTTCCCAGGCTTCCGCCCCGGCCAGCGAGAGATCGTAGAGCACGTGGCCAACGGGGGTGACGGCCTCGTCGTCATGCCGACGGGAGCGGGGAAGTCCCTGTGTTTTCAGATCCCGGCGCTGGCGCGCGGCGGGACGTGCATCGTCGTGTCGCCGCTCATCGCGCTCATGAAGGACCAGGTCGACCGCCTGGTCGAGCTCGGGGTGCGAGCGACCTTCCTGAACTCGAGCCTGTCGGGCGCGGAGTACCGGGATCGCTCGGACCGGCTCGCGCGCGGCGACATCGAGCTGCTCTACGTGGCCCCCGAGCGGTTCAGTCCGGCGTTCCTCGACTTCCTCAAGAAGGTCGACATCCGCCTCCTCGCCATCGACGAGGCGCACTGCCTGTCGCAGTGGGGGCACGACTTCCGGCCGGATTACCTGCGTCTCGGGAAGGTGCGGGAAGCGCTCGGTCGTCCGCCGACGATCGCGCTCACGGCCACGGCGACGCCAGAGGTCCAGCGCGACATCGTCTCGACGCTCGCGATCGAGAAGGGGCGCACGTTCGTCCGCGGGTTCGACCGGGAGAACCTCATCCTGGAGGTCCTGCAGGTCGGCACGCCGTCGGAAAAGGAGGACCACCTCGCCGAGCTCGTCACGCCGGGTCCGGCGCTCGTCTACTGCGCGACGCGCAAGAACGTCGAGAAGGCGACGCTCGCCCTGCGGGAAGCTGGCGTCCGTGCCGGCATGTACCACGCCGGCCTGACGCCGGAGGAGCGCACGCGTGTCCAGGACGACTTCATCGGCGGGAAGGTGCCGGTGGTGGTCGCGACGAACGCGTTCGGGATGGGGATCGACAAGCGGGATATCCGCGCGATCGTGCACTACGACATGCCGGGCACGATCGAGGCGTACTACCAGGAGATCGGCCGCGCGGGCCGTGACGGCCGGATCAGCAGGGCCGTCCTTCTCTACCACCCGATCGACCGGCGCGTGCACGAGTTCTTCGTCGACGGCGCGCACCCGCCTGCCGACTGGGTCCATCGGCTGTGGGGCTGGCTCCTTTCACGAGGGGAGAACCCGGTCTTCGTGAAGGTGGAAGATCTCGCGCAGGCGCTCCCCCCGGAGGCCGGGGACCGAGCCGCCAGCGCTTGCCTGTACGTGCTGTTGCGGGAAGGTATGGTGCGGCGCATCGCGCCTTCCGACCGATCGGCCTGGATCCGCATCGACGATCGGCCGAAGGCGCCCCTCACGGGCCACCGCGCGGCGGTGTGGGCGCTCCTCGACGTGCGGCAGCTCGGGCCCGGAGACGTCACGGAGTTCCAGCCCGATCGGTGGGCCACGGAGGCGCAGATCAGCCGCGCGCAGCTCATGGCGGCGATCGAGGGGCTGGTCGATCGCGGGCTCGTCACGTTCCGCGCAGCGGACCGGATCGGCGGGGTGGAGCTCGTCGACCCGAAGCGCGTGTTGAAGCTCGACGAAGCGGCGATGCGGGCGCGCCGGGGCCGCGAGTACAAGAAGCTCGACAAGATGGAGGGCTACACGACGTGCGCGTGCCGCCGCCGGTACATCATCGAGTACTTCGGCGAGGTCGCGGCGTTCGAGGCCTGTGGGACGTGCGACGCCTGTCGGATGGGGGGCTCGCTCGACCACGAGATCGTCCGCAAGCTCACGCCGGACGAGCACCGCGTGGTCCTCCAGGTCCTCTCGTGCGTGGCCCGCATGGATCGGCACGCGAAGAAGTCGGGTTGGGGGGTCGATCTCGTCGCCAAGGTGCTGATCGGGAGCAAGGAGGAGAAGGTCACGCGCTGGGGCTTCGACAAGCTCTCGACGTACGGGCTGCTCGCGCAGAAGGGAGCTTCGGTCTGGACGAGCGGCGAGGCGGCGGACGTCGTGACCGCGCTCGCGGGCGCCGGGTTCCTGAACGAGGAGTACGCGACACGAGATATCGGGGGGAAGCAGCGGACCTATCGCGAGGTCACGCTGACGCCGAAGGGCTGGACGGCGCTGAAGGGCGAAGCCGGCGACCTGTCGATGGCGTTCCCGCACCCGCGCAAGCTCGTGCGCGGCGGGACGGTCGCGGCGCTGCCGCCGTCGGGGAAGGGGATCCAGACGGATCTGCTCGCGACGCTGCGGGATCTGCGGCGGCAGCTGGCGGAGGCCCAGGACCTGCCCGCCTACGTGGTGGCGAGCAACCGAACCCTCGAGGAGATGGCGAGGATGAAGCCCACGAACCGGAAGGGAATGCTCGCGGTGCCGGGGATGGGGCCCGTGAAGTTCGAGCGGTTCGGTGCGACGTTCATCGAGGCGATCAAGCGCTTCGAGTCGTAGGTTGACGCCCCATCTTCGTTGATCAGGAGTGCGCTGCAGCAAGCCCGAACAACGCGAGCGAGCACGCCAGCGACAGCAGCCACAAGAGCGACCGGAGCGGCGCCACGTCCGCCAGGTACGCCACGATGTAGAACGCCCGCGCGACGATCCAGGTTACCCCGATCCCGCCCGCGGCCGGGCCGTCTGCGCCGGTCACGTGGCAGGTGAGCGCTGCGGCGACGAAGATCGGCAGGGCCTCCCAGGTGTTGGCCTGGGCCCATGCGGCGCGCTTGCCCCACCCCACGAGCTTCGCGGTCTGCTCGCGGGGCGGCACGTTGTCGTACCGCCCGTGCTCCCGCACCTTCCCCGCGTTCTGCGCCAGTGACGCGAAGTAGGGCATGATGCAGGCGAACGCGAGCGACCAGAGCAGCGTGGTCACACCCGCTCCGCGACCTGGGTCACGGGGAGCTTGGCGAGCTCGCCGAGGAGCACGTCGGCCTCGCTGCCGGTCCAGCCGATGGCCGGGGGGCCGCCGAGCTGGGCGTACCAGCCGAGGAGCTCCGGGTCGATCGGCAGGACGACCACGCGCGGGTGATCCTCTGCCAGGAGCTGCGCGACGCCGGCCTGGCCGCCCGCCGTGAGGCCGGCGACGTACCAGAGCTCACCGCGCTGCTCGCCCTTGCGGAGGAGCAGGCGCCACACGGCGTCGAGCTCGGCCTTGAGGGTCTCGAGGACCGGGCGGGCGTCGCGCTCGCGCTTGGTGGGGCCGCGCAGGACGCGGAAGATCTCCCAGCCGCCGCCGACAGCCGCTGCCGCGACGTCCACGAGAGCGTCGATGCCGGGGCCGCCGAAGCGGGGGCGGGAGAGCATGGCGCGCGTGGTTGCGCCGCCCGAAGCGGCGATCTTCACGCCGAGGGTGGTGCCCTCCGGCATGGGCTGGTCGTCGCGGGCGGTGGCGTCGACGGCCGAGAGGAGCGTCGCGGCGCGGGCGTCCGCGTCCGCGAGGCCGGCCAGCGCGCGGTCGGCGCCCTGGACGATCTTCCAGGCACGGGGGCCGTCGCGGAGGAGCGCGGCGAGCTCGTCTTCCGTCGGGGCGCCGTCGGCCGAGAGGCGGGCGAGGACCGCGGCGACGCCGTCTTCGCGGCGGGGGCGGTCAGCTTCGGTGCCGGGCTCGCGGGGCTCGCGGGGCTCGCGGGGCTTGCGGGGCTCCCGGGCGGGGCGCTCGGGGAGCGCGCCGAAGGCTTCGAGGACCGCGGTGTCGGGGGCGTCCCCGTCGAACACGGGGATGCCAGCGGCCGTGGCGGCTTCGCGGAGCGCGGCGTTGCCGTCGCCCGGCGCGAGGAGCGCGACCTTCTGGCTGAGCTCGAGGAGCTTGCGGACGAGCTGCTCCGCCAGCTCCGGCCCGGGCGACACGTCCGGCGCCGCGGCGGCGACCATGACCTCTCCGGTGTCGGATGCCAGGCGGAGGGTCCACAGCTTTCGATCGGGGGCCTCCGCGCGGGGCAGGACGCCGCGGCGCAGGCCGGCGTAGGTCTGACCCGAGCGAGCCCCCGTCTTCGCGATGCGGACGAGGCGATCGAACATGGGGTCCACGAACGCCGTGGCGATCGGGCCGGGCGAACGCCGGAGCTCGGCCAGCGCCTGCCGCGAGCGCGAGCCCGGCGACGCGACCAGCGCGCGGGCCAGGATCCCGGCGAGCCAGGGGGCCGGGCCCTCCGGCTGGCTCGACCCGAGGTGCGAGCGGACCGCGGTGAACGCGAGCTCGTCGATCTGGTCGGGGTGGGCGTCCGCGAACGCCTCGATCGCGTGGATCCGGCCTTCGCGGCCGGACGGGATGTCGCCGATCAGGCGGACGAGCGGGTCGTCGCCGCGGGCGGGCCGCCGGTTCTCGGCCTGGCGGTCCCCGCCGACACCGCCCACGAGGCGCGCGCCGAGGAGCTGGTCCATGGCCTGGAGCTCGTCCGTGCGCACGGCCGGATCTTCGCTCGCGAGCGCGCGCTTGACGTGCACCCACAACAGCGCGAGGTCCGCGTCCATGCCCCGGGGGCGGCCCATGTCGGGCCGGGGACCGCGGGGATCGAGCTGGCGATCCATCGGGCGATCCTGGCGCGGCCCCCGGTCCTCGCGGGGCGGGCGGGCCTCACGCTGGGGACGGTCCTCGCGCGGCTGGCGCGGGGGGCGCTCACCGCGCGGATCGCGCGGGAGAACCTCTCCCGTGAGCGAGGAGACCCACCGCTGGGCCTCCCGCCGCTCGTCGCCTTCCGACAGCGCGAGGAGCTCCCGCGCTTCCTTCACGGCCTGGTCCTTGCGGCCGAGCTGGTCGAGGAGCTGGCTGATGGCCCAGGTCGCATCCCGCGTGGTCGCCGGGTCGTCGAGGTGGGTGGCGCGGTGCTGGGCGAGCTCCCGGAGCAGGCTCTTGCGGGTGTCGGGGTCGCCTGCCTCCGCGATCCGGTCTGCGAAGCGGGGGAAACTGGACGTCATGGCTGGAGCCTCTGGAGGGACCGTCGTGCCGGCGCGACCGATCTGAAGTCGAGCTGGCGCGGCGGTCTGCTGAAGTCGCGTCAATGAAGGTCACTCGCGACAGGCCCACTTACCACGCCGGGGCGCGAGGGGTAGGATCGTGGACGGGAGCCTCCATGGACGCGCGCGACGCCGCACCGCACCTGCCCACGATCGCGCGGGGCGGGCCGATCCCCGGCGAGTCCGCGCTGGTGGGGCGGGGCGCCTCCCCGCTGCCAGGGTTCGTGAAGCTGGTGCAGGCGCTCTGGCAGTGCCGGGACCGTCTCGGATACGCCCGGGCGATCCTCGATGCCGGATGCGATCGGTGCGCCCTGGGGCCGCCGCGACACGTCTGCGCGCCGCGGCTCGAGCGCCTGCGGGACGACACGGCAGGCGGCCTCGCGCCGTTCGACGTGGCGGACGTGCACCGCTTGCGCCGGCTGCTCCCCGCGGACCTGCGGGCGCTCGGGCGGCTGCCGTACCCGTTCGCGCGGCGGGCGGGCAGCCGCGGCTTCGAGCGGATCGCGTGGCCCGCGGCGCTCGAGCTGGCCGGTGGTTGGCTCCGCGCGATCCCGGGCCCGCGGCAGGCGTGGCTCGTCGGGCGGGACGGCTCGACGAACGAGACGCTGTACGCGTTCGGGAAGGCCGCGCGGGCGCTCGGGGCCGCTCCGGGGCTCGCGGAGGGGCGCGGGACCGCCCGGCGGGCGACCGTGGCCCTCGAAGACATCGTGGGGGCGGATCTCCTCCTCCAATGGGGGATCCGGCTCGGGGAGGAGCATCCGGGCGCCCGGCCCGCGCTTCGAGCGGCGAACCGCGCCGGCACCCGCATCGTCGCTATCCACGCGGACGGTTCCGCGAGCCACGCGGACGACGTGGTACGGATCCGCCCCGGCGGCGAGGGCGCGCTGGCCCGGGCGATCCACCACCTGCTCGGGACCTGGGGTGTGACGCCGGAGATCGGCGGGGCGCTCGATCCGCTCCTGGACGCCGCGGGCGTCCCGTACGCGGTGGTGGAGTGGGTGGCGCGGCTGGTGGCGCGGGCGCGGACTGGGGCGAGCGCGTGGCCGACCCGGCTCTCCTCGGCGTCGGAGGAAGCGATCGTGGCGCTCCACGACGCGCGGGGCTGGGTGGATCGGCCCCGGTGCGGGATCCTGCCCGTGGACGAACAGGCAACCTGGCGTGGGGCGCGAGACCTGGGAATGGACGCGGGAAACGTCGTGGACGGGGACCTGGTGGTCCAGCTCGGGGACGGCCCGCGGCGAGAGCGCGCACGATACCGGATCCACGTCGGCACCCACCTCGACCCGGGGATGCTCGCGGACGCCGACGAGGCCGTGCTGGTGCTCCCCGCGCAGACGCGGTTCGAGCAGAAGGGCGGGGGAACCACCACGAGCGCGGACGGCGACGTGTGGTTCACGCCCGAGATCCCGCAGATCTCGGCGGGAGACGCCCGGCCTGGCTGGGAGATCGCGGGGCTGCTCGCTGCAGCCACGCAGCCCGAGCTCGGGCTCGCCTGGGCAGAGAGCTGGGACGTGCGGCGCGAGATCGCATCTACGATCCACGGCTATGCGGGTGTGGACCGGTTGCGCGCGCCCGGCGACCACCTCCGCCTGCCCGTGCGCGGGTGAGTGGCGTCGCGCGGCGTCCCGTCCGCCGGCAGCGCGGCGGCGGGGGCGGCTGGAGCGCCCCCGACGCCCCGACCGACGACGACGTGGCCGTCGAGGAGCCGCTCGAGATCCGCGTCGAAGGCCGGCCCCTCGTGGTGCTCATGCGCACGCCGGGCGACGATCTCGATCTCGCGGCGGGGTTCCTGTACACGGAGGGCGTGATCGACGGCGCGGACGACATCCGCGCGATGGCGCATTCGCCCGGTGATCTAGCCGGAAACACCGTGGACGTGCTCCTCGCCGCCGGGGTCGAGGGACACCGGGCGCAGCTCGAGCGCGCGACGCGTGAGCGGTTCGCGTCGAGCGCGTGCGGCGTGTGCGGGACCGCTTCGATCGACCGGCTGCTCGTCGGTGGCGTGCGGCGGGAAGCGAGGTTCGAGCCGGACCCTGCGCACCTCGCCGCCGGGATCGCACGCCTGGGGGCGGCGCAGGCCGGCTTCGCGCGGACCGGCGGGCTGCACGCCGCCGGGCTGCTCGCGCCCGACGGCACGCTCGACGTGGTCCGCGAGGACATCGGCCGGCACAACGCCGTGGACAAGGTCCTCGGCTGGCGGCTCCGGGCGGACCGCGTGCCTGTGGACGACCGGATCCTCCTCGTGAGCAGCCGCGCGGGTTACGAGATCGTGCAGAAGGCGCTCGCGGCGCGGATCCCGTGCGTGGCGGCGATCGGGGCGGCGTCGTCGCTCGCGATCGACCTCGCCCGCGCGGCGAACCTCACGCTCGTGGCGTTCCTCCGGCCGGACCGGCTCAACATCTATTGAGGGGAGAGCCGGTGTACACCGCGTTCGTGACGGGCTGCAGCAGCGGGTTCGGTTTCCTCCTGGCGCGCACGCTGCTCCACTGCGGCCACCGGGTCGTCGCTACGTCCCCGAGCCTGGAGGGAGGGTGGGTCGAACGGCTGGATCCGCGGGATCGGAGCCAGCTCCTGGTGCTGCCGCTGGATGTGCGGGACGCCGGAGAGGTCCGGGACGCCGCGGCGGAGGCGATCGCGTGGGCGCCGGTCGACGTCCTCGTGAACAACGGGGGATACGCCGTTTTCGGCAGCCAGGAGGAGGCCGACCTGGAGGCCGTCCGCGACATGTTGGACGTCAACGTCCTCGGGCCGGCCCGCGTGACCCAGGCGCTGCTCCCGTCGCTGCGGGCGAGCCGCGGGACCATCGTGCAGCTCTCGAGCGTCGCCGGGCGCACCGTATTCACGGAGTCCGGGTTCTACGCAGCCTCCAAGCACGCGATCGAGGCCCTGACCGAGGCGCTGCACCAGGAGACCGCGACGTTCGGGATCCGGCTCCGCCTGGTCCAGCCCGGGTCATTCGACACGGGGTTCCTCGCCCGCGCGGCGCGCGAGAGCCGGCCGCGGGACCCGAGCTCGCCGTACGCGCACCTGCACCCCGCGTGGGACGAGCGCAAGCTGTCGGTGCTCGAGCCGCCGCAGGATCCGGCGCTCGTGGTCGCCGCGATCATCGGTTCGCTAGCCGATCCCGCGCCGTTCCTCCGGATTCCGGTCGGCCCGGACGCAGCGCGGATCCTGGCGGTGAAGGATCTCCTCGGCGCGGACGGGTGGTCGCGCCTGGCGGGAGACCGGGCGGGGGCGCGCGCGGAGCATGGGCCGGGTCAGGTGCCGCACCCCGACGAGCTGCTCGCGTGGGCAGACGGCGCGATCTCGGCCGCGGAGCTCGAACAGCGGCTGGCGATGGTCCGGCGCGTCGCGGAGCTCGGCCACCTGGAGCATTGGGAGATGACGGAGGCGGGTCGGCGAGCATTGGGGCTCGTCCGCCGGTGATCGCCTGGTCGGATGCCGACGTCGCCGCGCTCGGGGAGGGGCGCGTGCTCGTGCACGACGGGGTGCTCGGTCCGCACGCCGCGCCGGCCGCCGCGGCGCTCGAAGCCATGGACGCCGCTAGCGGGCCCGGCCGGATCCGGGGCAGGACCGGCGACGTCGTCCGCACCGACCGGATCGCCTGGCTCGACCCGGTCGACGCCGCGCCGGCGCTGCACCCGCTCCTGGCGTGGCTCGACGCCCTGCGAGAGACGGCGAATGAGGCCGCCTGGCTCGGGCTCGGGCGGTACGAGCTGCAGGTCGCGTGCTACGAGCCGGGCGGCGGCTACGCGCCCCACGTCGACGCGTTCCACGGCCGCTCCACCCGTCGCCTGACCGCGATCTGGTACGGAAATCCGAACTGGAACCTGGAAGATGGGGGCGCCCTGCGTGCCTGGGAGCCCGGCGGGGTCGTCGAGATCGCGCCGATCCTCGATCGTGCCGTGGTGTTCCTGTCCCAGGCGGTACGCCACGAGGTCCTCCCGGCTATCCGCCGCAGGCGCGCTCTAACCGCGTGGTACCGGGGCAAAGACGACCCGGCCTGACCGTCCCCTGTGCACAATAATCAATGCAATCGGTGATCCGATTCGGCGTGGCCCGCGAAGGAGATGTGCGGCCCCGGTGTCGCACCCTTCTGCGGAGGAAAACATGCTCAGCGCTCTCGTCCTTTCCAGCCTCGTGGCGAATGCGTCGTCGCATCGCGAGGCCCCGGCCATGTCCCAGGACCCGTCGGCCGACCTCACGGACTTCTACGCTTTCGTGTCCCCCGAGGACTCGACGAAGACCGTCTTCATCATGAACGTGAACCCCGAGTCGAACCCGGGTGGCGGGCCGAACTACAACACCTTCGACGAAGATGCGGCCTACGACTTCAATATCGACAACGAGGGCGACGGTGTCGCCGACGTCGTCATGCGCTTCGAGTTCCGCACGGAGTACCAGCTTCCGGGCGATTTCCTGTACAATGTCGGTGACATCTCGGTGATGTCGAACCTGAACATCATCCAGACCTATGCCGTGACCCGGATCGACCTCGTCACCGGCAAGCGCTTCAAGCTGCTCGAGGGCACCACGGACGCCGGCCTCGCCGCGCCCGCGAACCCCGGCACGCAGAGCGACCCGGGCCTGGGCTACGACCCGTACGACCCGACGGGCGGCCAGATCACGGTCGACCACATCAAGCTCTTCAGCAAGAGCGGCCGCGACTTCAAGGCGTTCGCCGGCCCCCGCCAGGACCCCTTCTACATCGACCTCGCCCGCACGTTCGACCTGCTGAACCTCGCGGGTAACGACCCCGGCGCGAACCACAACACCCTGCTCGGCCACAACGTCAGCACGATCGCGATCGAGGTCGACTCCTCGCTCCTGACGAGCGATGGCATGGATCCGGACGCGGACAACGCGGTCATCGCCGCCTGGGCGACCGTGAGCCGCCAGAAGAACCTCACGCGCAGCGAAGAGGGTGAGGATCTCGACATCCACTCCGGCAAGTGGGTCCAGGTCTCGCGCCTCGGCATGCCGCTCGTCAACGAAGTCGTCATCCCGATCGCGGACAAGGACCG
Source organism: Klebsiella pneumoniae (assembly GCA_945882675.1). Classification (GTDB taxonomy): domain Bacteria; phylum Myxococcota_A; class UBA796; order UBA796; genus CANLGQ01. The sequence goes on along the minus strand of CAMCWU010000003.1, from coordinate 33,320 downwards.
CTTCAACGCGTCCAAGCCGGTGGACGACATCCAGTTCGCCAGCTACGTCCTCGACCCCATCCTGATGGTGTACCTCAACGCCGTGCTCGGCGTGCCGGACCCGGGTTGCTACAGCGCAGGGTTCGGCCTCGGCTGCCGTGAGGACCTGGTGCAGGTCTTCCTCACCGGCAGCCCGGCCTTCGGCACCGAGTTCCCGGGCTTCGTGCTCGGCGGCCCGATCCCGAGCGACCCGACCAAGTCGTTCGCCGCGTTCGAGGCCCTGCGCCTCGACCTGACGAACCCCGCCAGCGGCTTCCCGAACGGCCGCCTGCCCGGCGACGACGTCATGGACATCGGCCTGTCGGTCGTGGTGGGCCTGCTCATCAACGGCGCGACCCTCTCGGACGGCGTCGACTCGACCGGGCTGACCTACCTCGACGTCTTCCCGTTCCTCGGCGACCCGTGGGCCGGCGACGACCACCCGCGGAACGTCCACGACCTGTAGTTCGCGTTAGAGGGCGGGTCCGGGAGACCCGATGCTCGCTCTCTGCTGCGTGATTGCACTCGCGAAAGAAGCCGACGAATCCGAGAAATGGGATGTCGACGCGGCACACGGCCCGACCCACGCGGTCGGGGTGGACGTCACCGAAGCCACCTGGTCCTCCGTCACCGTACGGGGCGATCGGGTGGTCTTCGACGTTCTGGGGGACCTGTGGTCCGTGCCGCTCTCCGGCGGCGACGCGACCCGGCTCACGAGCGGCGCGGCCTGGGACACGGAGCCCGCGTTCTCGCCGGACGGCTCGAAGCTGGCGTACGTCTCTGACAAGGGCGGCAACGAGCAGATCTGGGTGATGAACGCCGACGGCACGGGGGCGAAGCAGGTCACGCACGAGGAGGTGGCGCGGATCACCGACCCGGCGTGGGACCCGACGGGCCCCTACCTGTTCGGGCGACGGCGCACGGTCGACACGCGGTCGATCGGGGTGACGGAGATCTGGGCGTACCACCTCGATGGTGGCGCGGGCATCCCCCTGACTTCGAAGGACGAGCGGCCGCACGCCGGCGAGATCGACGCGACGGATCCGCGGTACGTCTACTTCAGCAGCCGCCATGGGCGGTTCGAGTACAACCACGATCCCGTGGCCGGACTGTGGGATGTGGAGCGGTACGATCGGCGTACCGGGCTGATCTCCACGGTGGCGTGGGGTCCCGGGTCGGCGTCCCACCCGATGGTCGCGCCGGATGGTCGCACCCTGCTCCTCGTGTCCCGCGATCGCCTGAAGACCCTTCTCGAAGCCATGGATCTCGTCACCGGGAAGCGCCGGGTGCTCGCCGATTGGCTCTCGCCGGACGAGCTCGAGGGCTTCGCGCTGCACGGCACGTATCCGCGGATGGACTGGACCGACGACGGCGACGTGGTGCTGTGGGCGCAGGGGAAGCTGTGGCGGCTCGGCCTGGACGGCGCGCGGACGGAGATCCCGTTCCGGGTGCGGGGCGAGTGGACGCTCCACGACGTGCCTCGTCCGAAGCCCGCGATCCCGGACACGGTGCAGGCCCGCGTCCTACGGTGGCCGACGGTGGCGGCGGACGGGCGGCTGGCGGTCTCGGCGTTCGGCCAGCTCTATGTGCGGGACGCCTGGGGTGCCGTGAGCCGGGTCGGGGACGGCACGGGCTATGCGCCGGCGTGGTCGCCCGACGGCAAAGAGCTCGCGTGGACGTCCTGGGACGACGAGACCGGGGGATCGCTGAAGATCACCGCCGGGAAGCGCACAGCGACGCTGCCGGTGGAGGGCCAGCTCGTGAACCCCGCCTGGTCCGAGGACGGGGACCGGATCGTGGCGCTGCGGGGCGTGGGCGGGACCGTCGCCGTGGAGCTGGCGGCCGTCGCCGCCTTCGACGTGGTGACGCTCACCCGCGGGAAGGGCGACCGCTGGGCGCTCGACCCGGTGGTCACGACCATCCCGAACCCGGGCTCGGCGACCCGCGCGCCGCACCTGCACCTGCACGGGGACCGCGTGTGGTGGGCGGAGGAGCGCGCCGGCGACGACCAGAGGATGCCGGGGGATACGGTGCTCCGTAGCGTCCAGCTCGACGGCACGGACCCGCGCGACCACCTGCTGCTCCCGGGCAGCCAGGAGGTGTCGATCTCGCCGGACTTCCGCTGGGTCGCCTACAAGCGGTCCCACCAGCTCTGGCTCACGGCCATGCCGCCGTTCGCGTCGCCCGCGCGCATCCCGGACGGCCAGCTCCCGACGCGCCGGCTCACACACGTGGTCGGCGATTGGATTGGTTGGACGCCGGACTCGAAGGAGATCACCTGGGTGGAGGCCGGCCAGCTCGCGCGGGTGCCGGTGGCGGGCCTGCTCGCCGTGGACCCCGACGCCGAGCCGGATCCGCGGGCCGATCCGCCGGGTCTGACGCGCGCTCCCATCGACATCTCGCTCCCGCGGGCGAAGCCGACGGGGACGATAGCGCTCACGCACGTCCGCGCGGTCACGATGAAGGGCGACGAGATCCTCACCGACACGACCATCGTGATCGAGGGGGACCGGATCACCAGCGTGGGAGGCCCGGTCCCGGCCGGCGCGCAGGTGATCGACTGCACCGGGAAGACCGTGATCCCGGGCTTCGTGGACGTCCACGCCCACCTGCACTACGACTCGGGCGACGTGCTCCCGGAGCAGCCGTGGCAGTACCAGTCGAACCTGGACTTCGGCGTCACCACGCTCCACGACCCATCCGCGTCGACGGACGAGGTGTTCACGCAGGCCGAGCGCGTGGAAGCGGGGTTGATGGCCGGTCCCCGCGTGTACTCGACCGGGTACATCCTGTACGGCGCGGCGGGGAACGACGCCACGGACACGCCGACCCGCGACGACGCACTCGACGCTGTCCGCCGGATGGCGAGCTACGGCGCCATCTCCGTGAAGGTCTACCAGCAGAGCCAGCGCGCGCGGCGCCAGTGGTACATCCAGGCGTGCAACGAGCTCGGCATCGTGTGCGTCCCCGAGGGCGGCGGCGACATGTGGCAGGATCTCGGCATGGTGGCAGACGGGTACCAGGCGGTCGAGCACGCGCTGCCGACCGCGCCGATCCATGCGGATGTCCGCCAGTTCTGGGCCGGAAGTCACACGTCCGCGACCGCCGGCACCTTCTACACGCCCACGCTGGTCGTGTCCTATGGCGGGATCATGGGCGAGAACTGGTTCTACCAGCATCGCACGCCCATCAACGACGCAAGGTTGCTCCGGCATTTCCCGCGGCGCGAGCTCGACGCGCAGGCGTGGCGGCGCCCGCTCGTCGCGCAGGACGGCGACTGGCGGCACGAGGTGGTCGCACGTGACGCCGCGGCGCTCCAGGAGCTCGGCGTGCCGGTGACGCTCGGGGCGCACGGCCAGATCCAGGGGATCGGCGTGCACTGGGAGCTCTGGGGGCTCGGCGGGCCGGGGGGGATGACCCCGCACGAAGCGCTGCGCGCGGGCACGCTCGACGGCGCCCGCTATCTGGGCCTGGACGCGCTGATCGGCTCGATCGAGCCCGGGAAGCTCGCGGATCTCGTGGTGCTCGACGGCGATCCGCTGCGCGACATCCACGAGAGCACCGACATCGCGTTCGTGCTCAAGAACGGCGTTCGCTGGGACTGATCCGGTCGCCGAGCGCGGCGTACACGAGGAGCGCCACCAGCAGCGTGGACGAGAGGCCGTGCGCGATCGCCGCGACGGCCTGGATGGCCAGGGCGGAGCCCCCGGGAATCCGGTATCCGAGGAACACCAGCAGCAGCATCGCGAACGAGGTGCACGCCTGGATCACCGCCCACAGTACGAGCGCGATGCCCGGCCCGCGGTACCCGCGAGACAGCACCCAGAGCCCCGTGAGGACGGCGACCGCGCTCGCCACGAGGGACGGGAGCAGCGCGCCCACGATCGAAAGGAGCATGGAGATCACGGCTCGTCCTCCGGGTCGCGGGCGGGACGCCCGACAGCCGCGGCCGCGATCCCGAGCAAGGTCCCGACCGCCCCGACCAGCCGGAGGCCGAACAGCACGGCGCCGACCCCCGTCGGGGACCCGATCATCCAGAACGACTGCAGCGCGGCAGTCGCGAGGGGGGCCGCCGATTGTATCACGAGCCCCGCGATGAGCAGCCCGGCGGCGCGCGGGTCGTGCTCCCGCCACGCGAGCGCGAGGCCGATCCCCACCATCACGGCGAAGAGCTCCGGCGCGAGCGACAGCCACTCGATGGCGGTGGACGTCACCTGCGCCTCCCCGGGTTGCGCTAACGCGGGCGGCCGCGGCCGGCAGCGTGAACCCCGCCGGTCGGATAGGAGCTCCGTCCGGAGGTCCTCGTGCGCACCGCTCTGATGCGCCAGCTCGCGGGCGCGGGCGCGGTGGCTCTCCTGGCCGTGGCGGGGGTCGCCACGCGGGATGTCCCGGCTGGGCCGTGGGTGGTGGTGGTGTCGCTCGACACGGTCCGCGCGGACGTGCTGGGCGCGTACGGGGGCCGGGCGACCACGCCGCACCTCGACGCGCTGGCGGCGCGATCGGCGCGGTTCGACGCGCACTTCGCGGCTGCCCCGACCACGCTGGCGAGCCACGCGTCGCTGTTCACGGGGACGCACCCGCACACCCACGGGGTGCCGCGGAACGGGTTCGTCGTCTCCGGGGAAGCTCGAACGCTCGCCGAGATCCTGGGAGGGGCCGGGTGGCGCACCGCCGGTTTCGCGGCGTCCGCGCCGCTCGCGGCGAAGACCGGGATCTCCCAGGGGTTCGACGTGTGGGCGGAGCCGGAGGGCCCGGCGCGCCCGGGCGCCGACGTAGTGGACGACGCGCTCGGCTGGGTGGACGCCGAAGATCCGGGGGACGGGACGCCCCGCCTGCTGTTCGTGCACCTCTACGACGCCCACGCCCCCTACCGCGCGCCGGCCGGCTACCTCGAACGCCTGGGGTCGCTGCCACCCTCGACCGCGGGAGAGCCCGGGTCGCTCGTGCACATCGGGGCGGTGCGGCGGCTCGCGGCGGCGCGGGATCCGGCGCTGGACGCCGAGGGGCGGGCGCTTCGGCATCGGTACGCTGCGGGCGTCGGGTTCCTGGACCACCAGGTGGGCCGGCTCCTTGGCGGCCTGCAGCGCCGGGGGATCCTCGACCGCGCGCTGCTCGCCGTCACCGCCGACCACGGCGAGGCCTACGACGAGCACGGCGAGATCTGGGGCCACGGCTACACCGTGTTCGACGAGACGACGCGGATCCCGCTGATCATAGCGGGTCCCGGGGTGGGCACGGGCGAGGTCGACCGGCTCGGCTCCAACATCGACGTGCTGCCGACGATCCTCGACCTGGTCGGTGTCCCGATCCCTGACGGCGTGGAGGGTACGAGCTTCGCCCCGACCTTGCGCGGCGCGGATCAGCCTCGTCGCACCGTCGTCTTCAGCGAGGCCACCAAGCCGTACGACGACCCGGCAGCCGGCTGGGTCAACGCGCCGCGGCGCAAGTCGGCCCGCACGTCCACGCTGCGCCTGGTGTGGGATCCGGCGACGGACGAGCGCAACCTGTACCGCTCGGACGCCGATCCTTCTGAGCTGGTCGACCGCTGGACCAGCGACCGCGATCGCCCGGAGGTGCGCGCGCTCGACCTCGGGCTCGCGGCGTGGGCGGCCGATCCGCGCCCGCTCGCGACCGTCCCGCTCGACGACGCGGCGACGCGCGAGGCCCTCGAGGCCCTCGGCTATGTGGATGGGGCCGCGCCCTGATACAGTAGGGGTATGCACATCGGCCCCTCGCTCCGCGGCGTCCCCCTCGTCGACGCCGTGCTGCGCGCCTGGCGCGCTGGAGACACGTTCCTCCCGGACGTTCGGCCCATCCTCGGGGCGGAGCGGGCGCCCGTCGTCCCGTGGCTCGGCACGCGGCCGATCCCGCCGAGCCTCGCGCGCTGGCTCGAGCACGACCAGGGTTGGCTCCACACGCTCGGCGACACGCCGGTACGGCTCGCTGCGCTGGTCGAACGCGCGTTCGGGGACGGCGCGGGCGATCCGTTCCGCGACCTGCAGCGGTCCCTCCTCCCCGAGCCGTGCGCGCTGCTCCCCGGCCACGGCGAGACGTGCGCGCGGTTCCTGTACCTTGGCGCAACGGACGTCCACGGCGAGTACCCGGTCCTCGCGGCCGACATCGCGGAGCCGGCGTCGGTGCGGCTGTGGTCGCCGGGCTTCGACACCTGGCTGGCCGAGGAGGCGGGGATGATCGAGGTCGACCGCCTGGAAGGGCAGGGCCTCGAAGAGCTTCCGACCTGGCGCCTGGCGATGACGCGGGCGGCGCAGCGGGTCCTCGGCGGGCGGATGGTCGTGCCGGTAGACGACGCGCCGATCGAGCGGGAGGTCTGGGGCGGGTTGCCGGGCCTGGACGTCGACTGAGGGCTCAGAAGCCGTTCTGCTCGTCGATGACCGCGAGCACGTCCCCGACGTCGTAGAAGTCGACCGCGATCCAGTTCACGAAGTCGCCCGTCTCGGCCTCGCACTGGTCGATGCGCGGACGCAGGACGGACGCCGGGTTCGCTTCGGCGGCCAGGTCCTCGTGGGGGAGCGGGTCCGTGAGGAAGTGGTTGACCAGGTACAGCGGGTTCGCCGGGTCCCCGCGGAGCACGTCGCACGAGAAGTCCGCGACCTCCTTCGCCGCATAGTTCGTGTCCCACGAGTGGGCGTAGGCGTCCATATACCAGGGGTACGCGCCGCCGTCGGCCTCCGTGAAGATGACGGCCCTGCCACCCAGCTCGCCCATCGTCGGCCAGGGAGCGCCCGGATCCTGCACGTGCGCGTGATCGAGGAGCCCGCTCGCGGCCACCGCGGCCTCCGTCTCTTCCGCGCTGACGCCCGGCTGGATGATCAGCGCGATCGTGTCATGCGGATGGGAGTCCAGGAAGGACGAGAGGATCCCGAAGGCCTCTTCGGCAGGGATGGCGCCGATTTCGCACAGGCCGTGGCACAGATACACGCCGGGGTGCTCGTCGTCCCAGGCGTGGGTGTCGAGCATGAAGCCACGGATCCCGTCGTCGAGCTGGCGCTGCAGGCCGTGGTGCTGGTTCGGGAACAGCCAGCCGTCGTCCTCGTTCGACATGGCGTTGTGCGCGAAGGCGAGGGCGGTCTCGTCGAACGGGCGGTCGCACAGCTCGGCGTGGCCGTTACAGGCGATGGACGGCTCTTTGTCGACGGGTTCGGAGCAGGCGGCGAGGAGGAGCCACATGCTCGGAGGATACGCCCTCCCGGCGCCCGCGACAACCCGCCACGCGCCCGCCCGAGGCTGGCGGCATAAGCGTTCGGCCATGCGACCCTTGCTGATCGCGGCGCTGCTGATCGGCTCGGCCGCTCACGCCCACCCGATGGGCGCGCTCTCCACGAACCGCTCGGCGCTCCTGGTGGTGCGGCCGGACGCGACGATCGTGCGGTACACCGTGGACTTCGCGGAGGTCACGAGCGCGGCCGAGGTCACGGGCGACGATCTCGACGCGTGGGCGACGACGCGGATGACGGGCCTCCTCCCGAGTCTCTCGCTGACCGTCGACGGGCGGCTCCTCGAGCTCGGGATCACCCGGTGCTTCGGGTCGCGGACCCCGGGCGACGGCGACCTGCCGACGCTGCTGATGCTGTGCACGTTGGAGGCGGATCCAATCCCGTCGGGGCGGATATCCCTGTCGGACACATCGTTCCCAGGGAGCCCCGGCTGGAGGGAGATGCGGATCGTCGCGGACGGCGTGGCTGTCGGCGACGCCACCCCGCCGGGCGCGGTCGTCGCGGACGTCATGCTCCCGTTCTCGGCGCCGCCCGAGCTGCTGGCGCTGGAGCGGGTGGAGGCGACCGTCGGCGTACCCGGCCCGCTCTCGACGCTCACGGCGCTGCGCACCCGGGCGCCCGACGCGCTCGCCGCGCTGCTCACGGGCGACCTCTCGCCGGGGTTCGTGCTCCTCGCGCTGCTGTCGGCGGTCGGGCTGGGGGCTGCGCACGCGCTCGCGCCGGGTCACGGAAAGACGGCGGTCGCCGCCTGGCTCGTCGGGTCGCGCGGGACGGTGGGCCACGCCGTGCTCCTCGGCGTCGCGGTGACGGGCGCGCACCTCTCGAGCGTGCTCGCGGTCGGCGCGCTGACGCTCGGGGTGAGCCGGGTGGTCGACGCCGGCGCGCTCTACCCGTGGATGGCGCTGGTGTCCGGGGCGGCGATCACGGGCGTCGGATGCTGGCTCCTGTTGTCTTCACGGCGCCCGCACGCCCACGCGCACCCGCCGCCCGACCCCTCGCTTCGGGGCCTCCTCGTCCTCGGGGCGACGTGGGGGATGGTGCCCTGCCCGTCGGCGCTCGTGGTGCTCCTGGCCGCGATCGGCCTGCACCGCGAGGTCTTCGGCGCCGCGCTCGTCGGCGCGTTCTCGCTGGGGCTCGCGGGGGTGCTGGTCGCCGTGGGCGTCGCCGTCGTGCGGGCGCGCGACTGGCTCGGCCGCCTGGGCCTCACCGAGGAGAAGACGGCCTGGATCCCTATCGCCAGCGCGGCGGTGGTCACGGTGCTCGGCGCGGGCGTGCTGGTGGAGGCGACCCGCGAGCTCGTCAGCTGTTGTAGAAGTTGGTGAGGAACCAGAACGTGAACACGCACGCCCAGACCCAGAGCAGGAAGATGGGGATGGCCGACGCGGAGATGACGAAGGTCTGGAACAGGAATGCGGCCGGCTTGATCTCGAGCTTCCACCCGTAGGCGGCCTGCAACCGGGCGTCCAGCGCCGCTTCGTCCGGGGCGCCGTGGAGGGCGTCGTGCTCCACGCGGACCGGGCCGTCCGGCAGGTTGAGCGTCCACGCGAGAGACGGCGTCGGAGAACCCACATCGGCGACCAGGGGCAGCCCGCACACCGGACACGGCCCGACCATGGGGCCGAGCGTGCCAGCGCGCGAGCGCTGGAGGATCTTCCAGGCCGCGATCTCGGGGTGCTCGGACGGACGACGAGATCCGCCCGGGACCTGGACGGTGTGGCTCGGGCCGTCCCAGGTCTCGCGCCGATGGCAGGTGGGGCAGCGGACGTTCATGGTTCGATCTACCGCCCCCACGGCGCGGAGGCGAGGGTGCGCAGCGTTCTCATGCACCGCTCCCGAGCGTCACCCGGAACACCGTCCGCCCCGCCGAGCTCTCGAGCGCTACGCTTCCTCCGTGCGCTTCGGCCACGGCGGCGACGAGGGCGAGCCCGAGCCCTGTCCCGCGCTCGCGGTCGGTCGTGAAGAACCGCTCGAACACCAGCGCCTGGTTCGCGGCGGAGATCCCCGGTCCTGCGTCCTGCACCTCGAAGCCGGGTCGCCCGTCCCGCCGCCAGCCGCGCACGACGACCGGCCGTCCGCCGTGCCGCAGCGCGTTGGCCACCAGGTTCTCGGCCGCCGCCGCGAGCTGCGCCGGGTGCCCCACGACGGTGCCAGCCCCGGGCTCGAACGCGACGTCCCGCCGGGTCGCGATCTCCGCCAGGAGCGCGTCCAGGTCCACCGTCTCCGCCGGCGCGGCCCGCTCGTCGATCCGCGCCAGCGCCAGGATCCCGCCGACCATCGCCTCGAGCCGATCGAGCTCCGCCCTCGCGTTCTCGAGGAACCGCGCGCGCTGGGCGGCGTCCATGTCGGGCTCGTCCTCGAGCAGCTCGAGCGTGCCCCGCAAGGTCGTCAGCGGCGTCTTGAACTCGTGCGACACATTCCCCGCGAAGTCGGCGATATACCTCATCCGCTCCTGCAGGCGATCCACGAGAGCCCCGATCGCCGCCGCGACGTCCGCCACCTCCGCGACGTGCGACGCCCGCGGCCCCTCGAGCCGCGCCCGGCTCACCGTCCCGCCCGCGATCTGCGCGGACTCGGCCGCGATCCGTCGGAGCGACCGCGTCACGACGTTCCCCGCCGCCAGCGCGAGCGCGACCGCGCCGCCCGCCGCCCCGAGCCCGCCGAGCAGCAGGCCGGCCGGGAGCATCTGCCACAGCGTCTGCAGCTCCTCGCGCGGGGTCCGCGAGACCACCACGCCGCCGAGAATGGCGCCATCCACCTCGATCGGGACGGCCACGAAGATCCGGTAGCCGCTCCGCCGGCTCTCGCTGCCGAGCGGGGTCGCCCGGTCCACCCGCCGCGGCCGGATCGCGACGCCGGTGCGGCCCGCCAGGGCCTCGCGGACCTCCGGCGTCTCCCGCAGATCCTCGTCGCTCGCGGCGCCCGACCCAGCGACCACCCGGCCGCTCCGGTCCACCACCTGGAACCCGGCGAGCGTCCGCTCCTTCACGGCGACCAGCCGCGGCGCCAGCCGGCCTGCCACCGCGCCCACGTCATCGGTGCCCGCGGACTCGAGCAGCTCCGCCGCGAGCTCGGCCACCACGACACCCTGGTGCTCCGCGTCCTGGAGCGTCTGCGCGTGCAGATCCGCGGCGAACGCGCCCGTCCCGAGCAGCGCCGCCAGCGGCAGGCCGAGCGTGACGAGGTGGCTGCCGGCGAGCCAGACGTGCATGGGCAGCCGCAAGGATCCCCCCCATCCCGTGTTAACTCCAGATACCCGCCGCGCACCCGGAGCCGCATGTACGCGCTGATGTTGCTCGCCCGCCTCGCCCTCGCCCAGAGCAACGAGGTCTGCGTCGAGACCGAGATCGTCGGGCCGCCCGATATGCCCGGCCAGCGGGCGGACGCTGGCCGCCCGATCCGCTACGCGATCAACCGGAAGGGCCCGCCGGAGCCCGAGACCGTGGACGCGAGCGCGCTCGCGAACCTGCTGCCGATGATCGAGCCGCCGGGGAACGGGGAGGCGCCCATCGGCGTGGGCGTCGACGCCACCTTCGACCCGTTCCGGCCGGGCCACGTCGTCCTGCGCGTCACGGCGTCCGGCCGCGAGCTCCCGGAGGAGGCGAAGCTCCCGGTTCACGTCGTCTTCGTCGTCGAGACGTCGACCACGAACGCGAGCGCCACCACGCTCGACCTGTCCACGATCCAGGATCAGACCTCGCTCGCGCCTTCCGAGCCCACCCGCCTGTACACGCCGACCGAGCGGATCCGCGTCGTCAAGCGCGCGCTGACCGAGTGGTTCGCCGAGTGGGATCGGCCCGGGACCGTCGAGATCGTCGTGTGGGACCAGCAGGCCGCGATCCTGCTCCCGCCGACGGACGTGAGCGACCGCGCGACCATCGAGGCCGCGATCGGCCGGATCCGGACCGGCCTCGCGCCGCAGGACCCGATCCCCGGGAAGTTCGCGTTGCCCGTCGCGATCGAGATCGCCGCGAAGCGCCCTGCCCCGTGCGAGGACCACCGCGTCGTCGTGTTCACGGACGGCCCGCAGGTGGAGACGCCGGTCGGGGACCCGATCGACCAGTTCGCGGCCCGGCTCCTCAAGTACTCGCGCCTCTCGGTGGTGATCCTGCCGAACGGTCCGCGACGCGCCCCGGAGTACGAGCGCCTCGCGACGACCGGCCGGGGCGTGGCCTGGTACGCCGACACCACGTGGGAGGTCCGGGCGGCCCTGGACCGCGCGATCCTGCCGCCGCGGCGCGTCGCGCAGGCCGTGGACCTCGACGTCGCGTTCGACCGGAGCCAGGTCGCGTGGGCGGATCTCCTCGGCGCAGATCCGACGGGCGGCCCGCTCGCCACCCGCGAGCAGTGGACCCTGCTGTACGACGTCATGCTCCGCCCCGAGACCGCCGCGAACGCGGGCAAGCCCGTCGCCACCGTCCACTGGAAGGCAGATCAGAAGGGGTGGGAGGGCGAGGCCGAGGGCGACGTCGTCCTGCAGCGCGAAGACGTGACGGCGTCGGACGGCGCGTCCAAGGATCTGCGGGCCGTGACCGGAATCGTCGCGTTCGTCGAGCTGATGAAGTGGGAGGCCGCGATCCACGACTGGGAGTGGCTGTCGTCGTCGGTGGAGGCCGCGTCGTCGCCCGTGCACGCGGAGATCTCGGCCTGGTACGACGTCGCGAAGGCGACCTGGCCCGGGACCCCGCGCTGGTCCGCCCTGCCGTTCTCGGAGAAGCCGCGGTAGGCGCCGGGGCCGGGGCAGCGGTTGCGCGGAGGCCCCGACCTCGATAGAACCACGGTCGTAACTAAGGGTGAAGTCATCGAACCGGAAGTGCTCGCCAACGCCCTGGCCAAGGCCGCTCTCGAGAAGAAGGCGCGGGACGTGGTGATCCTCGATCTGCGCGAGCTCATCGACTACTCGGACGTCATCGTCATCTGCACGGGCGGCAACCGCCGCCAGGTCCAGGCGATCGCGGACGAAGTCCGGCGCGTCGCCAAGGCCGCGGCCATCACGCCCATCGGCGTCGAAGGGACGGAGGGCGCGCGCTGGGTGCTCGTCGACTACGGCTCGGTGGTCGTCCACATCTTCGACGAGCCCGTCCGGCCGTTCTACAACCTCGAGGGCATGTGGGCGGACGCCCCGCGCCTGCCCGTCCCGGATGCTCCGGAAGCCGCCGCTGCGGCCGACGAGGATGAAGACGAGGGTGACGAAGGCAGCTGGACCTGATCTCCGGTGGCCGAGCGCTTCCGCGTCCTGATCGTGGGAAAGCCAGGGACCGGCTGGTCGGGTGACGCCGTCGCCGACTACGCGAAGCGCCTGGCTCGCATGGGCGGCGTCGTCGAGGAGTCGGTGAAGGCCGAGACCTTCCGCGGGGACGTGGACGCCGTCCGCGCGGCGGAGGCCACGCGCCTGCTCGCGCGCGTGGGCCCCCGGGACAAGCTGGTCGCGCTGGACGAGCGGGGCGAGGACCCGGACACCGCCGCTTTCACCGCCCTCGTCGACGAGGGGCGGCGCGACGGCACGCTCGTGTTCGCCATCGGCGGTCCGTACGGCCACGGGCCCGAGCTGCGCCAGCGCGCGTGGCGGACCGTGCGCCTCTCGACCCTCGTCCTGAACCACGAGATCGCGCGGGTCGTCCTGTACGAGCAGCTCTATCGCGCGATGACGATCCTCCAGGGCGTACCCTACCACCACTGATTGTTGCGCCACCGCAACCCTGGGTTTCCTGTCCCCCGGCGCAGTCCGCGTGTATGTTCCGTGCATCCGAAGGAGCAACCATGCAGATGCCCGTCGCCTACATCCCCCACGGCGGGGGCCCCTGGCCGTTCATGGAGCGGCCGATGGGCCGGAAAGAGGACTGGGTGCCGCTGCGCGCGTACCTCGAGTCGCTGCCGGCGCTGCTGCCCGAGAAGCCCAAGGCGATCCTGGTGATCTCCGCCCACTGGGAGGAGCATGTCCCGACGCTGATGACGTCGCCGCGCCCGCCCATGCTCTACGACTACGGCGGCTTCCCGCCGGAGACCTACCAGATCCGCTGGGACGCCCCCGGCGCGCCCGACCTCGCTCGGCAGGTGGCGGGCCTGCTCGCCGCGGCCGGCCTCCCGACCGCCGACTCGCCGACGCGCGGGTTCGACCACGGGACGTTCGTGCCGCTCAAGGTCGCGTGGCCCGACGCCGACGTCCCGACGCTGCAGCTCAGCCTCGTCCGCGGCCTGGATCCGGCCCTGCACCTGGCGATCGGGCGGGCGCTGGCGCCGCTGCGGGAGGAGGGCGTGTTCATCGTCGGCAGCGGCATGAGCTACCACAATATGCGCGGCTTCGGATCCCCGGCGTCGCTCGCCGTCAGCAAGACGTTCGACGACTGGATGGGGGCCGCCGTCGCGCTCGAGCCCGCCGCCCGGGACGCGGCCTTGACCGCGTGGGATCGGGCGCCCGAGGCCCGCGCGTGTCACCCGCGGGAGGAGCACCTGCTGCCGCTGATGGTGGCTGCCGGGGCCGCCGGAGCGTCCAGGGGGGAGGTCGCGTTCCGCTCGACGATCATGGGGACGCTGGTCTCGGCGATCCACTTCTCCGGCTGACCCGGGGTATGAGTGGCTGCCGGAGGGAGGATGGCCGACGAGGTGGCCCCGTGGCCGCGGACGATGGCGACGTTCGTGGGCTCGTTCCTCGTCCTCACGGCGCTCAGCCGGGTCGCGCCGCCCGGGGGCGAGCCGCCCGCGTCGATCCTGCTCGGCACGGGCGAGTACCTGCTCGTGCTGCGCGCGGCCGGGCATTGGTCGGGGCGCCACGGCCTGGGCGCGGCTGCGTTCCTGGTGGTCGCCGCGTGCCACGCGCTGGCGACGGTCGGCGTCGGCCGCCTGCCGGTGGTGGCCCTGCTGCTGGCGGTCCAGGCGCTCGTGTGGGGCCTGTCGGAGGCGATCTCGCGGACCGGGCGCCTGCACGGGGGCGCGTCGGTGTACGCGATGTTCGCCTGGATCGACATCGTGCGCCAGCTGCACGAAGCGGGCGGCGCGCTGGCCGCGGGTGGGGTGCCGGTCACCGCCGTCCTCGCCCGGCTGACGCTGCTCGTCCCGCCGCTGCTGGCGTTCACGGGCGCGCTGGCGCTGACCAACGCCCGCTGGCCGCTGCGCGTGGTGGACCGGGTGGAGGCGCGGTCGGGCCTGGACCTCGTGCTGCTCGGGCTGAGCGCGGGGTTGCTCGCGGGGTATCCGGCGCGGGCCATCGGCGGGCTGATCGGCGTGCCGGTCCAGGTGGCGACGGCGGCGGTGGCGACGTTCGTGATCCTCGTCGCCGGCCGGAGCTACGCGCGCGCCCGCGTGCCCGGCCCGCGCGACGTGCGGCTGATCCCGCCGCTGATCCTGCTGCCGTCGCTCGCGATCGCGTCGCTCGTCCTCGGCTACCGGGGGCACTGACGCCTATCCGGCGGACGGGAACCGCACGCAAACCAGCTCCGCGCCGCCCATGACGAGGTAGGGCACGGACACCTCCGGGGGCAGCATAGGCGAGCGAGCGACGGGCGTCTGGTGCTCGCGCTCCGCGGCGTTGGACGCCGATCATGCGGCGTGGCACCGCTGCCGAGAGCGATATGCTTGTTTGAAGCATGTCTTTGGGCGCCACCAGAGCCGGCTGCGGCCGCACCTGCTACCGTGCGGACAGGAGGACCCATGGAGATCACCCGCCGCGCCCGCCTGGACGAAGCCGACCAGCGCCTCTCCCATCACCTCGCCGAAGCCGCCCGCCAGTGGTGGGCCATCGGGGCCGTCTGCCTCGAGGTCGAGCGGGACGAG
This sequence comes from Klebsiella pneumoniae, assembly GCA_945882675.1. Classification (GTDB taxonomy): domain Bacteria; phylum Myxococcota_A; class UBA796; order UBA796; genus CANLGQ01. Next base: position 18,300 of record CAMCWU010000003.1, on the reverse strand, counting down.
CTGCACGCCGAGGGTGGCTACCCGGATGTGTGGGCGTGGGTGGAGGATCGCCATGGCGTCTCGCGGCGCACGATCGGCAGGGCGGTAGAGGTGGCGCGGCACTTCAGCGCGGAGATGGCAGAGCGGTATGGCAGCCAGAAGCTCGCGTCGACGTTGGCCTACCTCGCGACCACGAAGCGGATCGAGGAGGCCGGGGACGTCTCCGCGCTGGTGTTCAGGGTCCGCCGCGACGGCCGGTTCCGGAGCATCCCGTTCGAGCAGGCGTCCTACCGCGACATCGACGAAGCCCGTGCCCTCGTCCTCTCGTCCCGCCGGCCGGCTCCAGAGCAGCCCGATCCGGCGATCATCGGGCGCGCCCGCGCCATCGAGGCCGCCCTCCCGAAAGCAAGGGGCGAGCGCGTCACCGTGCGCCGCGACGCCGACGGGAAGCACCGCCTGACGTTCAAGGATATCGCCGAGGACGAGCTCGAGGCGTTCGCGCGCGCGGTCCTCGGGATCAGCTGACCGGACATTCCGGGGACCCTCGGGCACGAGCCCCCGACAAACGTCCGCGCGCTCTGTGGGTTCTTCGGGTTGGGGTTGCTCGAGCCCGCCCTCGGTGGCCGGGCGCCGGTCCGCGCGCGTCCCAGGGCCGCACGACCCCCGTGATCTTCGTGCCCGCTGTGTGAACTGCAGCCTGTGCACGTCTCCCGGAGGCCCGCGCGTCATGGGTGCCCTGGATCTCCGGGTGAGCTTCCGTGGGACGAGCGCCGCCGTGCAGGTTCACACGGAGAACACCAGGATCACGGGGATCGGGCGCCACGACGAGCGCTCGTCTGCTACGACGTGCGGGGTGAAGCACGGATCAAACGAGCTGCGTCAATGTGTCGTCGCCGATTGTCACCCGGCCCCCGCGATTGACAGCCCGTCGCACGCTCGCGCGAGAGCCTCGTGGAACCTCCATGATCCGCTGGCACGCTCCGTGCATCCGTACCCCGCAGAGGTGCACATGCGACTGCGGTGGGGACGGATCCTGGGGGCGCTCGGGGTGTCGATGCTGGCCGTGAACAGCCTGCCGTTCGTGCCGCTCTGGCTGACGATGCCGGACGCCGTGGCGGTGCCGCGCGCGCTCGCGCCGGCGGCGCCCGCCGACTGCGAGACGGCGGCGGTGCTCGACGCCGTCGGGAAAGCCCACCCGAAGCACGACGCCGACGGAGGCCCGGTGGACGTCGCGGCCCTCGCGGCGGTCGTCGCGGCGGGGCAGTGCGGCACGCTCACGGCGCTCGACGCGACCAACACGTTCATCGCGTTCCGCGCGGTGGACCACGGTCTCCAGACGCTCGACCCCGTGGGCCGGCCCGCCGAAGCGGTGGAGGGGGCCCTCGCGGTGTGGGAGCTCGGCGCCGACATGCAGCGCGCCGGGTCGCACTGGCAGGCCGCGGTCTGGCTGGGCGTCGAGATGCGCGCGGGCATGATCCTCGATAGCGCGCTGCTCCACTCGGACGCGCTCGACGACGCGCAGCTCGCCGACGTCCAGCGGCGTCTCACGCGGATCGCGACCAGCGACGTCGACTGGGACGTCGTCGCGGTGCAGGAGGAGCGCGCGACGTGGGAGTGGATCCACCTGGCGCACGCGCCGGCCGGGTTCAGCCCGCTCGCGTGGCGGGAGATCCTCGCCGCGCGCCAGGGCGGCGGCCGGATCCTGTCGGAGGCGCAAGCTCAGCTGGACGAGGTGCGGACGCGCGCCGCGGTCCTCGCGTCGGGGGCGGAGATGACGCGCCAGCGCCGGCACGGCGAGGGGTGCGCGGCGGAGAGCCAGGTCCTCGTGGCCATCCGTGGCATGCAGCTCGACGTCACCACGCTGACCGACCGGTGCGCGGTCCTCGGCGCGTTCGAGGGCGGCGCGGTGGTCGCGCTGGCGCGCTAGCCCGGCCGTCGGGTTAGGCGGGTCGGGCCATGAATCCCCTCGAAGCCCTCGTCCTCGATCTCGTCACCATCGCGGACGAGCCGCTCACCACGTACCAGCTCCTGTCCCTCGCGGGGATGTCGCCCGTGGACGGGCGCATGCGGGGGACGATGCTGATGGTGGTGGACGGCCTGCGGCAGCACGGCCTCACCTGGAGCGCGGACCGCGCCGACCTGCCGCGGGACGTGCGCGAGCCGCGCCTGCGCGCCCTGCGCGGGACCGACCGCTACGCCGAGCTCTACCCGCGGATCGCCGCGCAGATCCCCCTGTTCGAGCGGTCCTGGAGCCTCCAGGGGCCGCGGTCCAGCACCGTCCGGCGCGAGGTCCGGCGCGCGCTGTACACGCTCACCCTCACGCGGATGCCCCCGGCCGACGCCGATCTGGTCGCGCGGGCGGTCGCCGACGTCGCGCTCGGCCCGCCGGACGACGGCCTGTGGCGCAGCCTGCCGCCGGAGCTGGCCGAGGTCGCGCTGGCAGCGGCGTCGGACGCGGTGGCGATGGACGCGGCCCCGGGCGGCGGGCTGCGGGCGCTGAGCGCGCGGCTCGTGAAGGCGGGCCCCACGCCCGAGCTCCGGCGCGTGGCGGCCCGGGAGGCCCTGCTGGCCGGCGACCTCGAAGACGCGCGATCGCTCGCGAAGGGCCTCGACCCGGCGACGGACCGCGGGCTCACGGGGCTCCTCCACTTGATCGACGGCCGGCCGAAAGAAGCGGCGGCCGCCTACCACAAGGCCCTGGCCGGCGAGCGGAAGCGCACGAAGTCGCGGAAGTCGGGCCTGCCCATGCCGGAGGGGATGCTCCAGCCGCTCGCGTACGTGCTCGAAGGCTCCGACAAGATGTCGAAGGCCGCGGACGACCTGATCGCGGCGGTGGCGCTCCGGCCGTGGGCGCACCTCGCGCGGCTCCGCCAGCCCGACCTGGACGTGCCGCCGGCCGCGACGCACCCGCTCGGCGTGCTGCTGGAGCACCTGGTCGGGAGCTGGCTCGGGAAGCCGATCGCCGCGCACCGGCTCGCCGACGCGAAGGCGCTGGCGCGCGCGGCGGGCTGGGCGTGGGTCGAGCACGAGCTCGGGGCCGGCAGCCTGCTTAAGCTCCGGAAGATGACGTCGGACGGCGAGAGCCGGCTGGACGCGATCGAGGCGCTCCTCGACCTCGGGCCGCTCGTGACCCAGGCCCGGGCCCGGATCGCGTGGGTGCTCCGCACGGCGCCGCTCCGGCTCGAAGCGCTCGAGCAGGTCCGCACGAAGACGGGGTGGTCCGCCGGGAAGCGCGTGCCCTTCTCGCGCCTGCGCGGGGCGGGGAGCCCGGTGGAGTCCCTCGACGCGGACGACCGCAAGCTGCTGACGGCGGTGCGCGCGCGCCACCACTTCGCGCTGGAGTCGGACTTCGAGTGGGCGCCGCACCTCGCGTGGCCGGCGCTCGTCGGGCACCCGCGGGTCTACGACGCGGCGGGGAACCACCTCACGATCGTGGGCGTACGACCTCGCGTAGAGGTCCACGTGGAGGGCGCCGGGCGCGTGCTGCGCAGCGTGCCCGTGCCGGACGCGAACGGCGTGCACGTCGAGGCCGTCGGCGACCGCGGGTTCGAGGTGTGCGTATTCGACGAGGCGCAGCTCCGCATCGCGCGGCTGCTGGGGGACGGGCTGGCCGCGCCCGCCTCCCGGGCCACGCGGCTGGCCGACGGCCTCGCGGCCCGGTTCGACGTGACGGCCGGCGAGGCGCAGCGCACGGTGGGCGACCCCCGGGCGGTCGTGCAGCTCCGCCCTGCCGGATCGGGCGCGCGGGTCCGGGTGGTCGTGCGGCCGCTCGGGCCGGCGGGGCCGACGCTGGTTCCCGGCCTGGGCGCCGCGTCCGTGCTGTCGCGCGTCGGCGAGCAGGCGCAGCGCGCCGAGCGGGACCTGGACGCCGAGCGCACCGCCCTCCTGCGGATCGGCGAGATCCCCGGGTTCGAGGGCTGGGATGGCACGGACACGACGCTCCCGGACGCCGTCGCGGTCCTCGAGCTGCTCGACGGCGTGCGCGCGCTCGGCGACGACGTGGTCCTCGAGTGGCCCGAGGGCCAGGCCCTCCGCCTGCGCAACACGTCGAAGCGCGGGAAGATCCAGGTCTCCGTGCGGGGCACCGCCGACGAGTGGCTGGCCGCATCGGGCTCGCTCCAGGTCGACGCGGACCTGGCGCTGTCGCTCGGCGAGCTGGTCGAGCGGATGGGCACGGCGACGGGACGGTTCGTGCGCCTCGACGACGGCTCGTTCGTGGCGTTGACGGCCGAGCTCGCGCGGCAGCTCGCGGGCCTGGCGCGGGTGGGCCGCGTCCGCCAGGGGCGCGTGGAGGTCCACCCCCTCGTCGCGGGCGCGCTCGCCCCGCTCGCCGACGTCCCGATCCCCGAGATCGAGCCGCGGACCGATATTCCCACCTCGCTGCAGGCCGAGCTCCGCCCCTACCAGGCGGACGGCTACCGCTGGCTCATGCGGATGGCGGCCCTCGGCGCAGGCGCCTGCCTCGCCGACGACATGGGGCTCGGCAAGACCGTGACGACGCTGGCGGCGCTCCTCGCGCGCGCGGACGAGGGGCCGGCCCTCGTGGTCGCTCCGACCTCGGTCGTCGGCGTATGGCGAGCGGAGGCGTGGCGGTTCGCGCCGTCGCTGCGGTTCGTGGACCTCGACGCCGCGGCGCCCGGGACGGTCGTGGTGACCTCCTACGGGATGCTCGCGCGGGACCCGGCGAAGTACGCGGCGATCCAGTGGGCGACCGTCGTCCTCGACGAGGCCCACGCCATCAAGAACCCCGAGACCCAGCGGCACAAGGCCGCGCTCCAGCTGAACGCGAGGTTCCGCGTCGCCCTGACCGGTACGCCCGTCGAGAACCGCCTGCAGGAGCTCTGGGCGCTCTCGTCGTTCCTGAACCCCGGGATGCTCGGGACCGTGCGGCAGTTCGGCGACCGCTTCGTGCGCCCGATCGAGGCCGGCAATCGCGACGTCCAGCAGCATCTGCGTCGGGTCGCCACGCCGTTCGTCCTCCGGCGCACCAAGGCCCAGGTCCTGCAGGATCTGCCGCCGCGGACCGAGATCCAGCTCGACGTCGAGCTCGGCCCCGAGCAGGCCGCGATCTACGACGCCACGCGCCAGCGGGCCCTCGACGCGCTGACGCTCGGGAAGGCCGGGCACATCGAGCTCCTGGCCGAGATCACGCGTCTGCGCCTCGCGGCGTGCCACGCGCGCCTGATCCTGCCGGACGGCCCGGACGTGAGCGCCAAGCGCGACGCGTTCGCCCACATCGTCGAAGCGCTCGCCGAGAACCATCACCGCGCGCTCGTGTTCAGCCAGTTCGTACGCCACCTCACGCTGATCCGGGAGTGGCTCGACGCGCGCGGGATCTCCTACCAGTACCTCGACGGGGAGACGCCCGCGGCGGAGCGCGACAAGCGCGTCGCGGCGTTCCAGGCGGGGCAGGGCGAGCTGTTCCTGATCAGCCTGCGCGCGGGCGGCTTCGGGCTGAACCTGACGGCGGCGGACTACGTGGTGCACCTCGACCCGTGGTGGAACCCGGCGGTCGAGGATCAAGCCTCCGATCGCGCCCACCGGATCGGCCAGACGCGCCCGGTCACGGTCTACCGCCTCGTCGCGAAAGGGACGATCGAGGAGCGCATCGTGGCGCTGCACCGCACCAAGCGCGACCTCGCGGACAAGGTGCTCGAAGGCGCGGACATGGCGGCCGGCCTGTCGGCGGAGGAGCTGGCGGGGCTGATCCGGGCGCGCTGACCGCGATCGGTGTGGCGGGTCGCCGAATCGTCAGATATCCCGCGCGATATCGGTGCTCCTCCTCGTGCGGCCCGGCAGGAGCGACCGTGCGCCACCTCCTCCTCGTCCCGCTGCTCGCCCTCCTCGGGGGCTGCTGGCCCCTCCTCCCCGACCCGCACGTGCCGTTCGCGGACGACACGGAGGTCCCCGACGACACCGTCGACCCGGACGACACCGACGTCACCGCCGACACGGACGTCGTCCCGACGGAGGACTGCCCCGAGGGCATCCGGACCACCGACGCCGACGCCGACGCCGACAGCTTCGGCGACGAAGCGAAGGCCAAGGAGACCTGCGGCATCCCGGCCGGCCGCGTCGCGAACGGCGGGGACTGCGACGACACAGACGACGCCGTGAACCCGGACGCGGCGGAGGTGTGCGGCGGCGGCGACGAGGACTGCGACGACAAGATCGACGACGCGGACGCCGACGTGGACGTCAGCGGCCAGAAGCCCGTCTACACGGACGCCGACGGCGACGGGTTCGGCGACGCGGCGACGGAGACGCTGACCTGCGCGCCCGCCGGCCTGATCCGGAACGGCGACGACTGTGACGATTCGAACCCCGACATCGGCGTGGCCGCCGATCGCTGGCGGGACGCGGACGGGGATGGCGTCGGCAATGGCGTGTCGCTCGGCGTGGGCTGCCCGGGCGTCGGCCAGGTCGCAGCGGGCGGAGACGTCGACTGCGACGACGGCGCGGCGGACATCTACCCGGGCGCCATCGACAAGTGCGCGGACGGCGTCGACCAGGACTGCGCGGCGGGCGACAAGAAGTGCAAGGTCCTCGGCTTTTTCGACGTCGGCGACGGCCCGGACTGGATGACCAACCCGCCCGTCCTGTCGTGCCTCGACACGTGCGCCCTGCTCCTCGGCGGCACGGCGGCGGACTACCAGTGCAGCACGTCGAACGTCGCCATCGACAACCTCGGCTTCGTGACGGGCTGGGGAGACATCAAGTTCTGCAGCGTCGGCAAGCCGGAGGACTTCACGAAGGAGGATCCGGCCATGCCGGGGTACGACTGCGGGACGCCGAAGTGCTCGTACTCGGCGTGGACCCTCGATCAGTGCGTGGGGTCGGTCAACTACTGCTGGACGCCGTGAGGGTGCTGCTCCTGCTCGCGGTGGCGGGCTGCTCGCCGCCGGCGCTCGTCCCGGGGGATGCAGAGGTCGTCCCTGACGATCCGACTGAGGACACGCCGTACGTCACGCCGCCGACCGAGTGCGGGGTGGGGCTGATGTTCGTGCGCGGGGGCATGGGCGAAGACGCGTTCGCGCCGGTCGCGGAGGGCGACATCGTCGCCCTCCAACACGGGCCCACAGGCGGCTGGCGCATCCACACGGCGCTCGACGTGGCGAACAGCTCGGGCACGGTCTGGATCCTCACGACGGTGACGCTGCTCGCGACCGGCCAGGTGATCTCCGGCTTGCAAGGTGATTTGGACGCCAACAACATGATCGTGCAACTCGTGTCGACCGGGGAGTGTCGCGGGGAGATGTGGGGGGCGCGCGCCGAGCTGAACGACTTCGCGCCGACCGAGCAGTACGACTCGGGCCGTGCGACCATCGACGACATCTGCGCGATCTACGGGCAGTCTGCGCGCATCGCCTGGACGGTCACGGACCTGATCGACGGCCGGGTCGCCGAGACCTCGGTAGAGGTCGTGATCGCGCCCGACCCGTTCGAGTACTCGGAGTGCCCGCCGTCCGGGGAGGACACCGGCTCTCCGTGATCGGACGACGACGGCGCCCCCACGATCGACACGCGCCCGGTCAGCGCCCCCGGCCGCCGAAAGTAGCGGGATGGTCTACCATCCACCAGGAAACGACGGTCCCGGCGGCTGAAACTGCCGGGATGGTTGACTATCCACCGGGAAACGACGGTCCCGGCCGCTGAAACTGCCGGGATGGTTGACCATCCACCGGGAAACGACGGTGCGGGCCGTCGCAGGCCTCTCGGTGGTCCACGACGCCCCGGGTGGCCGTCCCGACCGCACGGCTCACGTTGCCGGGCCTTCGCGCTCCGCACGAGCGTCCTTGCTCAGTCGTCGCTCGTCGACCCCTCCGGGCTCTCGCTCCTTGTGGCTCGGAGCCCGGCCCTCGTCGGAGGCCCAGAGCCCGGGCCCGGGCTGGAACCCCCCAAACAGACCTGCGAACGGCCCTGGCTCGCCGTCACCGCTCCCAGCGCATGACGGGTGGCGGGGAACCCGGCGGGATATACCGCGTCGCGATCGGGTTCGCGGCGATCAACGCCCGCAAGCCGAGGAGCGTCCGCACCGCGAGCTGGTCCTCCAGCGCGCCCGGGATGCTGCTCATGTGCCGCCAGGCCGACTCGGAAGCCCCCGCCGCGAGGCGGAGCTCCGCGACCGGGAGCCCCACGGCGCGCCCGATCGTGGCGTACGCCCGTCGGGCCGCGACGGCGATCGGCACCCTCCCGCTGGACGGCGCGGCCAACGCCGCATGTGCCGCCGACCACAGCGCACGCGCTCCGAGTGCCAGGATCTCGGCGTCCGACGCCGCACACACGGGACCTTTGAGGCCCAGCGCAGCCAGTGCCGTGGCTGGCACGTCCACCCGAGGCAGCGCGTCGGCGATCCGGGTCGGATCCAGGATCCCGCGCCTGGCACCTACCAGATCCGGGAAGCACGTGCCCTCGAAGTCCGCCGGGTCCGGCGCGATCGGGTGCTTCCACGGCTGGCGCATCATGTACGGGATCAGGTTGGCGAGGTGCCGCGCGTCCTCCACCTCCGTCACGTGCGTGGGGCCGACGTCCGCCCCGAGATGCCGCAGCGCACGGTTCAGACCGCTGCCGACATAGCCGGCTTCAGCACGGTCTCTCGCCTGGATCACGGCATGGGCGTGCTCGTCCACGACGCCGAACAGCAGGAGGTCCTCGCCGAGCCCATCGGCGAGCACGCGCAGGGCGGCGCGCAGGCGCTCGGGCGTGGTGAACCAGGCGAGGCGGCCGCGGATCTCGAACACGATGTGGTAAATCATGCAGGCCCGTTACCGCACCGGCCCGCGGCGCGACCGAGGTCGGCCTCCAGATTTCCGCCCCCCGTGGTGTTTTTTGTGGGGGGCGCGATCCGGTCCGCGATCCGAGGCGCCGGTCCGCGCGCTCGAACGGGCGTTCGCAGTACCTTTCGCATCTCTCGACCTGTCAACCCGCCCGACCGCGACGGTCCCGGCCGCCGAAGGTGCCGGCCCTGTCGGCCACGGGGGGCCGGCCCTCCCGGGGGCCCAGCTCGCCGTGCCGGTCGACGGCCCGCCGGCGGCGACGACGGGGCCGGCCGCTGAAAGTGCCGGGATGGTTGACCATGCCCCGGGAAACGACGGTCCCGGCTGCCGAAAGTGCCGGGATGGTTGACCATCCTCCGGGAAACGACGGTTTCGGCTGCCGAAAGTGCCAGGATGGTTGACCATGCCCCGGGAAACGACGGTCGCGGCCGCCGGGGGCGCCGCCGCGGCCGGCCGCGGGGAGCTGCCGGCTGCCGAAAGTGCGGGGATGGTTGACCATGCCCCGGGAAACGACGGTCCCGGGACGCCCTGCATTTCAGGAGGGCGTGACCACCCAGGAGTCGGCACCGCACGACCTGGCTCGTCGTGCTGCCCGATCCCCGTGATCCTGGTGTTCTCCGTGTGAACCTGCAGGGCGGCGCTCGTCCCGCGGAAGCTCTACCCGGAGATCCAGGGTACCCATGAAACCCTGGCGCCCTACGGCGGCGGCACTCATCCGGTTCGTAGCTTGATACTGGAGCTTGTAAGTGCCCTCGCCGCGACTCCCGGTGCAGCAGGGCGCGCGGGCCGCCGGGAGACACACGCCAGCATGCAGTTCACACGGGGTGGCACGAAGATCACGGGGATCGAGCCGACCTGGACGAGCGCTGGTCGCATGAGCCCGACGTCGTGCTCATCGTGCCGTGGTGAGAACCGCCCGCTCGTCGTCGTACTTCCGCGACGCTCGCGACCCACCCACCGACCGACTTGGATCACACCCCCCTGGGGAACGACGGTCCCGGCTGCCGAAAGTGCCGGGATGGTTGACCATGCACCGGGAAACGACGGTCGCGGCCGCCGAAAGTCCCGGGATGGTTGACCATCCCCCGGCAAACGACGGCCCGGCCGCCGCGGGCCTCTCGGAGGTCCACGACGCCCCGGGTGGCCGTCCCGACCGCACGGACCGGAGGCCCCGAGCCCGGGCACGGGCTGGAACCCCTCACAGTGCCCGAGAGAGCCGGTCCGAGCCGCGAGAGCGCCGCCGCCGCGAGCTCGGCCTCGAAGCCCACCCAGGTCTGGGGCCCAGAGCCGTGGTGCTCACGTCGCGCGAGGGCGCCGGGCTCCGCCCCGCGGTCACGGCGTGATCGTCGCCGTGATCGTACGGGAGACCTCGATCTCCTGCCAGCCGTGGTCGCGGACCACGACCGTCTGGAAGGTGACCGGCGTGCCGGGCAGCACGCCCGCCGGGACCGCGCTCGTGATCGACGCCCCGCCGCTGTAGTTCGCGACGGCCGCGCCGAGATAGCGCGGCTTCCGCAGGTCGAAGCACAGGCCGCCCAGCGCGTCGGGGCACGGGCCTCCCGCGCCGGGGCTGGGCGAGAAGTACACGAGGTACGTGTCCCCCGGGTCGGCGTATCCGAGGTAGACCGTGCAGGTTCCGGGCGACGAGCCGACCGAGATGTCGAGCGCGTAGTTGCCCTCGATCACGTGCGCGCTGGCGAGCCCGTCCACGCCGCCGCCGGACGCGCCCGCGACGATGTCCGCCAACCCGTCTCCGTCCACGTCGCCCGCCCCGGCGACGGACGTGCCGAGGAAGTCCCCGCCCGATTCGCCGACGACCGCGCGCGTCGGCTCGCCCACGCCCAGGAGGCTGTTGCCGCCCGGGTAGAGCAGCGCGTGGCCCGCGAGGCCGTCCCACGCGATCGCGCCGACCACCACGTCCGCGTGCCCGTCGAGGTTCGCGTCGCCCACGCCGTCGATCGCGTCGACGAGCTCGTCCGTCGCGACTTCCTGCGCCACCCGCACGCGCGTCGCGGACCCGGCCAGGACGGTGAAATGCGCCTCCGTCCCTGCGCGATCCATCACGACGATGTCGTCGTAGCCGTCGGCGTCGATGTCGCCGGCCCCCGCGACGCCCGCGCCGAAGAAGTCGTTCGCGAAGCGCCCGTCGATCCGCTGGAACTTCGTCGCGAGCGGGCCCCTGCGGCCGCCCGGGAACACGTACACGGCGCCCGTGTAGCCGCCCTGGCCCTCCGCGCCGACGAGCACGTCGGCGTAGCCGTCGGTGTTGACGTCCGCCGCGGACACCGAGCCGCCGAACGAGGAGCCGTCGTCCTCGCCGGGGAGCTCGCGGGCGAGGGTGGGGGCGCCGGCCGCGTTGCCCGCCCAGACCTCCACCCGGCCGGGAAAGCCCGGGATCATCGGGTTGCCGGGGGCGCCGATCGCGACGTCGTCGTAGCCGTCCCGGTCCACGTCCCCAACGCCCGCGACGGACGCGCCGAGGCGGTCGTCGGACACCAGGCCCTCGATCACGGTGGACGGCACGCTGGCCAGCCCGAGCGCGGAGCCGAGATAGATCGCGGCGTACCCGCGGTCCGCGTCGTACGTCCAGCCACCGACGACCACGTCGCCGTAACCGTCTCCGTTCACGTCGCCGGCAGCGTCCACGGAGTGGCCGAACCCGCTCCCGGCAGCCGGGCCCGTGAGGGTCACTGCGGGCGTGGTCTCGAGGCCCGCCGCGGATCCGCGGTACAGGTGGACCTGGCCTTCGCCGGCCGGACCGCCCGTGGGCTTGGCGACCAGCACGTCGTCGTAACCGTCGCCGTCGACGTCGCCGGCGGCGGAGACCTCGGCGCCGAATCCGTCGGCGGGATGGCCGGTGAGGGTGGTGGAAGCGTGGGCGGCGAGCGCGAGCAGGGTGAGCATGATGCCTCCGGTTCTGCCTCCATAGGTGCAGAGATCGTGCCGTCCCTAACCTGCGATCTCGCTACGCAGGTTACCTGTGGCGCCCGCAGGTGACACCCTCGGGTGACGTCCCGTGGGCCGTGCTTACGGTTCCGTGCGCGCGCGGGAGTGCCCTGGGAGCTGAGCCGGTCGCAGAAGGGGTTCACGCTCGCGGGGACGCTGCTCGGCGTGCTGCTCGCCGCGTTGGACCAGACGATCGTGGCGACCGCCGGTCCGCTCATCCAGCGCGACCTGCACATCGCCCCTTCGCTGTACGCGTGGATCACGACGGCGTACCTGGTCACGTCCGCGGTGCTGGTGCCGATCTACGGGAAGCTCTCGGACATCCTCGGGCGCAAGCCGGTGCTGCTCGCGGCCATGTCGATCTTCCTGCTCGGCTCGGCGGCGTGCGGCGTGTCGCAGGACGCCATGCAGCTCATCCTGGCGCGGGCGCTCCAGGGCGCGGGGGCGGCCGGGCTCTTCACCACGGCGTTCGCGATCGTCGCGGACCTGTTCCCCCCTTCCGAGCGCGGGAAATACCAGGGCCTGTTCGGCGCGATCTTCGGCGTCTGCAGCGTCATCGGCCCCCTCGTCGGCGGGTTCATCGCGGACCACTTCGGCTGGCACTGGGCGTTCTTCGTGAACCTCCCGGTGGGCGCGCTCGCGATCGCGTTCGTGGTGCTGCGGATGCCGCAGGTCGGCACGCGGCGGCCGGATGCGAAGCTCGACGTCGGCGGGGCCATTGCGCTGATCGTCGGCGTCGTACCTTTGTTGCTCGCGATGACGATGGGCCACGACGCGCGGGTCGCTGCGCCGGTCGGCTGGCCGTGGATGTCGTGGCAGATCGCAGGGCTGCTCGCGACCGGGTTCGTCGGGATCGCGGCGTTCGTGCTTACGGAGCGGCGGGTGGCCGAGCCCCTGCTGGATCTGAAGCTGTTCCGCGACCGCACGTTCGCGGTCGGGACGTCGGCGAGCTTCGTCATCGGCATGTCGTTTCTCGCGTCGATGGCGTTCCTCCCGCTGTTCCTGGTGAACGTGGTCGGCACGTCGGCGACGGGTGCGGGCACCGCGACGACGCCGATGACGCTCGGGGTGGTCGCGGGGAATATCGGCGCGGGGCAGCTCGTGTCGCGGATCGGGCGGTACAAGCCGATCATGCTGGCAGCGATGTTGACGCTCGCGACCGGGTTCCTGGTGATGGGGTTGACGCTCACGTCGGACTCGACGCGGCTCGAGATCACGCTCAAGACGATCCTCATCGGCCTGGGGCTCGGGCCGACGATCCCGCTGTACACGCTCGCGGTGCAGAACTCGGCGCCGCCCGACCGGATCGGCGTGGCGACGTCCGCCGCGACGTTCTTCCGCTCGATGGGCGGGATGGTCGGGATGGCGCTCGCGGGCGCCGTATTCGCGGCGACGCTGGCGGCGGGGGCGCACGGGGCGCCCGACGTCGGCGAGCACGCGGAGACCGTGGCAGTCGCGCTGGACGCCGCCGGCCGGGAGGTGTGGACCCAGGCGATCCGCCGGGTATACCAGGTCTGCGCGGTGATAGCACTCGCGGGGCTCGGGCTGACGATGCTGCTCCCGGACCTGAAGCTGCGGCGGACCCAGGAGGCCGCCCCGCCGGTCACGGACTGACGGAGCCGCTACCGGCCGGCGAGCTGGGCCTGGTGGCGATCGATGCCCTCCTGGATCAGGGCCCGCGCCTTGTCGGCGTCGCCCCAGCCGTTGATCTTGACCCACTTCGTGGACTCGAGATCCTTGTAGTGGGCGAAGAAGTGCTCGATCTGCTTGAGCAGGATCTCCGGCATATCGCTGTAGGTCCTGACGTTGTCGTAGCGCTTCGTCAGCCACGACGAAGGAACGGCGAGGATCTTCTCGTCCTGCCCGGCCTCGTCCTCCATCAGCAGCACGCCGACGACGCGGGCCGAGATCACCGAGCCCGGCATCAGCGCGCGCGTGTTGGCGACGATGACGTCGCACGGGTCGCCGTCCCCCGAGAGGGTGTGCGGCACGAACCCGTAGTTTCCGGGGTAGCGCATGGACGTGTAGAGGAACCGGTCGACGACCAGCGCACCGGACGCCTTGTCCATCTCGTACTTGATCGGCTCGCCGCCGATGGGGACCTCGATCACGACGTTGACGTCGTTGGGGGTGTGCTCACCAATGGAGAGGGCGGCGAGGTTCATGGCAGGCGTGTCCGCTCGGGCTGGGGGTTCGGGGCGCAGCTGATCACGGGGGCATCACGCCCCGCGGTTTTCCCCTAACCGGTATCCCTCTCAAACCCCCCGGGGCGCGTTCAAGCTGGACACGATGACGTCGTCCTGGTCGGTGAGCACCAGGCGCGCGAACCGCTCGCCGGTGAGCTCGACGACCACCGCCCGCCGACTCCGCCCGTACACCGCCACGAAGTCCGTGCCGCCGCCCCACCACATGCGCCCGAGCACCACGACCCACGGGAGCCCGGTCCCGATGCGCATTCCGCGAAGCTCGGCGTACGGCGTGTCCGATGTGCGGGCAGACGTCACGCTCGACAGGGGCACGCGCACGCCCAGGCACAGTCCCCCGACCTGCTCGAGCGGGGAGAGCGCGACCACGAGGGAGTCACCGTCGATCTGGAGAGTGGCCATGCCACGTCCTAACCACGCTTTCGGCGCGGGTCCACTCCCGCGTCGGCGCGGGTCGATCCGGTCGCCCTGCCGCGAGCGCACGGACCGGAGCCGGAGACGATGGCATGGCCGAGCACCCCCCCAACACGGGGCACCCGCGATCGGCACGCCTGTCCCGGCGCTAGTTCTCGGCCTGCATCGAGCAGAACCCGAGGGTGTCGTGGCACTCGCCCTTCACGCAGCGACCGTCCGCGCAGGCAGCGTCGTCCGCGCAGGTGTCGCGCACGCAGCCGTGGACCGGCGCCGCAGCGACGCAGGACTCGTGGGGTGCGCAGGCAAAGCCGGCGTCGCACCGGATCGCCACGCAGTTGCCGCTCGCGAGGTCGCACGTCTCGGCGCCCGCGCGGCAGCCGGCGTCGTCCGTGCACAGGTCCCGGCACTCGGAGTCCCCGCACACCGGGAACGCCGGGTCCGCGATCGCGCACCACTGGCCCGTCGGGCAGCCCGACCCCAGGCACGACTGCTCGACCGGGCAGTTCGGCTCGCCGGGCGCGAAGCAGTACTCGCCGCTCGGGCACTCCTCCTGGGTGGCGCACGCGCCGATCGTGGCGGTGCCGCTGTCTTTTCCCCCGACGCTGCCGCTGTCCTTTCCCCCGACGGTCCCGCCGTCCGTGCACGCGGCGAGCCAGGCCATCCACAGGATCGCGTATCGCATCGGAAACTCCAGGTGTGCCCCTGCTCATCATACCTGCTCCGGTGTCGTGGTGCCGGCTCCTGTTGGCGCCGCGGCCGCCCGGGAGGGGCGCCGGCTGGCCCGCTCGCGGCGGAGCGCCGGCCCCGCGCGGGACCGGTTAGGGCAGGGGCATGCACACCCTCGCCATGATCCTCGCGCTCGCCGGCTGCGGCGCCGATTCGAGCGACGTCCGCCGACCGCCCGCTCCCGCGGACCCGACCGGCACGGACGGTCCCACGGATTCCACCGGCCCGACCGATCCGACCGACCCGACCGACCCGACCGACCCCGGCGCTGACGCGCGCCGCTGGGATTGCTCGGGGATCACCCAGGCAGATCCGGCGCCGCTCGGCGGGCGGATCGCGCTCACCTTCGACGACGGGCCGCACCCCGTGCACACCGCGCGGATCGTCGAGATCCTGCGGCGCTACGACGTCCCCGCGACCTTCTTCGTCGTCGGCGCCATGCTCGCCGAACCCGAGGTCTGGCCCCTCGTCGAGGAGATCGCGGCCGACCCGCTGTTCGACCTCGGCAACCACTCGTGGGACCACGCGGACCTCGCCACGCTCTCGCTCGCGGACGCGGCGCGGCAGGTGGACGACACGAATGCGCTCCTCGCGACCTTCGGCGTCACCCCCAAGTTCTTCCGTTTCCCGTACGGCGACTCCACCTGCGAGACGGCCGACCTCGTGACGGAGCGCGGGCACCTCGTGTCCGGCTGGCACGTCGACACCGTCGACTGGTGCTACGGCGCGTCGGGCCACTGCGACTCCGACTACTACTGGCGGATCCCCGAGGTGTTCGAGGACGACATGCTCGGGTTCACGCTCGAGCAGGCCGGGCGGTTCGACGGCGGCGTGGTGCTCATGCACGATATCCACGAGAGCACGGCGGACGGCCTCGAGGCGCTGATCCTCGAGCTGCTCGCCGCGGGCTTCACGTTCACGTCCCTCGAAGACGCCGCGACGTTCCCGAACCTGAACGCGGGCGTCCCCGCCGACCTGCCCTACGTCGGCGAGGCCTGCGACCCCGTATCCGACCCGTGCTTTCAGACGGAGTACCTGTCGTGGTGCGAAGAGACCGGCCCCGGCGCGGGGATCTGCACGCTCGAATGCGACGGAACCTGCCCCGACCGCGACGGCGCCGCGCCCACGGTGTGCATGGAGACCGTCACGGGCGCGGGCCAGTGCGTCGGGACCGCCGCGTCCGAGAACGGCGAGTGCGCCGACCTCCTCGGCACGGTGCGCTCGGACGTGACGACCTGGTTGGGCTCCGCGGCGGACGTGTGCGCGCCGGAGCCGTGGCTCTGATCTGAAGGGCCCCGATCCCGGATGGTGTTCTGGGAGGTCACAGTTCGCCCGCGCGAACTGTCGGGAATCTCGCCGTCGGCGGCCCGCGGGGGGGCACGCAGGGGGCCGGCGTCAGCGGGGCGGCGAATCTGGGCTGGCGGGTGTCAGCGGGGCATCGACACCCGCTCGGGCCGTACGCTCCGGCGAGGGGCCTCCGGTCCGCGTGAGACCTGCCGTCGGATCGAGGACCAGAGCCGGCACGAACCGGACTGTTTTCGAGCAGAGCCACCCTGAACCGGACAATGCGGGGACCGTCGCACGCGAAGGGCGTGAATGTGCAGCGTTCCAACGTGGCCGCGTCTCCGGAGAGGGGGTCGGGAGGGCGGACCTGTCCGGTTCGAGAGGGCTACGGTCCGAATCCGTCCGGTTCGAGGTGGCTACGGCCCGGGGGGAGGCCAGAGCGCGTCGAGATCGACCTTCTTCGTGAGGGCCTCCGTCAGCGTCAGCCGGCAGCGCAATCCCAGCGTCGCGGCGGTCCGCGTGAGCTCGCGCATGCGGTCGGGTGTCGGGGCGAACCACAGGATCTCGATGGTGCGGTGGTCGCCCACGCGGATCCGGACGGCGAGCCCGTCGTCCGCGAACGCTCCGAGCCAGAGCGCGTCGATCAGCGGCTGCAGCGCCGCATCGTTCCGCGCGCTCCACTCGCTGTCGGGCCACAGGTCGAGGTGCGCCAGGAGCGGATGATGTGCGTGGTCGATCTCGGCCTGCACCCGCCCACCCTGGGCGTAGATCCATTGGCCCACTTGCTCCGGCATCGTGATCGTCTGGTGGGTGTACCACCAGACCTGTGCGTCCACCTGGATCGCCTCGGGCGGGCCGCCCCACGACTCCGGCCAGTCGTCGGTCCGGCCAATGTCCTCGGGCGCGGGGATCCCGGCGGCGGCGAGGAGCTCGCGCAGCGGGTTGCCCTCCCCCGCGGCGTCCATGTCGGCGGCGAGGCGGGTGAGGAGCGCCGTGATCTCCGCGGCGCGCTCGGACGTCGCGAACGACCCGAGCAGCGTGTAGCTCCCGCTGTTGTTGCTCGCGAACGCGGTGTAGACGCGGATCCTGGGCCGGACGTCGGTGACTCGTGGGATGGCGCACCCGCGCGGGCACCCCTCACAGCCGGCGGGTGAAGTGAGCTCCGGGCGGGCGGCCGTCCAGAGCCCGATGACGTCGGCGGCCGTGTCGAAGGGCAGGGACTCCGCGTGGAACGAGCAGGCGCGGACCCGGCGGTCGGACGTGATCTCGAGGAACTCGCGGCCGGCGCCGCAGTCGTCGCTCGCGAAGAGCCGCGGAAGGTGCGCGAGCTCGGGGCCCCAGCACACGCCGAGCTTGATCCCGCGCCGGGGCGCCAGGATCTCCCCCAAGCGCCGCGCCTGCTCACCGTCCAGCGCGAGCTCCCGGTGGCCGAGGACCGGGAGCAGCAGCACGTCGCGGCATCCGAGGGCGCCCAGCTCGTCGAGGAGCGCGGGCAGGCCGGGCAGGCGCTCCGGCGTCGCGAGGACGTTCACGCCGAACCGCATGCCGTGGCGGACCAGGCGCGCCAGCGTGGTACGCCAGTCGTTGTCGTCGTACAGCGAGACCCGGATCTCACCGACCTTTCCGCGCAGCCGCAGGATCGCGTCGTCCGTCAGCAGGACGCCGTTCGTCGTGAAGTGCACGGCGAGGCGCGTCTCCCGCACGAGCCGGTCGACCAGGTCGAAGAAGCCCTTGAACACCAGCGGCTCGCCGCCGCCGAACGCCACCTCTGCCACGCCCAGGCGGTCGAGGTCGGCGAGCACCTCCAGCGCGGACGCGACGGTCCACGTGCTGCGGCGCTCCAGCGGCCGGCTGCAGAACCCGCACGCGAGGTTGCAGTGGTTCGTCAACGCGAACTGGACGGAGCGGGGCGCGAGCTGGCGCAGGCCGCGGGTCTCCGCGGCGTCCACGCGGACGCGGTGGCCGGTGGC
>CAMCWU010000002.1 GCA_945882675.1 Klebsiella pneumoniae | reverse complement strand
GGTGTACGGCCGGTACCACGCGGGACGGGCGTCGTACCCCGCGATCTTCAGCAGGCTGATCAGCAGGACGCCCCGGTCGGCGCCGGTGGCCGTGCCGCCCTTGACCAGCTCGCGGGCGGGGCGCGCGGTGGCCCAGGACCCCATCTGGCCGGGCTCGACCGAGACGGTGTCGTAGACGCGCTTGACGACCTCCGTCAGGCCGATGGAGTCGGCCTCGGACCCCAGGACCCGGCCGAGATCCGACTTGGACGCGAGGCGCCCGGCGACCGCCGCGGTCGTGCGGGAGCCGGCCTCGAACCAGTCGTCCAGCACGCTCCACACGAGCTGCACGTCGGTGCCCTCGGGCACGTCCTCCCACACGAGATCGAGGACGCGGCCCGTCTTGCTCGACCAGCTCGGGTGCGCGTTCGGGTCGGCCCACACCGACAGCGGGAGGTTCGAGGGCGCGCGGACCGTCACCTGCGTGCGCTGGACCGGCAGGCCCGGGGCGCCCAGGAATACGGCAGATTCGAGGGTCGCCTTGCGCGTGGCGGTGAGCGTGAACGTCTGGCCCGCCGCGACGCCTTCTGGCAGCGCCAGCACGTCCTCCACCATCCGGGCGGAGCCGTCCGTCGCGCCGTCGAGGTATGCGGGGCCCACGAGACCGGCGGATACCCCTGCCGGATCGTCGATCCGCACGACCCAGGTGACGCGGGTGGTGACCGTGCGGTCGCTCGCGATCGCGAACTCCACGCGGTGGTCGAGGGTGGTGGCGGGAGCGGCGCTTGCGAGGGCGGCGAGGAGGAGGAGCATGGGTCTCAGCCCGCGATCATGCGGATGGAGGACGCGGCGGTCTCGGCGAGCTTCCGGCATTCGCCGAGGTCCGGGTGCCGCACGACGAGGTTGCCGTCCGACAGGAACGTGGCCTTCCAGTCGCGCCGCAGCGCGCCGACGGGGAGCAGATCCTCCCGCGCGATGTGGTCCCGGTGCTTCCGGCGGAAGTCGTCCATCCCGATGACCTGGCGGATGCGGCCCTGGCCCTGCGCGCGCTTGAAGATGATCGCGGCGTTCCACGCGCGCTTCAACGTAGCTTCGAACCGGCGCTTCACGACAACGTTGGCCCACTCGCGGAACAGGTCGACGTCGTTCGCGTAGTTCATCAGGTCGACCATGTTCGCGCCCGGCGGCCGGCACGCGATTTCGCCGAAAACGGCTTCCCCCCTCTCGTTTCGGAACCACTCCATGTGGGTGAAGCCGGTCCCCATGCCGAGCGCCCGGATGGCGTCGCGCGAGAGCTGGAGGCCTGCCTGGAGCTCCGGCGCGCCCAGATCGCGGAAGGTGAGGATGACCGGGCTGATCCACTCGTTCTGCCGCGCGACGAGCGTGTTGGGGAGGTACATCGAGACGCTCTCGAAGACGGGAACGCCGTCCACGCACAGCGTCTCGCACGTGAACTCCTGGCCTTCCACCCACTCTTCCACGACGACTTCGGAGACGTGGGCGGTCGCGCGGATGGCCTGGTCGAGCTCGTCTCCCGTGGCGACCCGGAACGTGTCGGCCGAGCCGGCGCCCGCGACCGGCTTGATCACGAGGGGGAACCCAAGCTCCTTGCAGTGCGCGCGCAGCTCCGCGACCGACCGGGCCCGGAAGCTCCGGGGCACGCGCAGGCCCGCCGCGGCGACGCGCTCCTTCATGAGCTGCTTGTCCCGGAAGCCTGTCACGGTGTCCACGCTCATGCCGGGGACGCGGTACCGCTCGCGGAGCCGGGCGGCGAGGAGGGTGACGACCTCCCAGTTGCCCTCGATCCGGTCCATCTCCCGGCCGTCGAGCCAGTTGTGCACGCGCGCCATGACGTCGTCCTCGTCGAGGATGCGCGGGACCTGCAGGTACGCGGTGAGGTGGCTGCGCACGCTCGCCGGCAGCGCGTCCACATGGCTGTCGCCCACGCCCCAGACCCGCGCCCCGGCCTGCGAGAGGCCGCGGGTGAACTGGATCATCTCCGGTGGGTACGCGGGCGAGAGGAACAGGACGTCCATGGGGCGGGGCTCCGGGTCGGGAGGGTACCACGAACGACGTGTCGGCTAGGGCGTCAGCGCGCTCCGCTGCTCCCGGATCGACCGCGCGAGCGCCGCCTGCCCCCGCGCCCGCAGGAGGTTGTGCTCTCCTCGGCCCCCGAAGCCCTCCTTCCAGCCGAAGTAGCTCTCGTCGAGCGCGTCGAGGGCGAACCGCATGGCGAGCTCCGTGGCGATCCGCTCGGTGCCGGGCACGATCGCGGCCCACTCGGCGTCGGTGACGTCCGCGGCGGCTTCCCGGTAGCCCGCCATCGCCGCGCCGAAGATGTGGGCGTCGAACATGGGCTCCAGCGTGTCCTCGGAGCCCGTGTTGCACCAGGAGCGGAGCGCGTCGCCGAGCTCGATGTCGAGGGTCCCGCGCGCCAGCGTGTCGAGATCCACGAGCGCGTGCGCCCGCGGGCCCAGGAACCGGAGGTTCGAGATCTTCAGGTCCCCGTGGATGATCCGCGTCGGAAGGGCGGGAATGGCGCCCCAAGCCCGCCAGGCAGCCTCGAGCTCGACCGTCAGGGCCGCGACGTCCCGGTGGAGGCGGTGGTCCGAGTGGCGTGCGACGCCCTCTTTCAGGCGCGTCAGGTGCCGGTCGGTGTCGTGCGCGCCGGCCCGGACCATCCGGAAGTCCCACGCGAGGTCTCTGGTCTCCGCGTGGAAACGGGCCACGAGCCGCCCGGCCTCCCGCGCCTCTTCCGGCGACGCCAGCTTCGCGACGGTCCGGTCGCCCACGGGCGTGAGGATCCGCCAGACACCTGTCGAATCCTCGTGCCACAGGCCGCCTGCTCGCGTCCGCACCAGCCGGGGCGTCGGCATGCCGCGCTCCGCGAGGCGGGCCGTGACGGCTTCGATGTCCTCGTGGACGACCGCCCGGAAGATCGCCGTGTTCAGCCGCTGGAGGATCCCGGTGGTCCGCGCGCCGTCCACGACCGCCCAGGTCTGGTTGATGAGCCCCGAGTCGACCGGCCGGAGCTCCCCCGGCACATCCCAGTGGTCCAGCGCCCTCCGCGCGTCCTCCACGTCCCCTCCAACGGCGCACGCGTAATCCGCTCGCGCCGCGATCGACAGGCGGCGATCCGGGTTGTACTCTCGGGACCATCGAGGTCGACATGTACGAAGAGTTCGCGCCCGCTCCGGCCGACCCCTCCGACGACGCGCTGCTCGCGCTGCTGGCCATCGTCGCGTCCTCCGACGGGGCGGTGCACGAGCGGGAGATCGACCTGCTCGCCCGGTTGTTCCCGGAACGCGCGCGGGCGGACCTGCGCGCCGAGTGCGAGCGCCGGGCTGGCGCGTCCGGGATCGATCTGCTCGGGATCGCCGACCAGTTCCGCTCGATCGACCGGCGTCTCACGGGGCTCCGGTTCGCCGCGCGCATGGCATGGCGCGACGGCCAGCTGGAGGCCGCGGAGCGCGCCCTGCTCGTCGAGATCGCGTCCGCCATGGAGCTCTCGCCGACCGCCGTGGATCGCGTCCTGCGGGAGATGCAGCCCGGCCTGGAGGAGCGGTTCGCGGCCGATCGGATCCTGCGGCTGGTCCAGGATCTGCAGTGGAGCGCGGTCCAGCTCGCGGGCGGTCAGATGGTGAGCGCGGATCTGGGCGCGCTCGTGCAGCCGGACGCCGAGATCGTTGCGCGGGTCGGCCTCGACAAGATCGAGGTCGTCGGCCTGTGCACGACCGGGATCGTCGCCAGGTTCCAGGACGGAGCTGCGTTCCTGGCGTGGTCGGATCTCGTCAGCTACGGCCGCGACGGCGCGCTCGGCGCGGGCATCCGGCTGCTGACGGAGGACGGCCGCGACTACGAGCTGGTGGATGCCCGTCTCGCCGGCCTCGCGCCGCTGCTCGACCGGCTGTTCGACGATCGCGAGCGGAAAAAGGCGACTGCGCCCGTCTTCCAGCGGGTGCGCGGCGACTGACATCCGTGTGGTAGAAGTGCCCATGGATATCGCAGTCCCCGTCGGACCGTTCGAGCTCCACGCGATGATCGGCGTCGGAGGCGCAGGAGAGGTCTGGCGCGGCGTCCACGTCGCCCAGGGCGTCCCCGTCGCCCTCAAGGTCATCACGGCCGCGCGTGCGCGCGACGCCCGCTACCGGGAGGCCTTCGCGAACGAGGTCCGGGCGGTCGCCGCCCTCGATCATCCGGGGATCGTCCAGGTCTTCGAGACGGGCGTGATCGGAGGCCGGGCAGAGGAGGTCTCCATGGGCCGGATGGTCGCGGGGAGCCCGTACCTGGCCATGGAGCTGGCGGAGAACGGCGCGCTCCGGAGCGCGGACGCGCCGCCCGGCTGGGACGATCTGCGTGGGATGCTGGCGTGGCTGCTCGACATCCTCGCGCACGCCCACGCGCACGGGGTGATCCACCGCGACCTGAAGCCCGGGAACGTCCTGCTGTTCAAGGATCCCGCGGTGGAAGGCTACCGATCCGGCGTCACGCGGCTCCGGCTGACCGACTTCGGCCTCGCGCACGCGACGGACCGCAACGAGCGCGCGATCAAGGGGACGTCGGGCACGCCGGTGTTCATGGCGCCGGAGCAGTTCCGGGGGGCGTGGCGGGACTTCGGGCCGTGGACGGATCTGTACGCGCTCGGCTGCCTCGCGTGGGCGCTCACCACGGGCACGCCGCCGTTCCGCGGGAAGGGCGTGACGGCGCTCATGCAGGCCCACCTCGGCAGCGAGCTGCCGAAGCTCGAGCCGCGCCTGCCCGTTCCGGAGGGGTTCGAGCCCTGGCTCCGCCGCCTGATGGAGAAGGAGCCGGAGCACCGGTACCAGCGGGCGTCGGACGCCGCGTGGGCGCTGTTCGCGCTCGGAGATCCACTCGACACGCCGATCCCGCCGGAGCGCCGGTACCGCAGCGTGCGGCTCACCACCGCGCACACGCTCACCCGCTCGTGGCCGGACTTCGAGCGCGCCGCCCGCGCCGCGGCCCAGCAGGCGGCGGGACCGGTCGCACCGCCGGGCGCGAACCTGGCGCTGCGCCGCCACCCGCCGCAGCCCGCCGGCTGGGAGCTCGGGTTCAACCGGCGCTCTTCGATCCAGCTCGTCGGCGCCGGACTCGGGCTGTACGGCCTGCGCGCGATCCCGCTCGTGGGCCGCGGGGCGGAGCGCGACGCGCTGTGGGCGGCCTTGCAGGAGGCCCGCTCGACCCGGGAGATCCGCGTGGTCGGCCTCACGGGTCCGGCCGGCATCGGGAAGACCCGCCTCGCCGAGTGGTTCTGCCGCCGCGCGGACGAGGTCGGGGTCGCCGCCTTCGTGCGCGCCACCCACGGCCCCGCGAGCGGCCCGGCGGACGGCCTGCGGCGCATGGTGGGCTCGGTCCTCGGCACGATCGGCATGCCCCGCCCGGAAACGGGCAGGCGCATCCACCGCTGGCTCGGTCGCCGCGACGTCGAGGACGAGTACGAAGCCCAGGCGCTCCTGGAGCTCGTCTGGCCGTCCCCGGAGGAGGAGCGGTCGCCCAGCCCCGTGCGATTCGGCTCGGCGAACGAGCGGTATGCCGCCATCTACCGCCTGCTCGCGTACCACGGCGGCCGCGACGACGACGACGTCCCCCGGCCCATCGTGCTCTGGCTCGACGACGTGCAGTGGGGCCGCGACGCGCTGGGCCTCGCGAGCTGGCTCCAGCGGCTCGCCGACGGCGGTCCCATGGTCGTCGTGCTCACCGCCCGCGACGAAGCGCTTCACGATCTCCCGCTCGAGAGCAAGCTGCTGGACGACATCCTGGCGCGGCCCGGCGCCCGCCGCCTGCCGATCGGCCCGCTCGAAGCTCGCGATCGCGCTGCGCTCGTGCGCGGGCTGCTGTATCTCGAGGGCGACGTCGCGGCGCAGGTCATGGAGCGCACGGCGGGCAACCCGCTGTTCGCGGTCCAGCTCGTGGGCGACTGGGTTCAGCGCGGCCTGCTGGAGGTCGGAAAGACCGGGTTCCAGCTCCAGCTCGGCGAGCGCCCGTCGCTGCCGGACGGCATCCACCAGCTCTGGGAGCAGCGGCTGGAGCGCGCGCTGGACGGCCGGCCGCCGGAGAGCCGCTCCGTGCTGGAGATCGCTTCGATCCTCGGGAACGAGGTCGACGAGCAGGAGTGGCGCTCCGCGTGCCTCGTCGCCGGGCTCGCGGTGCCGCCGGACCTCCTCCCGGCGCTGCTGGCGCGCCGCCTCGCCCGGGCGCGCGAAGGCGGCTGGACGTTCGAGCACGCGATGCTGCGGGAGAGCCTCGAGCGCGCGGCCCGCGAGAGCGGGCGGATCGGGGCGTGGAACCACGCGGTCGCGGCGTCGCTGCAGATCCGCTGGTCGATCGCGCGGGAGCCCGGGCTCGCCGGCCGGCTGGCCCGCCATCTGGTGGACGCAGGCCGCCCGGAGGAGGCCGACGAGCCGCTCGCCGTCGGCGCGAGCGAGCACCGCGCGATGAGCGATTACCACGGTGCGCTCAAGCTCCTCGACCAGCGGGAGGCCCTGCTGCACCAGCTGGAGGCGCGGACGGACGACCCGCGCTGGGGCGAGTGCTGGGCGCTGCGTGCCGAGTCCCTCGTGCAGCAAGGGCGGTTCGACCAGGCGGAGGAAGCCGCGCTCCGGCTTGGCGCGCGCGCCGGCGCGTACGGCTGGCCGGCGCTGGTGTCGACCGGCTACCGTCATGCCGCGACCGTCGCCGCCAAGCGCGGCCAGCTCGGCCTGGCGGAAGAGCGCCTGCGCTGTGCGGAATCCGCTGCCCGGGACGTCGACGAGCTGGAGGTGGCACGCTGCCTGATCGCCCTGTGTGACGTGGTTCGCCTCCGCGGCCGGTTCGACGACGCGCTGAAGCTCGGCAGGCGTGCCCTCGGGCGGTTCGACGCCCTCGAGGACGCGCGGGGCCGCGCCGACGCGATGACGGCCCTCGCCGCGGTCGCGAGGAGCATGGGAGATCACGAGAAGACCGAGGAGTACAGCCGGAAGGCAGTCGAGATGTACGAGCAGATGGGCAGCCGCTTTGGCGTCGCCGTGGCCCGAAACATCCTCGCGGAGATCTTGCGGCTCCGGGGCGACCTCGCCGGCGCGGAGGACGCGTACCGCACGGCCGAGAACGCCCTCCGGGCGCTCGGGTCGCCGGAGGCGTTCGTGCCACAGCTCAATCTTGCCCTCGTGCTCATGCAGCGGGGGCTCGTCGTGGAAGCGCGCGACACGCTCCTGGCCGTGCTCGCGACCCTCGAGAGATCGGGGAGGAAGGCATACCAGGGCGTCGTCCACGCGCTACTGCTCCCTTCGATGGCGCTGCTCCTCGACTGGGACGGCTGGGATCGACACGCGGGCCGCGCGCGCGAACTGCTCACGGCCAGCGGGATCGCTGACGTGGACGTTGCGGAGGCGCTCGAGGACGCCGCCAGGCACGCGGAGGCGGCCGATCGGCGCCTGCTCGCGGGGGACGCCCTCTCCATGGCGGCAGCGCAGTGGCGGGCGCTCGGGAAGCCGGATCGTGCGGCCACCCTGGCCGGTCGGGCGGAGGCGATCGCTCCGCGCTAGCGGCGTCGGGGCGCCGCGATCGCCAGATGGATGAAAGCGCTCGAGTGTCGTGGAAGAACACCGATAGTAGGGCGACGGCCGTTGCCCGCCTTGCGCTGGCTGGTGCGCCGCTCCAGAATCCAGATGTGGGGTGTCGCATGTCCCGACCCTGGCTGACGATCGGTAGTCTCCTCGTGGTGCTGGCCTCGGGTGTGCCGGCCGTGGCGTACGCCGGCGACGACAAAGACAAGTGCGACAAGGACAAGGACAAGGACAAGGACAAGGACGACTGCGACGAGGACGAGGACGACGACGACGAGGACGACGACGACGACGACGACGACGATGACGATGATGACGATGATGACGATGATGACGACGGCGGTGGAGTGGTCGAGCTCGGTCCGTGCGCGCTCGGCACCTGGGGCAAGATGGGCGATCCGGGGGACGATTGGGTCCACGTCTCCGCGCTCCTCGGCGACGACGTCACGGGCGACGGCTCGGTCACGGCCCCGTTCGCCACCGTCGGCGTCGCGATGGAGGCCGCGCGCGTACTCCCGGTCGGTACGGAGCGCACGGTCGCGCTGTGGCCCGGCGACTACGACGCGAACGTGTCCTGGACGGAGGGCGCGGGCTGGGACGACCCGGTGTCGCTGATCGGCTGCTCCGCGGCAGAGGTGGCGGTCCAGGCCGCGGATCCCACGCTGCCGGTCGTCGACGCCGCGCTCGTGCAGGAGGCCCGCGTCGCCGGCGTCACGCTGTCGGGCGGCTCCGCGGCGCTCACGGGCCGCGCGGGCGTGGATCTGACGGCCAAGAGCGTCGTCGTCGTCGCGAGCAAGGACGCCGGCGTCCGCGTACTCGACGCCGACACGAGCGTCACGCTGCGGCACGTCATCGTGAGCGAGCCGGCCGCGGACGTCGGCTGCGGCTTCGGGGTAGAGGTCGACGGCGGCACCCTCGACATGCGGTACGGTGGCGTCATCGGCGCGAGCTCGGCGGGTATCTACGCCAGCTTCGGGGACGTCACGCTCGACGAGATCTTCGTGTTCGAGACGAGCACGGACTCGGTGGGGCGCTACGGCCGCGCGGTGCACAGCCAGGACTCGTTTACCGATCTACGCCGCTCCTACGTCTCCGGCTCGACGGACACCTCGATCATGATCCTGCGCCCGACCGGCGGCCGGATCGATCAGGTGCTCATCGACATCACGCAGCAAGGCATCTTCGGCGGCCGCAGCACGGGCGACGCGATCACGGTCATCGGCGGGGATGGCGCGCTCTTCGTGGTGAGCAACAACATCTCGATCGACGCCGCGCGGGCCGCCATCCTGCTCGAGGACGCGAACGTGGCCCTCGCCGGGAACACCGACCTGAACTCGGGCGCGCTCGCCCTGTACGGGTCGGAGTCCCTCGGCCAGAAGCGGCTGAGCCTCCGCGGGGCGGACGCCGCGTCCGTCCTCTGGCTCGCGCCGGGGAGCGAGGCCGACATCGACCGTGACCCGCTGGTCTGTGCGCCCTGACCCGGTTGCGGGTCCTGGCCGCATCCGGCTGGGCAGGGCGTTCGTGGGAGGTCCGGCTGAAGCGTCGCCTGATCGAGATCCCCGCGGTCGCGCTCGGGCTCGGGCTCGTCCTGAGCGGGTGCTCCACAGCGGGCCTCGAGCCCGACGACACCGTGGACCACGCCGACACAGAGACCGTCCCGCCCGACCCGGCGCCTCTCACGGTGGCCATCGATCCGGTCACCGGCATCCGCCCGCTCGCCGCGCACGCCAGTGGGGCGAGCGACGCCGCGACCTGGTCATGGACGGTCGATGGAGCCCGGACGCTCCACGCTGGCCCCGCTGTACCCGCGCTGGACATCCTACCCGGGGAGACCTGGGAGGTCACGGTCACCGACACCGACGGGCGCACGGCAACGACCAGCGTGGTCGTCCCGGCGCCGCCGGGCGGCAACATCCTGCTCGTCATCCTCGACGACGTGGGAGTCGATAATTTCAACGCCTCCAACGTCGCGTCCAGGCAGGTCCGGACGCCGGTGCTCGACGCGCTCGCCGGGGCTGGGGTCTACTTCGAGAACGCTTATGCTGCACCGGAGTGCACGCCCACGCGCGCCGCGATCCTCACGGGGCGGCATGCGCGCCGCACCGGGATCGGCGGCCTGATCGCCGCCGCGAACCCGGACGAGCTCCCGCTCGACGCCGTCACGGCGCCGGAGGCCCTCGCTGAAGCCCGGGCAGGCGACTACACGAGCATCGCGATGGGGAAGTACCACCTCGCGTCGCGCAGGTCGGAGTCCGGGCTGGACGCCCCGATCCTCCAGGGCTTCTCGTGGTACGCGGGCTCGAATGACAACCTCCTCGAGCGGCCGGACGGCTACTTCGCCTGGCGCAAGAGCGTGGCCGGCGTGCTGCAGGACTGGACCGTCTATGCGACCACGGACACTGCGAACGACGCCATCGCCCAGATCGGCGGGGCGCCCGAGCCGTGGTTCGCGCAGCTCGCGTTCAACGCGCCACACACGCCGATCCACGTGCCTCCGCCCGAACTGACGACCGTGGACCTGCCCTCCGACGCGCCGGAGGACGAGCTGTACGGCGCCATGCTCGAAGCCGTCGACACGGAGCTCGGGCGTGTGCTCGGGGCGCTCGACCCGGAGGTGCTGCAACGGACCACGGTCATCGTCGTCGGCGACAACGGCACGTCCAAGCCGGGGACCGCCGGGCCCTTCGAGAAGGACAGGTCCAAGCACACGATGTACGAGGGCGGTGTGCACGTGCCCCTTATGGTCGTGGGGCCGCTCGTGGCCGCGCCGGGGCGCTCCGCCGCACTCGTCCACGTCGTCGACATCTTCGCCACGATCGCGGACATTGCCGGCGTCCCGCTCGCGCCGACGCCGACGGGGCTCGCGCTCGAGCTCGAGGACGGTGACCTTCGCGCGATCGACGGCGTTTCGCTGCTCCCATGGTTCGCGGACCCGGCGCTACCGACCGCGCGAGAGTACGTGTTCGCCGAGCTCTTCGCGCCGCTCGGCCCGCCCCCATACCCGTCGAGGGACGCCCGGACGATCCGGGACGCCCGCTGGAAGCTCATCGAGGCCGTTTCGACCAGCCTCGGCATGCAGGAGACCGAGTTCTTCGACCTGACGACGTCTACGCTCGACGAAGGGCAAGATCTCCTCCGCGCCGGTCCACTCACCGGCGAGCAGCAAGCGGCGTTCGACCGCCTCAGCGCGGCGCTCGACGCACAGATCGCGGCGCTCCCGTACGACGGCTTCTGAGCGCTACTCCGCGGTCAGGCCGGCCGGGATCCCCTCGACGACCGAGCCCTTCTCGACGCCGTGCGCGGCGAACCAGCCGACGTTCACCTCGAGCGCGTACCGCGCCGGGTAGATGCTGCTCGTGCGCGACTCGTCGAACGGGTGCATATCCGCGATCTTGACGATCTTCCCGGTCTTGTCGAGGTACGCGATCGACAGCGGGATCCGGGTGTCCTTCATCCAGAACTCGCGGATCCGGTCGTCCGGGTAGACGAACAGCATGGCGTCGTCGGCGCCCAGGTGGTCGCGCATCATCAGCCCCTTGCTCTTCTGGGCGGACGTCGTGGCGATCTCGGCGGTGACGGGGTGCCCGGCGACGGTGAGGGTCGCGGTCGGCAGGCCGCTCGGCGATCCACAAGCGGCGAGGAGGAGCAGCGCGGACAGGTGGCTCACAGCAGGGATCCTTGGGGTGGCTCGGACTCGTAGGGAGCGAGGCCGATCTGGACGCGGCCGCGCGGGGTGACGACGCGACCGCGGGGGGTGCGCATGAGGAAGCCCTGCTGGAGCAGGAACGGCTCGTAGGCCTCCTCGATCGTATCGCTCGACTCGCCGATGGCTGCCGCCAGCGTCTCGAGGCCGACCGGGCCCCCGCTGAACTTCACGGCGATCGCGTGGAGGATCCGGCGATCCATGCCGTCGAGGCCGCTCTCGTCGACGTCGAGCCGCTCGAGCGCGCGCTTCGCGAGGCCCTCGTCGATGCTCCCGTCGCCCTCGATCTGGGCGAAGTCGCGGACGCGGCGGAGCAGGCGGTTCGCGATGCGCGGGGTGCCGCGGGAACGACGGGCCAGCTCCTCGAGGCCCCGCGTCGAAGCCGGGATCTCCATGCGCTCGGCTGAGCGCTTGAGGATCAGGAACAGCTCCGAGATCTCGTAGAAGTCGAAGGTGAACGTGATCCCGAACCGCGCGCGGAGCGGGGCCGAGAGCATGCCCGCGCGCGTCGTCGCGCCGATCAGCGTGAACCGCTGGAGCGGGAGCTTCACCGACTGCGCGCCCGGACCAGACCCGAGGATCACGTCGATCGAGAAGTCCTCCATCGCGGGATACAGCACCTCCTCCGTCGCTTTCGGGAGGCGGTGGATCTCGTCGATGAACAGGACCTCGCGCGGCTCGAGGGAGTTCAGCACGGCCGCGAGATCGCCCTTTCGCTCGATGGACGGGCCGGACGCCGTGCGCACGCCGACGCCGAGCTCCTCCGCCACGATGTACGCGAGGCTCGTCTTGCCGAGGCCCGGCGGGCCGCCGAGCAGCAGGTGATCGAGCGCTTCCCCACGGCCGATCGCGGCGCGGATGTACACGCGGAGGTTGTCCACGAGCTTGCGCTGGCCGACGTACTCCGACAGCCGGCGCGGCCGGAGCGCCGGATCCGCCTGATCGCGGGGATCGAGCACGGTGTTTCCGCGATCGCTCACGGGCTGCTCCGAGGCTGGGCGAGGACGCGCAGGGCGGCGCCCAGGCGCTGCTGGAGCGGCGCGTCCACGGCGATCCCCTGCTCGGCGAGGGCGGCCAGCGCGCGCTCGATCTCGGAGCGACCGTACTCGAGCTGCGCGAGCGCGAGGGGCAGCGCGTCGTCCGGGGCGCGCGGTCGGGGCGGGCCGACCGTCGTCGGCGCCGTGAAGTCGACGGGAAGCTTGCCCTTGAGCTCGAGGGCGAGTCGCATCGCCGTCTTCTTGCCGACGCCCGGGATCCGCGCGAGGGCCGTGATATCATCCGCTTCGATGGCGCGGTGCAGCGACATCGGCGCCATCGAATCCAGCGCCGAGAGCCCGAGCTTGGGGCCGACGCCGCTCACGGAGACGAGCGCGTCGAATGCGCGGCGTTCGAGCAGGGTCGCGAAGCCGTAGAGCGTGATGGCGTCCTCACGCACGTGGGTGGCCACGTGGATCGTGACGGGCTCCGACGCCTGGCCCCACAGGTCGAGGCAGCGGCCGGGCGCGTGGACCTCGTACCCGACGCCGTGGACGTCCACGACGCCGACGCCCGCGTCGCGCTCCACGAGCGTGCCCACCAGCCGCGCGATCAACGCACCACCCCGGCGCGCACGAGCGGGCTCGCGAGGCTCGCGCTGTGCGTGATGGCGATGGCGAGCGCGTCCGTGACGTCCGCCGGCCCCTCCGGCTTCACGCCGAGGAGCATGCACACCATCCGCGCGACGGCGTCCTTGTCGGCGGCCCCGTGCGCGCCGACGGCCTTCTTCACGGCCATGGGGTTGTACTCCGCGGCATGGTGACCCTGCAGCGCGGCCGCGAGGATCGCGACGCCCCGCGCCTGCCCGAGCCGCAGCGCGCTCTCGGACGACTTGTGCTGGAAGATCGCCTCGATCGCGACGTGATCGGGCTTCGTACGCTCGAGGGCTTCGCGCAGCCCGGTGTGGATGCGCTGCAGGCGATCTCCCATGGGCTCGTCGGACTTCGTCCGGATGGCGCCGCTCGCGACGTGCACGAAGCGGCCGCGCACGCGCTCGATCACGCCGTAGCCGGTCACCGTGGAGCCGGGATCGATGCCGAAGACGCGCATGCCGGCGCTATGGCTCGTCGCGCCGGAGGCGGCGGCGGAACGCGCCCTCGACCTCCGCGTCCTCGCGGCGAAGGACGCGCTGGGGAGCGGCCTCCTCGGCCGGCGGGGCCGCTGCCGGCGACTCGTCCGATACGCGGCGGAGGCGGCGGCGAACCGCGCCGTCCCCGGGGAGCTCGCCGCCGTCGTTGACGTTCCGGTTGGTCTCCGCGGCCTGGATCTGCTCCTCGCGCAGGTCCGGGGCGGCCGCCGGGCGGTCGTC
Organism: Klebsiella pneumoniae; assembly: GCA_945882675.1. GTDB lineage: Bacteria > Myxococcota_A > UBA796 > UBA796 > CANLGQ01. The sequence continues at coordinate 42,671 of CAMCWU010000002.1, read as the reverse complement.
CATGGGCGCGCGGCGGGGGCGGGCAGGCTCTTCGAGCCGGGGGGCGGGCGCCGGATCCTCCGGCTTTCGCGCCGGATACTCCGTCTTCGGCGCCGGATCCTCCGGCTTCGGGATTTGGTTCTCCAGCTCGTCCGTCGGACGGCGGAGGCGGCGGCGGGGCTCCGCGGCGTCGACGTGGGCGGGGGGCGCGACGGGCTCCTCTGCCGGGGCGTCTACCTTAGGCGGCGTGACGGGCTCGTCCGTCCGGTTCCGGCGCCGGACCTCTCCCGACGGCGCGGCGTCGTCGCGGCGGACGCGGCGCTGCTCGGGGACCGCGGGCTCCTCCACCTTCGTGACCCGCCGGGTCGGGGCGTTCCACCGGCCGCTAGCGCGCGGGGCCTCCTCCTCCTCGAGCCGGGCCGCCAGCTCGTCCGGCGTGAACGCGGACGTGCGCGAGCTCGCCTGGAGCACCTTCTTGCGCGGGCGGGTCGCGAGCGGCTTCGTCTCTGCCATATCCGCCATCACCTCCGCCAGGCTCGGGCCCGGGGCGCCGCGGATCTGCTTCTTGAGCTCGTCCGCGAGCTCGGCGCCGGTCAGGCGCGTGTCCGGGTCGTAGATCAGGGCGCGGGCCAGGATCTCGGCGACGGGCTTGCTCACCTCTGGTGGGGGGCGTGCGAGCAGCGTCGCACCTTCCGACAGCCGCACATTCTGCTCGAGCACGGCGAGGTCGTGGCTCGCGTACAGGGGCTTCCCCGTGATCAGCTCGTAGGTGACGAGCGCGAGCGCGTACGTGTCCGCGGCGTCGTCCTCCGCCGCGCCGAGCAGCCGCTCCGGGGGGCAATAGCGCAGGCTGTCCGGCCCGATCGCGAAGGTCGCGTTCTCCCGCCGCCGCGACATCTCCACCTGCGACAGCCCGTACCCGAAGATCACGAGCTCGCCGTCGTCCCGCACCGCGACGCGCCACGGGTTGATGTTCCCGTGGGAGAAGCACCCTTGCAGGCCCCCCGTCGCCGCGGCCTCCACCAGGATCTCGGTGCCCAGCGTGGCGAGCTCGAGCGCCGCTCGCGCGCCGACCTTCTTCCCACGATCGTGGAAGGAGCGCAGGATCTCGTTGACGGTCCACACCGAGCCCGTCGGGTACACGAAGATCGACCGGCCGATGTCGTACCACGACAGGTCGACGACGCCCGCCACCATCGGGAACTCGAGGAACGGCAGGACGAGCTCGACGTTCTTGGCGAGGGCGGGATGCGCGCGGAACATGGGCTCGAACACGACGGCCGTGTGCGCGAAGCCGTCCTGCGACTCGAGCTCCATGAGCACCGACGAAGGGTCGCGATTCTGCCGTCCCGTCGGACGCAATCCGCCATATTCGCTGTTCATCGCGCCTCCGGCCGCACCGTGCCCGGGTCGGGCGTGGATCCTAGCACGCGGGGGCCGTCCGGGGTGCCGGCGCCGAGCAGCCGATCGATCGCGCGGTGGAACGCGTCCGGGTCGACGAACGCGAGGTACATCGCAACCGTCGTCACGGAGAAGGTAGCGACGGGGATGAGCACGTACAGCATCGCATGGAGGAACAGCCCGGCAAGGATCGCGGAAGGGCGCGTCCGGCGAAACCACAGCGCGAAGGTGAGGTAGCCCTCCAGCGCCACCACCCCCCAGGCGGATACCACCGCTGCAACGTGGAACAGTGGCGTGGTCCACTCGCTCTTCGTGTAGATCTCGGCTGCGATCATCTCGAGGCGTTCTCCAGAGAGGAACGACATTTCCAGCTTGCCGAGGGTGGCGAAGAGGTACAGCGCCGAGACCTGGAGCGCGATCAGCCGCGCGCCGAAGACGGGGCCGTGTTCGCGGGGCGCGCCGGCCGGCGACCGCAGCGCCAGCCACCGATCGAGCGAGAACGAAAGATGGCAGGGCGTGAACGCGAGGAGGGTCGTCACGACCGCCAGCAGCCAGGTGTGGTGGGAGTCCCACGCGTCCCGGCCCGAGAACAGGACGAGCCAGCACTGCAGGCCGCCCGTGAACCAGGCGGCGGTGCGTGACCACCAGCCGGCCACGAGCGCGGTCGACCCGAAGAGGACGCCGAGCGAGATCGGCAAGTCGGCCGGCTCGTCCCAGCGGTACACGGCGAGCAGATCCGCCCAACGTGCCCACAGGATCAGCCCCACGAGCAGGCGGAGGAGGCCCATGGGGCGGCTCGAGCCCTCCGCGCCGATCCAGCGGTCGAACGCCGTCAGCGCCTGCACAGGTTCGTCTCCTCGAGGTGGTTCCAGCGGTCGCGCGTGCCGCAGCGCGCCTTCGCCCGGACATCCCTGGCCTCGAGCAACCTGCACAGCCGCGCGCCCTGGACGCTCACGGTGCTCGGGGTCTTCAGCCACCGCATGGCCATGGGCGGGGGCACCTGGGGCGACAGGACCGCCAGGCGGTCGATAGGAGCCCGACCCGAAGGTCGGATCTCGTAGTACTCCACCTGGCAGACTTCCGTGCCGTGCCCCTCGTACATATGCCACGAGCGGGCCCAGGGAGGCTCCCCCCAGATGTCGCGCGCTGCCGGTAGCACGAGCATCCAAAGCACCGCCGCCGCGAAGCCGACTCGCCGCGCCCAGATCTCCACCCACCACCCCGTCGCGCGTCCGTAACGACGGGCCGCCTCCCGGTCCACCGCGCCGGGCACATCCGGGGTATCAGGGGGCCGGGGAGGGGAGATGAGCCGAAGGGTCCTCGTGCTGCACACCGGCGGGACGCTCGGGATGCTCGGGACGCCGCTCGAGCCCGGCGTTTACGCCCAGGCGCTGTCCGAGCGCGTGCCGGAGCTCGACGCCATCGCAGAGCTCGAGACCGAGATCGTGTGCAATCTCGACTCGAGCGACGTCGGGCCGCCCGAGTGGACGGACGTGGCCGCTGCGATCGCGCGCCGGCGCACGGAGTTCGACGGGTTCGTGGTGGTGCACGGCACGGACACCATGGCGTATACGGCGGCCGCCCTGGCGTTCTCGCTAACGGGGCTCGACCGGCCGGTGGTGCTCACGGGCGCCCAGCGGCCTCTCGCGGCGCTGCGGACGGACGCGCGCCGGAACCTGCAGGACGCGGTGGAGGTCGCGACGACCGATCTGCCGGAGGTCGGGATCTGCTTCGATGGCCTGCTCCTGCGCGGCTGCCGCGCGGTGAAGTCGGACGCCCGGAGCTACCGCGCGTTCGACACGCCGGGCCTCGAGCCGCTCGCGCGCTTCGGCTTCGACATCGAGGTCGGCCGGCACGTCCGCCGTCCCACGCGCCCGTTCTCGTGCGACAACCGGTTCGATCCGCGGGTGGCGGTGCTCCACCTCACGCCCGGGCTCGACCCGGACATGGTGCGCCGGGTGGTCGACGGCGGGCACCTCCGCGGCCTCGTATTCGCGGCGTACGGCGTCGGCACCATCCCCACGCGGGAGCGCGCGTTCGGGGACGCGATCCGGGCCACGGTGGACGCCGGCGTGGACGTCCTCGTGGTGACGCAGCACGGCGGGATCGTGGATCTCGGCATGTACCGGAACAGCCAGGTTCTCGAGGCCGCTGGCGCCATCCCGGGCGGAAAGATGCGGGTGGAGGCTGCGATCCCGAAGCTGATGCACGGGCTCGCCTGCTTCCCCGACCGGGTGGCGCGCCGCGCGTACCTGGAGGCCGACGTCGCGGGCGAGCGAGAGTAGCGGTCGGCCCTCGAAGGCGCTAAACTGCGCGGTGAGGGGGGCCGCGGTGGGTCGTGGGCGCGCCGTACTGTTCCTCTTCGCGCTCGCGTGCGGCGACGGCGACCCGGTCCCCGTGGCGGTACCGGCTGGCCCGGTGCAGCTCACGCCCGCGGAGCGACTGGTGCGGGTGTCCATGGCCGTACGCGGGGTACGCCCGTCGGTCGCGGAGCTCGATCGCATGGCGGCGGATCCGGATGCGATCGAGGAGATCGTGGACGAGTACCTCGACTCTCCCGAGTTCCTGCAGACCGTCAAGGACCTGCACGCGGAGCTGTACCATGTCCGGGTGGACACGCAGACGGCGCTCCCGGCGCTCGGGCCGATGGCGGCGTTCCCGGGCTCGGTGATCCTGAACGCGACGATGGAGGAGCCGCTCGAGCTCGTCGCGCACATCGTAGGGAACGACCGACCCTACACCGAGATCCTCACGGCGGACTACGCCGTAGCGGACGCCGCTCTGGCGACGATCTACGGCCTCGCCCACGACCCCGCGGGTCCCGCGTGGCAGGAGACGCGCCATGTGGACGGGCGCGAGCACGCCGGCCTCCTGTCGGTGTCCGAGATCTTCCGGCGGCACGCGTCCGCCGGCAACAACTTCGAGCGGCACCGTGCCAACTTCGTCGCCGCCGCGTTCCTGTGCGAGGACTTCGCGTCGCGCGAGGTGACGATCAGCGTGGACCTCGACCTGTCGGACCCGATCGCGGTCGCCGACGCCCTGTCCACGGACCCTGCGTGCGTAGCGTGCCACAAGGCGCTCGATCCGCTGGCTTCGGCGTTCTGGGGCTACAAGCAGCACCTGGACCCCCGGCCGATCGAGCTCGCGATGACGGACGGCTGCCACATCCCTCCGGAGGACGAGATTCCAGGGGAGGAGTCCCCTTTCGACCAGCGGCTCGAGGACTACTGCTACCCCGTGCGGTTCTACACGCCGACCCTCGAGACGATGTACCGGGACTTCGCGCTCCCCGAGCCGGGCTACTACGGCACGCCCTTCCGGGGCCTCGCCGAGCTCGGTAGCTTGATGGCGGACGACCCCCGCTTCCACCAGTGCTCGGTGCGCCACTTCGTCGGCTGGCTGCGGCAGGTGGACGAGAGCAGCGTGCCCTTCGACGAGATCGCCGAGCGCACGGCCGAGTTCGCCGCCAGCGGGTTCTCGGCCAAGGCCCTAGTGAAATCCATCGTCCTGGCGGACTCCTACGCGACCGTCGCCGCCGCCGAGTCGGGCGGAACCGTGCCGATGCAGGTGGTCCGACCCGAGCAGTACGCGCGGACGATCGAGCAGCTCACCGGGTTCCAGTGGCTGGCGGCGCCGGCCGCCGCCGCTTGCGCGCCCTCGTGCGTGGAGCAGGTGGATCTGGCGCGGAGCGACGACTACGGCTTCCGGAGCCTCGCGGGGGGGATCGACGGCGAGGCCACGCTGCGGCCCACGCACCAGCCCACCCCGACGCGGCTGCTCGCCATGGCGCGCCACGCGGAGGAAGCCGCGGGGTACGCCGTCTCCCAGGAGCTCGTGGCCGGAGCGGAGCGCCGCCTGTTCGCCGCCGTCACCCTGGACACCACGGAAGAATCGGCCGTACGCCAGGAGATCGCGTCGCTACACGCGCGCGTGCTCGGGCTCGCCGTGGCGACCGACAGCCCGGACGTCGACGAGATGTACACGCTGTTCTCGTCTGCGCTCGCTCGCGGCGACACGGTGACCGCGTGGAGCCTGGTGGTCTCGACGCTGCTGCGCGATCCCCGCATGCTGTTCTACTGAGCGGAGCCGTCGAATGCGCCGTCGCGACCTCATCACCGGCTCCGCCGCCGCCAGCGCCCTCGCTCTCGCGGGGGGTGGCTCCGCGCCCGTCCGCGCCATGTCGCCAGGCGGGCGGAAGCTGATCGTGGTGTGGGTGAACGGCGCCTGGGACGTCAGCTATTGCATGGATCCCAAGCCCGGTGCGCCCCTGGTCGACGGGCCGGAGGACCACGACGTCGGTGACGGCGCGCTCGACGAGGAGGTGCGGACCTTCGGCGACGACCTCCGCATCCAGTGCAACGACGCGCTTCGCCCGTCCGTGAGCCGGTTCTTCGAGAAGTGGGCATCCCGCGTCGCGGTCGTCAACGGCGTGCAGGTGGGGTCCATCGGGCACGACCCGGCGCGCTTCCGGATGCTGACGGGGACGCCGGACTCGCGGAACCCCGACCTCGCCGTCATCACGGGGCACGCACTCGGGAGCGCGCTCCCGCTCGGATCGCTCGACTTCTCCGGGTACTCGCTCGCAGGCGACCTCGCGAGCTCGAGCGGGCGCATCGGCGCGCACGGCCAGCTCGAGGCGCTCCTCGACCCGTATGCTGGCCCGCCGCCGCCCCCAGGCTCCACGCTCGCGTACCCGCTGCACGTGCCGGACGCAGACGGCGCAGCGGACGCCGAGGCGTTGCTGCTCGCCCGCACGCTGCGGTTCCTGGAATCGCACGGCCGCGGGACCGAGAGCCGGCGGCGCATCGAGCAATACTTCGATTCGCAGGATCGCGTCGAGCGCTTCCGGGCGCAAGCGGCAGACATCCTCTCCGCCCTGGCGGACGGCCAGAAGCCCGGGTTCTCCTCGTCGCTCGGGCTCGCGGTCGACCTGTTCGCGCGTAACGTGTGCCAGAGCGCGTTCGTCGACACGGGGCTCACCTGGGACACCCACGTGGTCAACACGGCGCAGGGCAAGAACTTCGAGGCCTTGTTCGACGGTCTCGACGATCTCATGCACCGGCTGTACGAGCCCGGTCGGGGCGACGTGCCGGTCGAGGACGGCGTCGTCGTGGCGGTCCTCTCCGACTTCACGCGGACCCCCCGGTTCAACCTGGATGGCGGCAAGGACCACTGGCCGGTCGGGAGCGCCATGCTCCTGGGCGACGGCGTCCGCGGCGGGCGGACGCTCGGAGGGACCGACGATCTCCTGGGCGAGCTCCGCGTGGATCTGCAGAGCGGGGACGTCACGGAGAGCGGCGAGTACCTGTCGTACGCGAGCCTCGTCGCGGGGATCCTCGAGCATTGCGGCGTGGATCCCGGCGAGTGGCTCCCGGACGCCACGCCGTTTCGCGGCGCCACCGCATGACGCGTGCGCGCCTGTGCGTGCTCCTGCTCGCGGCCTGCGGCGGCGACGACGCCGAGCTGCCGGGGATCGACGCGGACCCTGTAGACGCCTGCGCCAGCCCGCCCACGTGGGACACGTTCGCGCGGCCGCTCCTCGACACCTGGTGCAACGCCTGCCACGGAAGTGAGGTGGAGGGCGCGCTCCGGAGCGGCGCTCCAGTGGACGTGGCGCTCGACGACTACGTCGGAGCGGTGGCCTGGGGCGCCCGCATCGCCGAGCGCACGTACGGGCCGACGGGCGGGATGCCGCCTTCGGGCCAGATCTCGGCGGAGGACCTGGCTCTCCTCGAGGAGTGGATCAACTGCGGGATGCCGGGCGAGCCGTCCACGAGCACGCACGCGTGCGACGTGCGGGTGCCGCACGCGGGCGACGTCGTTGTCGGGGCGGGCGACGACCCGTGCGCGGGGGGCTGGAACGCCATCGACGGCGACCTGGCCGTGGAGGCGGACGTGAGCCTCTCTTGCCTGTGTGACGTGACGGGGGATGTGGCGGTGGGCGGGGCCGCCACGGCGCTGGACGCGCCGGCCCTGCAGGCGATCGGCGGGGACCTCACGACGACCGGGGCGACCGCGCTGGGCGTGCTCACGCTCCCCGCGCTCACGCGCATCGACGGCGACCTCGTGCTCCGCGACCTGCCCGCGGACGAGGTGACGGTGGAGCAGCTCGCGAGCGTCGGCGGGAGCGTGATCGTGTTGGATGTTCCTGCACTTCGCGCTCTAGGGCTTCCGAGGTTGGAGTCCGTGGGCGGCGACCTGCGGCTCGAGGCCTGCCCCCTCCTGGCCGACGCCGACAGCCTGCGCGGGCTCGCCACGGTCGGAGGCGACATCGTGCTCGACGGGCTCCCGGCGCTCACCGGCGACCCGTACCGCGGGTTCGACGCGCTCTTGCGGATCTCGTCCGTGGGCGGGAGCGTGCACGTGAGCGGCACCGGGATCGTCGCGCTGTGGAGCTTCCAGGAGCTGGCGGACATCCCCGGCTCGCTCCACATCGGCGCGAACGGCGCGCTCGAGGAGCTCGGCGGGCTGCACGAGCTGGCGACCGTGGGAGGCCGCGTCATGATCGAGGAGAATCCTTACCTCCGGACCATCGTGGCGCTGCCGGCCCTCACCAGCATCGGTGCCGGGAAGCCGTGGCCCGAGGGCGGCCTGGTGATCCGGGACAACCGGAGCCTCGAAGCGCTCCCGGCGCTGCCCGCGCTCGCGACGCTGCAGGCCCTCGACGTGCTGGATTGCGAGACCCTGGTGGCAATCGACGGCTTCGGAGGCCTGCTCACGGCGCTCCCCGGGGGCCTGCGGCTCGTCGGGAACGAGCACCTGGAGGGCGTGACGTCGTTCACGGCCCTGGCGTCGGTCGGGGAGCTGCTCGTCGACGACGATCCCGCGCTCTCGGAGATCCCGCTGCCCGCGCTGGAGAGCGCCGCCAACGTCACCATCGCGCGGACCGGGCTGCCCGCGGTCTACGGGATCGGCGAGCTCGAGGACGTGACGGGCACGCTCACGATCGCGGAGAACCCGGCGCTCACGTCCCTCATCGCGCTCGACGTCGTGACGGTCGCCGGCGACGTGATCGTTCAGGACAACCCGGCGCTTCCGCAGGCCGGGGCCCAGGCGGTCGTAGACGCGATCCCTTCCGTGGGCGGGTCGCGCACCGTCACGGGAAACGGGCCATAGACCCTACTTCGTCAGGATATCCCAGCCGACCATGCGGTTCTGGTCGGGGTCCCACAGCTTGAGCTGCAGGCACGCCCGCACATCCGACAGCGCCCAGCTCGTGCGGCCGGGGCTCTGGAGCTCCGGCATGGCGGCCATGGCTTCCGGCAGGCGGTAGAACGGGATCTTGTGGTTCAGGTGGTGCACGTGGTGGTAACCGATGTTGCCGGTGAACCAGTGCATGATCGGGTGCATATCGAACATGCTCGAGGACTTGACGGCCGCGAACCAGTACTCCCACTTCTTCCGGTCGCGCAGCTCGATGTCCGGGAAGTTGTGCTGCGCGTAGAACAGGTAGCCGCCGAGCGCGGTCGCCACGACGACCGGCAGCCAGACGCCGAACACGGCGGCCTGCCAGCCGAGGAAGTAGGCAGCGAGCCCGATCATCGACCAGTGCATGACGAGCGCGAGCGGCCCCTGCCAGTGCTGGCGTGGCGCGCGCTTGAACGGGGCGATGCACATGCCGAGGGAGAACACCGTGAAGTAGCCTACGAGCATATTCACGGGGTGGCGCAGGCCGGCGTAGAACGCCCGCTGCACCGGCGTCAGGGAGTCCCACATGCGCACGGTCACCACCGGATACGACCCGATGCTCGCCCCGAGCAGCTTCGCGTTGTTCTGGTGGTGGTAGTCGTGGGTCTCCTTCCAGACCGACGGCGGGTTCAGCGTCCACATACCGACCATGCGCATGATCACCTTGCCAGCAGGCGAATCGTGGAACAGGGCGCCATGGAGATGGTCGTGGTAGAAGATGAACAGCCGGACGTTCGTGAAGCCCGCGAGCACGGCACCCACGAGCTGGACCGGCCACCACGGCGCGAAGAGCCCGACCGCGGACGCCGCGGCCCACACCGCGAGCGCGCTGCCGAGGAGCCGCCAGGTGCGCGCCCGGTCCTCTACCGTGAAGGGCTTCGTCGCGCGGACGAGCTCGGCGCCGGTGCGGAGGCCGGTGTTCGTCTCGATCGGGTCGAGCGCGGCAGTGGACATGATCATCCCCAACAGGCAGCCGGGTCTCTAACCCGAACCCGCGACGCACGCCCGGCTACCCGCCTGAAATCAGCCCGCGCGCGCCCGCTCGAGGACCAGCTTCGCGCTGCGCGAGACCGATGGTACCGGGTGGGTAAGCAGGGAACGGGCACAGCCGAGCACGGCGTTCGACGGGCGGTCCGCGAGGACCCACAGTGCGGCCTCGAGCTCCGCGGGCGACGACGGACGGGCCCAGAACTGCCACCAAGGCGGATACGCGCGCTGCAGGATGGTGATCAGCGGGCCCTCCACGCGATCGGAGCACGAGCACAGGACCTGCTCGATTTCGCGCAGGCGCCGCGGCCAGTCGCGGCTGGCGAGGAGCCTGCGGAGCTGCGCCGTGGCGTCCGCCCGCCCGAGGATCGACGGGGGGTTCGGGGCTTCCGTCTCGAGGAACCGCAGGTTGTCCCACTCGGGGTGCTCGGCTGCCGGCACGCGCGCGTCCGACCACGGCAGGCCGGCGGCCCAGCTCGCGAGATCCGGGGCGCCCTCCACCGCGAGGATGGCGCCGATCTCATCGGCCACGTCGCGGGCGGACGGACGGTCCGCGGCCTCCGACGCCACCATGCGGTCGAGGAGCGCGCGGACTTTCTCCGGCTGCGCGAGGTCCCCGCCGACGCGCCCGATCTGCCTGAGCGCGTCCGCCGCCCGCGCGTCGCCTTCGCGAGCGAGGACCAGGGTCTTCGACGTCGCGAGCACGAACAGCGTGACCCCGAGGCCGAACACATCCGTCGCCGGGCTGTCCACGCCGAGCCGGCGCTCCGGCGCCTCGAAGCCGGCGGAGCCGGTCACGATACCCAGCGTCATCGCGCTCCTCCCCGCGAACTCCGCCTTCGCGATGCCGAAGTCCACGACCCTTAGCTCGCCCGCCCGCGTCAGCAGCAGGTTGTCCGGCTTGATGTCGCGGTGGATGATGCGCATGGGCTCGCGGCGGGGCCCGGCGAGCTGATGGTACGCGTCGTCGAGCGCGAGGGCGGTCCGACGCACGATCTCGAGGGCGATGCGCGTTGGGACCGGGGCGCCGGTGTCACGCAGGACGCGCGCGAGGGACACGCCGTCGACGTACTCCATCTCGAGGACGGGCTGGACGCCGAACTCCTGGAGCGCCCAGACCTTCACGATGTCGGGGTGGTCGATGGTCGACAGGAGGCGGGCTTCGTCGCGCATGCGGGCGAGGAGCGCGATGTCGCTGACGTGATCCGGGCGGAGCACCTTGAGCGCCACGCGCGCGCCGTCCGACACGCGCCGCGCGACGCAGACGGTCGCGTACGCGCCCCGCCCCAGCACGCTCTCGACGCGGTACAGCCCGGCCATGGTCCCCCTGAGCGTGAATGTACGCGCTGGGGGGGGCGACGTGGGCGGGTTCACAGGCTTTCTACATCCCGGATCAAGCTCCCCGCAGCTTCACGCCGTGTTCGGCGACGACGGCAGCCGTCAACATGACCAGCTCTGCGTTCACCGCGTCCGCCGACAGCTTTCCATCCGCGTTCGCCCAAGACAACGCGTAGGTCACGGTCCGCACGGGCTTCCCGTCCTCCTCGTGGGCGAAGAGATCCGTGATGGCGACCCGGATCCCGGGCTGCGCCAGCGTCCTCGCAACCTCGCCGGCCTCGAAGCCATGGGGGAGGGTGAACGCCAGGCTCCGCTCGATGGGCTGCGCGGTCGGTGGCTCCGCGTACGCCGGGCGGGCCGCGGGGGCGTCGTACAGCCGGTCGACGTCGATCTCGAGCCAGAGCGGGCGGACCCCCTTGATCTTGAAGGTCGCGAGCACCGCGGGGTGCACCTCCCCGAGCGCGCCGACGATGCGCGGCCCCATTCCCAGCGCGACCTGGCGCTTCGGGTGAAGGCAGGCCGCGATCGGTCGAGCCGATTCGCCAGGTACGATCTGGAGATCGATGCCCAGCGCCACCGCCAGCTCGGCCACCAGCGCCCGGCCCCAGTACACATCCGCCGGCCGAGACCGGTCGGCCCAGGCCCGCGGGCGCTCGGTCCCCACCGCGATCAGCCAGAGCAGGCCGCGCTCCTCGGCTCCCAGGCGCTCCGCGTTCTCGGTCGGCGGGTGGAAGGTCCGGGTGAGCTCGTAGAGCTTGTAGTCGGCCTCGCGGACCCGCAGGTTCTGCTCCACGGCGTCCAGCGCCTGGGCGAGCCCGTTGTTCTTGAGCAGGCTGTACGCCCGGTCCAGCGCGTTCGTCGTCTCCACGTGGGTCCAGAGCGGGTGGCTCTCCGGGGCGGAGAGGTGGCCGAGCAGCTTGTCGCGCAGCGGGCGGCCGTGAAAGCCGTCCGTGAAGACCTCGTACGCGCCGGATCCGGTCAGGACCTCCTCGATGATCGCCTTCCGGCGCTCGCGCTCCGTCGGCAGGGCCCCGTGGTCGATCGGCGGCAGCGTGGCCGGCGACGTCTCGTAGCCCGCGATCTTCGCCAGCTCCTCGTACACATCCTGAACGTTCTCGACATCCCACAGGCGCCAGGTCGGCACGCGGAAGCCGGCGGGGGACAACGTGAACCCGAGGCGGCCGAGGATCGCGTTCACGCGCTCCACCGTCAGCTCGAGCCCGAGGTACGCGTTCGCCGTGCCGAGCGTCAGCGGGATCACCCGCGCCGGGTCCCCCCATCGCGACACCACACCCGTGGATCTCACCCGCCAACCAGCGCTCTGGAGCAGGTGCGCTACCCGCCCCGCGCCCACGAGCGGCCGCGCCGGGTCCGCCCCCCGCTCGAACCGCGCGGACGCGTCCGTGTGGATACCCAGCGCTCGGCTCGCCTTCCGCACGGCGACCGGGTCGAACGTCGCGCTCTCGAGCAGCACCCGGGTCGTCGCCTCTGTCGTCTTGGAGTCCTCGCAGCCGATGACCCCCGCGACCGCCAGGATCTTCGTATCGTCGGCGATCACCATGGTCCCGGCCGGGATCTCACGGGCCTCCGCCTCGAACAGGAGCCAGGCGCGCTCGCCCGGCCGCGCCAGGCGCACCGTGATCCCGCCCACGATCTTGTCGGCGTCGAACGCGTGCGTCGGCTGTCCGAGCTCCAGGTTCGCGAGGTTCGTCGCGTCCACCGGCGCCAAGATCGAAGCCATCCCGTTCACCTCGAGCAGCGTCCCGTCGACCGACCCGCCGCCCGGCCCCTCGATCCACGTCGCCGTGTACACGAGGCACAGGTCCGTCTCGATCCGGAGCGGAATCGGGGGGTCCCCCTCGGTCAGCGCAACGATCGACGGCTGGCGCAGCTCGACGTCGAACCGCGCCGAGATCTCCCGCGCGATCCCCTCGACGCAGTGATGATCCCCGCGATTCGCCAGCAATTCGAGCGTGTACACGCCCCCGGCCTCCCGCTTCACCTCGATCCCGAGGTCGTCGAGCAGATCGCGCAGCCCCCGCGGATGATCGAGGATCTCTCTCGGCAGGTCCACGAATCGGGCCAGCGTGTCGGCGGTGATCTTCACGGCGTCCCCCGGTGCAGCGCGCGGATCACGCGGACATCCTGCTCGTACATGCTGCGGACCTTCACGACGCCGGCGCGCTGGGCGGCCATCCGCGTCGTCCCGAAACCGAAGGCGATTCCCGAATATTCATCCGGATCGTACCCGAATGTCCGAAGGACCTTCGGATGGATCATGCCCGAGCCGAGGATCGTGACCCAGCCGGCGCCGTGGCACGCGTCACACCCTGCGCCGTCGCACATGCTGCACGCGAGGTCCACGCCCGCGCTGGGCTCGGTGTACGGGTAGAACTTGGGCTTGAACCGGATCCGCTGCTCGCCGAACAGCTCGCGCGCGACGAACGCGAGCACGCCCTTCAGGTGCGCGAAGGTCAGGCCGCGATCCACCCAGATCCCCTCGAGCTGGTGGAACATGGCAAGGTGCGTGGCGTCCACGGCCTCGTTCCGGTAGGTGCGGCCGGCGCTCGCGATCTTCACCGGCTTGCCCGCCGCCTTCTCGAGGATCCGCGCCTGCACCGTCGTCGTGTGCGACCGCAGCAGGTAGCCGCCCGTGACCCAGAACGTGTCCTGCATGTCGCGAGCGGGGTGGTGCTCCGGGATATTCAGGGCGTCGAAGTTGTAGAACGGGTGCTCGACCTCCGGCCCCTCCACCATCTCGAAGCCGAGGCGGCGCAGCACGTCCGCGCACTGCCGCTCGACGTCGGTGAGCGGGTGGCGCGCGCCGCGGGTCGGGCCGACGCCGGGGAGCGTCGTGTCCTGCCACTCGGCGTCCAGGCGGGCGTCGAGCGCGACGGCTTCCAGATCCTTCGCCTTCGCGGCGAGCTCCTCCTCGATCCGGTCGGCGACCTGGTTGATTCCGGCCGCGACGCCGGGCCGCAGGTCGGCGGGGACATCGCGGAGCGCCTTCAGGAGCGCCTTCACGGGGCTGCTCTTGCCGGCGTGGGCGCGGCGCACGACGTCGAGGGCGCCCAGATCCGTCGCGGCCGTGAGATCCGCCTGGAACGCGGCGAGGAGGGCTGCGGAGCGGGCGCGGGCGTCGGCCACGGGATCGGGAGCGGGATCGGCCATCGGAACCTCGGGGAGGCGTCTAACCCGCGCGGGCTTGCCCGGGACCCGGCCGTGGATAGCTCACGGCATGGACCGCCTCGACCTCGACCTCCGCTCGCGCGTGGCCCTCGGACCGGTGCTGGCCGAGATCCAGCGGGGCATGGAGCACCTGCCAGACGTCTCGCCCCTGAAGGTGCGTATCGGGGATATCCCGGGGTTGTACCGGCTCCATGGGGACGAGCTCACGCTGTCGGCCGCGTTCGAGGGGCCGGGCGTCGTGCACCCCGCAGAGCCCGAGAGCCCGCTTCCTCCGCTGGATCGCTGGCGTCGCGCGGCGGCCACGGTCCTGGAGGCGACCGCGCTGCGCGGCCTCTCCCAGCTCGTCGAGCAGCCGCCCGGCACGGACTGGCGCTGGATCGGAGCGGCCGTGTACGCCGCGGATCAGGTGGCGCCGGAGCTCGGGATCGCCGCGAACGACCTTGCCCAGGCGGTGGAGACCGGCGATCCGGGCCGGTTCCCGCGGGCTGGGGTGGCCGTCGGCAAGGCGTGGGCGGCGCAGGGGCACGACCCCATCTCGCGCAGCCGGGACCTGCTGGACGACGGCGTGCTCTCGGCGGCCGAGTGGCTCGGGATCGGGCGCTGGGTCCTCGAGAAGGTGCCGGGTATGGTGCCCATGCCGCTCCGGCGCGTCCCAGCGGTCGACATCCCGGTCACGCTGCGGCCTTGGCGCTGGGTCCCGCTGGATATCCCTGCACATTCGCGCGGCGGCCAGGTCGGCGTCACGGGCGACGGGGACGTCGCGGAGCGCTTTGCCGTCGCGGGCAAGGTGCACCGCACGCTCGCGGCGTCGGCGGCGGGCGGCTGCACCCTCACGGCGGAGCCGGGCGGACCGATCGGGAACTGGTCGGTCGCGAGCGCAGAAGGCTTTGGCCAGGTCATGGGCGCCCGCGGCGTGGACTTCCGGTTCCAGGTCAGCGGCCGGCTGGAAGTGATCCTCGCGGACGCGTTCGTCGGCCCCCTCGCGGCGGTCGGAATGGCGGGCCAGGTCGGGACGAGCGGCGTGGCGGACGGGCGCTGGTCGGTCGCAGGCCCGCAACAACTCCGCTTCGAAGGCATCGTCCCGCAGGGCCTCACCATGCACGGCCGCACGCGCGACCGGTTCATGGTCCCCGCCAACGGCTTCGGCATGGGCGAGTGGCTGCAGGCCATGTGCGACGAGCCGTGGGGCTGGGCAGTGCTGGGAGATCGCCTGATCCTGCGCGGTCGCCTCAGCGGCGCGGGCGTAGAGGTCCGACTCCGGCGGGAGACCTAGCCGATCTCCGTCCATTTTTTGGGGGGGAGCGAGCCCATGCCCGCATCCGAGGCTCCGGTCCGGTCGCTCGGGGCAGGGGGCGACCCGCCTCATACCCCCTCCCCCTTCCACGGGGGAGGGCTGGGGTGGGGGTCGTTGGCCAGGGTAGACCTTGGCACTTCCGGCTTCGGCCGACGCGCACGGAGGCCCGTCACCCCCCTCCCCGACCCTCCCCCCAACTCCCCGGGCGCTAGCCTTCGTGCGGCGGCGGGGGCGCTGGCTCCGGGGCGTCCACGGGCGGCGGCCCGCGTAGCTCGATCGTGGCGAAAGCGGCCGCGAGCCCGCACAGGACCGCGACGACGACGAGCGCCGTCCCGAGGACCCACCCGCGCGCCGGCGTCGGCGGCGGTACGACCAGGGGCGCCCGGGCCGCAGCGTCGATCGCGTCCACGAACGCCCCCATGTCGGCGTACCGGTCCTCCGGGCGGTCGGCGAGGCACCGCGCCACCACGCCCGCGAGCGCCGGTGGAACAGCCGGATCGCCCGGGTTCACCGCTGGATCCCGACCGGTGAGGAGCCGGAACAGCAGCGCGCCCGTGGCCCACACGTCCGCCCGGTGGTCCACCGGCCCGCCGCGGAGCTGCTCCGGCGCGGCGCCGCCCGATCCGTCAGGGAGGAACAGCACCAACACCAGTTCTGAGCCGTCGCCGAGGGCGCGCACGTGCAGCCGGTCGAGCCCGACGCTCCCGTGCACCACCCCGCGGCGGTGGGCGTGCGCGAGCCCGCTCGCGACCTGAGTGATCAGCCGGATCGCTCGCTCCGGGCCGACGGGTCCGGCGGGCGGAAGCGGATCGAGCGGCCCCGTCGCCACGTTCGGGTGTTCGAGCGCTCCCAGCGCGTCGATCCTGGCTCGCCCTGCGTCCACCCCGCCTCCGCCGGCGAGCATACACCGGGCGCCGGGCTAAGGGGTCGGGGACCCGGAGCCGTCTTGCCCGCACGAAACCGCCCGCCCGCCGGCAAGCCGGCCGGCAAGCCCGCCCCGCCCGCCCGCCGGCCGCCCCCGCCGCCCGCCCCGGTGGTCTACCACTGCCGCGCCACCATCGCCGCCGGCCTCGAAGCGGCGCTGAAGGACGAGCTCGACGACCTCGGCCTGAAGTGCACGGCGGAAGAGGGCGCCGTCGTATTCGACGCGTCGGACGCCCAGCTCCGGCTGGTGCACCTCTGGTCGCGGCTCGCGGGGCGGATCTCGGTGGTCCTCGGGCGATTCAATGCGGGCACGCTCGAGCAGCTCGGGACCGGCGCCCGGCGCATGCCGTGGGCGCGGTTCGTCCACCCGCACCAGCCGCTCGATCTCCACTTCGCGGCGCGCGGGAGCCACCTGCGCCTCAAGGACGCGGTGCTCAAGAAGGTCGAGCACGCGGTGACGGACGCGCTCCGTGGACCCCGCATCGGCGGCGGCCGCCCGCCCCGCACGCCCGTGGGCATCCTCATCCGGGCGGAAGACGAGAAGGTCGAGATCTCCGTGGACGCGACGGGCGAGCCGCTGCACAAGCGCGGCTGGCGCCAGGAGACGGCGAAGGCGCCGCTGCGCGAGAACCTCGCTGCCGCCGTGCTCCGGCTCGCCGACTGGGCCCCGGGCGAGGCCCTGGTGGACCCCATGTGCGGGTCCGGCACCTTCTCGATCGAGGCCGCCGGCATCGCGCTGCGCCAGCCCCCGGGCGCGCGCCGGACCTTCGCGTTCGAGACCTGGCCCGGCCACGACGCCCGCGCCTGGGCCGCGGAGAAGGCCGAGCGGAGCCCCGCCCTCGATCTCGTCGCGCCGATCCGCGGGAGCGACCGTGATCCTGGCGCGATCCGCGCGTCGCGCGCCAACGCCG
This sequence comes from Klebsiella pneumoniae, assembly GCA_945882675.1. Classification (GTDB taxonomy): domain Bacteria; phylum Myxococcota_A; class UBA796; order UBA796; genus CANLGQ01. Next base: position 25,460 of record CAMCWU010000002.1, on the reverse strand, counting down.
CCCGCGCAGACGTCGAGCGCCGCGTCGCGTTCGACGAGCGGAGCTTCGCCGACGTCGTGCCGCCTGCGGAGACCGGGTTGATCGTGATGAACCCGCCTTACGGCGAGCGGATCGAGCGCGGGTCGGGCCTCGCGGGGATGCGGGCCGTGGGCGACGTGCTGGCGGCGCGCTGGAAGGGCTGGCGCTTCGCGATCCTGCTCTCGGACGCGCGGCTGAAGTCGGCGTTGAAGGTCCCGACCGAGGAGCTCGCGTCCTTCTCGAACGGCGGGATCCCCGTCCGGCTCTACGCGGGGATCGTCCCGCTCTGACGCGGCCCGCGCGGACCCGATGGGCGGCGGCGCCGCGCGACCCCCGCGAGCGCAACCAGCCAGGGCGCCAGGCCGACGCGCGACGGCCGGACCGAGCACCCGCAGCCGTCCTTGTCCTCCTCCCTCGTGACCGGCGGCTCGACGACGTCGGTGTCCGGCGTGTCGGTGTCGGTGTCGGTGTCGGTGTCGGTGTCCGCGTCGGTGTCCTCTGGCTCGGGTTCCGGGCGAGAGGCGCCGAGGAACACGTACGCAGCGCCGTTGAGGATGCCGAGCCCGTCGTATCCGTACGCGCCGAGCAGCAGGTCGGCGAAGCCGTCGGCGTTCGTGTCACCCGCCGCCGACACGCTGTAGCCCAGGTAGTCCGTGGGGCCTTCGCCGGTGAACCACGCGCTGGCGGCGGTCTGGAGGAAGATGTCGCCGCTCGGGTTGCCCGTTGCGACGAACGCGGAGCCCGCGTCCACGCCGCCGTAGTTGTCCTCGAACTTCGCGCCGACCAGCACGTCGTCGAAGCCGTCCCCGTCCACGTCCCCGGCGCCCGCGACCTCGACCCCGCGTAGCCCGGCCTGGGAGGCGCTGGAGAGCACGGAGTCCGCGGTGAGGGTGGAAACGTGGCCTTCCACCGGCCCGCGGAACAGCCAGGCGGTCGGAGTCTGCTCGACACCGCCGACGTAGCCGCCCGCGAGCACGTCCTGCATGCCATCGGCGTCCACGTCGCCGGCGCACGCCGTGCGCAGCCCCACGAAGTTGCCTTCTCCGACGCCGTAGATCTTGCCCTCGGCTCCTTCGAGGGGCAGTGTCCCCACCAGCGGGCCCCGCATCACGTACACGGCGCCGGCGTCCTCCGCGCCCTCGTCCTGGAACTGGGAGCCGACGAGCACGTCGTCCTTGCCGTCGCCGTCCGTGTCGCACGACGCGACGCGGGTGCCGGCCTTATCCCCAGCGAACCCGCCGAAGAGCCGGGCGTCCGCGTCCGCGAGGTCGACCTGGCCGAAGAAGGGGGAGAGCACCACGTACGCCATGCCCTGCTCCGACAGGTCGTCCTCCGCCCCGTACGCGCCGAGCACGGCGTCCAGCAGGCCATCTCCGTCCACGTCGCCGGCGGCCGTGCCATACCCGGCGTGGTCCTTGGCGTCTTCGCCCACCAGCTTGCCGGCGGCGTCCCCCAGGTTCCCGTCCTCGGCCGGCCCGGCGACGAGGTAGACCGCCGCGGCGTTCGTTCCGCCGGTGCTGTCCTTGAAGGACGCGACCAGGAAGTCGTCGAACCCGTCCCCGTTCGGGTCCCCGATGGGTGCCATCCGGTACGCCGCGACGTCCCCTTCCGCTTCTCCCAGGATCCGGGCGTGCGCAGTCCGGAGCGACGCGGGCCCCGACATCGGGCCGTGTACCAGGTAGACCGCCCCGAGATCGGGCCCGAACCCGCGGGCGCCGACCAGGACGTCCGCGAAGCCGTCGCCGTTCACATCCCCCGCGGGCGACACGTAGAAGCCGGCGAGATCCCCGGAGGACTCCCCGATGAACTTGGCGTCCGCCGCCGCGAGCGAGAACACGCCCCACGGGTCCGTCCGCGTCTGGACCCCGATTTCGCCGACCGGGCCCGTGACCGCGGGATCCACGCCGATCCCGGCCTGCCACTGGACGACCAGCCCGTCCCCGCCCCACTCGACCGGCAGCGAGGCCCACACCTCTCCAGCGCCCGAATCGTCCACGAACACGCCGGCCACGGCCACGGCGGTGGCGGGCAGGTCGAGGCACACGCCGCCGAGCTCCCTCGGGCACGCCGGCTCGGTGAAAGCGGGGTCCGCGGGGGCCGCGAAGATCAGGACGCGCTCGCCGGGCGTCCCGTCCGTGACCTGGAACGCCATCCACTCGCCGACGCGGGTCTCCGCGGGCCCCGCGACGTCGGCGGCGAACGCAGCGTTCGCGAGGAGCAGGACCGGGAGGGGAGCGGGCATCACGACCTCGGGTCTCGCGTTGTAACACGCTCCGCCGGATAACCGCCGCTCCGCATCAGGGCGTCGCGGGCGCGGGGATCGCGCCCTCCTCGACGAGGGGCTCCTCCTTCACGGGCGGTGCGAGATCGTATGGGTCATGGACGATCGTGCAGCCTCCACGCGGCTTCTCGCCCTTCAGGAACGGCACCTGGATCCCGGGGCACGTCTCGTTCCCGCTCAGCCCGGTGTTGGCGCACACATACTTCCGGTCGAGCGCCGAGATGTCGAACTTCGGGAGCTCCAACCCCTCGTGCAGCGCGTCCATCCACCAGCCGAAGAGGGGCCCCGCCACCGCGCCCGCGTGGTCGCCGACGGACGCCGGCAGCTCGTACCCGACCCACACCGCTCCCGCATAGTCGGGGGTTCCCCCCACGAACCACAGGTCGCGGTCGCCCGTTGCGGTGCCGGTCTTACCGACGACCTCGCCCTTGTACCCGCCCTCGCCGCGGACCCGCCAGCCCGTGCCGTTGAGGACGACGAGGCGCATCAGCTCGCGCGTGTAGAGCGCCGCGACCGGCGTCAGCACCTGATCGCGCGGAGGGGGCGCGCGGAACCGCTCCCGCCCGAACGCGTCCACCGCGAGCGCGATGGGCGACGCGCTCGCCTTCTTCCCGCCCCCGAGGACGATCCCGGAGAAACGCGCCATCTCGACCGGCGTGACCTGCGCCTGGCCGAGCGAGAGGCCCATCTCCCGCGGGAACCCGCTGGTGTCGAACCCGAGCGTGCTCGCGAAGTCGATGAGCGGATCCGGGCCGCCGAGCTCCTCCAGCAGGTGCGCCGCCGCGAGGTTCGCGCTCACGGTCAGCCCGCGCGCGAGCGTCACGGTCGGCATATACCAGCCGTTCGCGTTGCGCGGGGTCCACGCGTCCTCGCCGGGACTGAAGGTCTTCGGCGTGTTCTTGACCGGGCTGTCGGGCCGCTTGCGCGGGTGGCCGTCCGGGCCCGGCTGGAACGCGAGCGCGTAGACCACCGGCTTGAAGCTCGATCCCGCCTGGCGTCGCATCTGCGTCGCGCGGTTGAAGTCGTTGGAGCCGAGGATCGCCGTGTCGTGCACGGCCACCAGCAGGCCGCTCGCCGTGTCGACCAGGGCGCTCGCCGACAGCAGCGGCCCCTCGCCGCGGCCGTACAGCCTGCGATCGAGGAACGGCGTGCGCTCTTCGAGGACGCGCTCGGTCGCCTCCTGCGCGACGGGGTCGAGCGCGGTGTAGACGTCGAGGCCCGCGCCGTAGGCCACCTGGGGCGGGAACTGGCGGAGCACGGCCTCGCGGGATGCGGCGAGGTACGCGTAGTACCGCTCGGTCGGGAACAGCTCGTGCGGGGTGGCGGCGACGGGCTCGGCGAGCGCTGCGTCGATCTGCGCCGGGTCCCAGCCGAGCTCGCGCATGCGCCGGAGCACCCGATCCCGCTTCTCTTTCGCGATGGCCGGGTACTTCTCGGGCGAGAAGTTGCCCGGCGCGGGCAGGATCCCCACCAACGTGGCCGCCTGCGAGAGATCGAGGTCTCGCGCCGACTTTCCGTAGTAGAACTGCGCTGCCATCTCGAAGCCGCACACCGAGAAGCTGCCGGCCTGCCCGAGGTACGGCGCGTCGAGGTACATCTGGAGGATCTGCTCCTTCCCGGCGTACTGGTCGACGGCGTACGCGCGCGCCATCTCGGCCAGCTTTCGCTCGATCGACCGGTCCTTGTCGCCGGTCAGGTTCCGCATGAGCTGCATGTCGAGGGTCGACGCGCCCTGGCTGAACGCGCCGGCGTTCCAGTTGACCCACATGGCGCGCGCGAAGCCCTCCGGGTCCACGCCAAGATGCCGCTCGAACCGCTCGTCTTCGCTGGCGATGATGGCGCGGAGGAGCAGCTCCGGCGCGTCCGCGAGGGGGAGGTGCTCGCGGAGCTCGGCGTCCGGCCCGACCATCAGGCCGAGCTCGATCGGCTCGAGCGCGAGGGGCCGCGTCCACCCGGCGTTGCCCGCGGGCTGGGGCCCATCCGCGAATTGCCCGCCACGGAGCAGGATCTCCCCGGTTTCGGCGCACACGTGCCCTGGCGCGGTGGGCGGGCAGGCGTCCACGTAGCCCCGCGTGGCGGCCTCCAGCGCCAGGCGCGCGGGCGTGAGCCCGTCGATCGGCGTGGCCGCGGAGAAGATCTGGGCGTGGAAGCTCCACCCTGGGTGCGACGTCTCGAGCTCCCAGTGGGCATCGATGGTCGCGATGGCGTCCGCTTCGATCGGCTCGTACCACGGGAGGAACCGGTGGTTCCACGCCCACCAGCCGGCGGCGGCCGCAAGCGCTGCCGTGATCCCGCCCGCGGTGGTGGCCCACCGCACGACACGCTGCAGTCGGGTTCTGCGGGGCGGGGTGGCCATGCCGCGGTCCCCCTATCCGATCCGCACCCGGCCCGCCGCCGGGGATGCTATGGGAGCGACTGCCGGAGGGCCCATGACGACCCGGATCCTGTGCTCGAACGACGACGGCATCGACGCGCCCGGCCTCGCGGCGCTGGAGGCCGCGCTGGCCACGCTCGGGGAGGTGTGGACCGCGGCGCCGGACCGCGAGCGCTCGGCGCAGTCCCACGCGCTCACCATGCACGAGCCGCTCCGCGCGAACCAGAGGGGGGAGCGGCGCTTCTCCATCACGGGCACGCCGGCCGACTGCGCGTACCTGGCGCTGCGGCACCTCGTTCCGGATCCGGCCGTCGTCGTGTCCGGGATCAACGCGGGCTCGAACCTGGGCAGCGACGTCTACTACTCCGGCACGGTGGCGGCGGCGCGGGAAGCGTGCCTGCAACGCGTGCCTTCGGTGGCCGTATCGCTTCACGGCGTCAAGCACTGGGAGACCGCCGGCCGCGTGGCCGTGCGGGTGGTGGAGGCTCTGCTCGCGCAGCCGCTGCCGGAGTGGGTGTTCCTGAACGTGAACGTGCCGGACGTCGCGGAGATCGAGGGCATCCGGGCGGCCCCGCTCGGCCGGCGCACCTGGCAGCACCACGTGGACGTCCGCGAGGATCCCAGGGGCAAGCCATACTTCTGGATCGGCGGCCCACACCTGGGGTTCGAGGGGGAGGGGACCGACGGCTACTGGGTCGAGCGCGGGTGGGCGACCGTGACGCCGATCGTCGTCTACCCGCGGGTGGATGGCCTGCTGGACCGGATCAGGCGTTGGACCGACGGATAGACGCTGCGGCCGCAGCTCTCGCCCTGGGCGTGCTCGGCGGGCTCGGCTCGTGGGTGCCGTCGCTCGGGCTGGGGGCCCTGCCGGTGATCCTGCTCGATCCTGACGATCCGGCGACGCCGGGCGTAGCGGTCGGCGCGCTGTGCGTCGGCGTGGCGGTCGCTTTCGCCGCGGGCCCGTGGCTGGCGGCGCCCACGGACGGCGAGCGGCTCGTCGCCCAGGCGGTCGCGCTCGGGGTGTGCGCGTCGGCGCTCCCGCGCGTGCGAGGGCAGGGGATCCCGGCCGCGATCCTGGCGTCGACGCTCGGCGTGACGACCCTGGGGGGGCTCGTGCCCGCGGGTTGGGTGACGGGGCCGGCGTGGGCGGCGCTGGCCGGGCTCGGCGTGGCGGTGCCGGGGCTGCCGTGGCGGATCCTGCCCAGCGGACCACTGGATCTCGTGGTTGCGGTGGCCGGGCTCGCGGTGGGCGGGATGGTGTGGCGGCGGCGATCCTGGCATCCGGCGCTCCTCGGGCTGGCGGCGGGGTCGGCCACGGCCTGCTGGCCCTTCCAGCGCCCGGCGCCCGCGCGCCTGGACGGGTGGCTCCTGGGCGCGTCCCCGGCGGTGGCGGATGTGGCGTCGGTCGATCCGCGCTGGTGGCCGTCGGAGGCGTACGCGCCGGACGTGTGGCAGGTCGGCCTCGCGATCGCGGGGATCGCGGTCGGGGTGGCCGTCGGCGCCACGGCGGGGCGGCGGGACGCCAGTCTAGACGTCTAGACGAGGGTCATCTCGGCGTTGGTCCGTTCTGGAGGCGTCCCTCCCGACCTGCTCTCAGCCCGACCGGGCCAGCACCGCCACGAACAGCGGCGGCCCCGCGGCCCCCGGCGCCGGCGGGAGGGCGGCCCACCGCCCCACCACCAGCCCCGCCTGGTCCGCCAGATTAAACAGGTCCTCCCTCGAGAACCCGAGGTGGATATGCCCCATGGTCCAACGGTACTCGTCGCGCTGGTGGGCGACCATGTCGACGACGACGGCGCGACCATCGGGCCGGAGGGCGCGGCGGACCTCGATGAGCGCGGCGACGGGGTCGTCCACGTGGTGGAGCACGAGAGAGAGCAGGGCGGCGTCGACCTCTCCGTCGGCGAGCGGCAGGGCTTCGAGGCCGCCCAGGCGGAGCTCGGCGTTCGACGCACCCTGCAGGCGCTCCGCGGCGGCGTCGAGCATGCGCTGCTCGCGGTCCACGCCGATCACCCGGCGAACCGACGGCGCGAGCGCGCAGATCGCCTGGCCGGTCCCGCAGCCCAGGTCGGCCACCACCCAGTCGGGCGGCAGCAGCGCCAGGAGCGCGGGCTGGAGGAGCTGATCGCCGAAGAGCTCGGCGCGGATCGCGTCCCACTCCCCCGACATCCGGCCGAAGAAGCCGCGACCGTCGAGGCGCCTCGCGTCCAGCGCGGCCTGCAGCCGTGCGGCGTCCTCCGCGGCGAGCCGCGTCGTCCCGTGCTCGTCGCGCACGACGGTCCACAGGCGCCCTGCCATGGGGTCGAGCTCGTCGAGACGGAACAAGCCGCTCGTCCCCTCGGATCTCCGCCGGACCCAGCCCCCGACTTGGAGCGCCTTCAGGTGGCGGCTGACCGTGGACTGCGGCTGCTGCAGGATGCGGCACAGCTCGCCCACGCCGAGCTCCTCGCGCTCGATCAGCCACAGGAGCCGGACCCGCGCGGGCTCCGTGAAGGTCTCGAGGTGGCGGTACAGGTCGAGGTGCCGCGACGGATCTGGCTCTGCCATCCGGTTATTGCGCCGCGGTGTCGGTCGCGGTGGACCCGTACAGGCTCCCGACCCGGACTGCGCGGTCCACGAGCCACCCGCCCGGGGACTCGACCGCGTCGTCCCACACGGACAGGTCCCACACGACGTCCTCGGTGACCGGGTCGAACTCAGTGATGCGGGTGGAGTTCCTCCCGCGGCCGATTTCGCCGTTCGCTACGCCGTCCTCCTTCGCCAGGTACGAGAAGGTAGCGAGAACCGATCCGGTTTCCACCTGCAGATCCGCGTTTCCGAGCGCCTGCGAGTACAGCCCGTCCGGGTGCCGCCAATCCCAAAGCTGCGCGACGGTGCGCGCGACGTCGTCCACCCGGTACTGCACGACGCGGGAGAGCTGCGGCATCCACGCGGCGTCCGAGTAGGGCGTCGTGTGGTTCTCGTTCCCGTTGTCGAACAGGAGGATCCCGCCGTCTTCGAGGAGCTGCGGGCCGTGCTGGTGCGCGGGCCAGGCGAACGGCGCGCCGATGGGCGTGAGGAGCGCGGGCTGGAACGTCGGGTTCCATCCGTCGTGGTTCGCGAGGATCCAGCGCACGTCTCCCGTGGCGGGGTCGAGCTTCACGATCGTGTCCTGGTGCCGCAGGCTGATGACGAGGGTGTCGTCCACATCGTCGATGGCGATCGCGTTCGCGTGGCCCCAGTCCAGATCCCCCTTGATCGTGAGGTCGAGCGAAGACCAGCCGAGGCGCAGGGGATCGAGCGTGTCGAGCAGCGACCAGGACTCCAGCAGGGTCCCGTCCCCGCCGAGGTGGACCACGACCTGCTCGGCCACGTTCGCGTCGGTGAACGCCGAGAAGTCGTAGTCGATGGGGAAGCCGTCCACGACCCGGCTCGTGGTGTCGAGGGTGTAGATCGACCCGTCTGCGAGCGGGATCAGCTCGTGGTGCGGGTTGTCGAGCGGCATCGGGATCTCTCCGGGATCGAGCGTCTGGCTGCTCGGGCGGAAGCGGCGCACCACCCTGCCGAGCCAGTCCATCTCGACGAGGTTCGTGTTCTCGATGCCCGTCAGCGTGCCGTGGTCGGTCACTGTCACCGACTTCCAGTCGCGGGGCGCCGTGAACGCCCACACCACCACGCCGTCCGCGTCCGCGAGGAGCACGAGGTCGCCTTCGTCCGAGAACGGCGGGAACAACGTCCAGCCCGCCGCGAACCGCCCGGCGTCGCTCTCGAGGAGCTCGACGGTCGGCGCCGTCGGCGGTCCTGCGCTCACCGTGAACGGCAGGGGCTCCGAGCAGGCCTCCCGCGCGAGCTCGTCCGTGGCGCACAGCACGACCGTGTGCGAGCTCTCGGCGGGGAACCCGACAAGCGGCAGCGTGTGGGTGGTCGCTACCGTCGGGAAGGCGATCGTGCGCGTCGCACCCGCAGCATCCGTGAGCGTCGCGGTCACGCGGGCGGGGTGGGAGGTCGTGACGTCCGCCTGCTGGGCCTGGAACACGAGCGGCGAGTCCGGCGCGCGCACGACCGCGGACAGCAGGCTTAGCGGCTCGGACGTCGGCGGGACGGTGTCCGTGTCCGTGTCGGTGGCGTCGGTGTCCGGGGGCAACGGCGCGTCGCCAGCCGGCTTCCCGGAGCAGGCGACGAGGCCGAAGAGCAGGGCGGACGTACGCATGCGAGGATCCTATTGTGAGAGCGTGTCGGTGGCGGCCGACCCGTACAGGTGGCCCACCCGAGCGGCTCGGTCGACCTGCCAGCCGGCCTTGTCTGCGGACGCGTCGCTGTATATTGACAGATCCCACACCGTTTCGCCGGTCGATGGTTCGAACTCGATGAGCCGCGTGGAGTGCGTGCCGCGGCCGATGTCGGCGTTCGCGATGCCGCCCTCCCGGGTGAGGAAGGAGAACGTCGCGAACACGGTGCCGCGCTCCGCCATCCAGTCCGCGTTGCCGAGCGCGGTGGAGAACAGCGGGCCGCCGATCGTCGGCTGCCACTCCCAGTCCTGGCGGACCGTCATCGCGGCTTCGTCCACCGTGTACTGCACGATGCGCGACAGGCTGGGGACCGCCCCGTCGGTCGCGTACGGCGTGGTGTGCCCGTTGTTGCCGTTGTCGAACACGAGGATCTCGCCGGTCGAGCGCACCATCGGGCCGTGCTGGTGGGATGGCCACAGGAACGGCTCGCCGACCGGCGTGAGCAGCAGCGGCTGCAGCGCCGGGTCCCAGCCGTCGTGGTTCGCGAGGATCCAGCGGACGTCTCCCGTGGCGGCGTCGAGCTGGACGAGGGCGTCCTGGTGCCGCAGGCTGACGAGGACGGCGTCGTCGCCGGGGACGACCGCGTTCGCGTGGCCCCAGTCCACGTCCCCCGCCTGGGTGGGATCGAGGGCGTCCCAGCCGATCCGCGTGGGGTCGAGCCGGTCGAGCATGGACCACCGCGCGAGGATCGCCCCGTCCCCGCCGACGTGGAGGATCTCCTGGTCGGCGACCGACACGTCCCCCGTCAGCGTCCGGTCGTAGTCGAGGGGGAACCCGGCGACCAGCTTCGCTTCGTTGCTCAGCGTCCAGATCGAGCCGTCGGGGAGGGGCACGACGTCGTGGTGCGGATCGCTCACGTCCATCGGGACATCGTAGGGCTCGATGGCCTCCAACAGCGGCGCGAAGCGCCGGATCGGCTGGCCGAGCCAGTCCATCTCGACGGCGATCGTGTTCTGCAGCGCGAAGAGCGTGCCGGCCGGCGTGAGGCCGAAGGCCTTCCAGCTCCGCGGCAGTTCGTACGCCCACACCGGCGCCCCGGCGTCGTCCACCACGAGCAGCATGGCCTTCGGGCCCGCGAACGGCGCGAGCAGCGTCCAACCCGGGGTGAACCGGCCGGGCTCGCTGACGAGCAGGTCGAGCTCCGGCAGGTCGGCAGGGAGATCCCCGGCGACGAACGCGATCGGCTCGGAGCAGGCTCGCTCTCCGTCGGCTTCCGCGCACACCACGGCCGTGTGGGCGGAGCCCGCGTGGAGGCCGAGCAGCGGCAGGTGGTGCTCCGCGGCGAGGGCGTCCCACGCGATCGTGCGCGCCACGCCCGCGGCGTCCGTGAGCGCCACGGAGACGCGCGCGGGCCGGCTCGTCGTCACGTCGAGCTGGCGCGCGAGGAAGACCAGCGGGGAGGCCGGGGCGCCCACTGTTGCCGTGAGGAGCGTCAGCGGATCGGCCGTGATCCCGTCCGTGTCCGACCCTACGGTGTCTTCCGTGACTTTGTCAGTTTCGGAATGGTTTCCCCCCGAACAGGCGGCGAGGAGCAGCACGAGCGACGACATGCGCACCGAGACCCCCTTCCGACGCGTCGTGGCCCACCGGACTACCGGGAGACGCGAGGCTGGGGTAACGTATCACACCTCGCAGGCGGCCTCTCCCGGCCGCGGGTATCCGTCGATGTGGTGGCTCTCGTTCTCGTTGTGCAATGCACTGGCTCAGGAGCCGGATCCGGGTGTTTCCCCGGAGCCGACATCTAACGGGCCGGAGCTGACCTCCGTCGCGTCGGATCCGGCGGCGTTCCCGGCTCTTCCGAACCGGGGGGAGTACCAGCGGCTGTCGCAGGAGCTCGAGAAGCTCGCGTCCCGGAACGCCTGGGCGGGAGTCGAGCGGACCTACACCGCGCTGCTGGCCACGGGCATCGAGCCCTCGTTCGAGGACTTCGTGGCCGGGGCCCATGCCGCGCGAGCGCTCGGGGACGTGGCGTCCGCGCGCAACCGCCTCATCGCCGCCAACACGCGGCGGGAGGAACGCGCCGTCGTCGACTGGCTGTGGGACATCGACTCGAACTACAATCGCGTGCTGCTGGCGTGCGACATCGGGAAGGTCGAGCTGCAGCCCGAGTCGATGCCGTTCGACCCGAACCAGCGCAAGGCCGTCGAGTACGCCCAGAAGGAGATCGCCGAGAAGGGCATCTTCGACGGGTATCTCCCGCAGGGCCGGTACATGTTCGGGAAGGAGCCGGGGCCGGACGGCGCCGAGCGCGATCGGAGCCTGGCGGTCGAGCCGCGGGTGCAGTCGATCGCCTTCGACATCCGCACGGAGGAGGGCATCCGCGAAGCCCAGCGCATCGCCCGCAAGGCAGAGAAGAAGGCCGAGAAGGACGCGGTCAAGCAGGAGTAGGCACCTTCCCCGGTCACGGCCCCCTGGAGAGCGCCACCCTTTGTTCCCCGCCCCCTTCGCCAACTATGTCCTCCTCGAGCGTCTCGGGGTCGGCGGCATGTCGGAGGTCGATCTCGCGCGGCGCGCGGTCGAGGAGGCCGGCTACATCCGCCTCGTCGTGATCAAGCGGATCAAGGCGGACCGCACGGCGGACGACGCGTTCGTGCGGATGTTCAAGGACGAAGCTCGGATTACGGCCGAGCTGAACCACCCGAACATCGGCCGCGTCTACGACTTCGGGCGGGAGGGCGACGATTACTACCTGGTCCTCGAGTACGTGCCCGGGATGGACCTGCGCCAGCTCATCTCGGAGCTGTCGGACCGGCGGCAGAAGGTGCCGCTGCGGTTCGCGCTCGCGATCCTGGCGTCCGTGTGCGAAGCGCTCGATCACGCGCACAAGAAGCGGGACGCCCTCGGCAAGCCCATGGCGATCGTCCACCGCGACGTGAACCCGCGGAACATCATGGTGTCGATCCGGGGGGACGTGAAGCTCATCGACTTCGGGGTCGCGTCGGCGACGGACCGGCTGGAGCGGACGCGGACGGACCACGTCAAGGGCAAGTTCTCGTACATGGCGCCCGAGCAGATCTCGGGGGAGATCGTGGACGCCCGCGCGGATCTGTACGCGGTCGGGCTCACGCTGTACGAGCTCATGGCCGGGGCCGGGCCGTACACCGGCCTGAACCAGATCCAGATCCTGCACAAGATGCTCTCGGGCGAGATCCCGAAGATGCCGGAGGCCCCCGATCTACCGGATCCGGCAGTGCTCCGGCGGGTCTACGAGCGGATGATGCAGCGCGACCGAAACGACCGCTACCAGTCGGCGGCGGAGCTCCGCGACGCGCTGGTGGGGGTGCTGGGCGCCCTCGGCGGTCGGCCGGAGCCGGAAGAGGTCGCGGCGTTCCTCCTCAAGTCCTCGCCGACCGTGGTCGAGCGGATCGAGGCCAAGCTCGAGAGCTTTACGACGCCGGGCGTCGTCGTGCAGATCGAGGACGGCTCGGGCGTGGACGGCTCCACGTACCCGCGCGGGATGTTCTCGGACTCGTCGTCGATCGAGAAGCGGTCGCTCGCGGCGTCGATGGAGGCGTCGCTGGAGGCCCCGCGGCCGATGCGGCCGGAGCCCCCGCGGCCCGGCCAGCGCGCGGCGCGCCATGTCCGGGACGCCACGGATACGTCGATCAGCCTGGTCCGGCCCGCGGGGATCATCGCGGGCGGGGCGTTCCTCGGCGTGGTCGGGGGCGGCGGCCTCCTGCTCGCTGCAATCTTGCTGTTTTTCGGCGTCTGGTGGGTACAACGCCCCGATCCGGTCGAAACGACGCCGGTGACGATCAGCGCCCCCGAGCCCGCTCCCGTCGCCCCCCTCCCCGACCCTCCCCACGAGGGGGAGCGAGTGGGAAGTCCGGTTCCCGAGCCCGTTGCCGAGCCCGTCGCCCCCCTCCGCGACCCTCCCCGCGCGGGGGAGGGAGTGGGAAGGCCCGTTCCCGAGCCCGTTCCCGTTCCCGAGCCCGTTCCCGTTCCCGTTCCCGTCCCCGAGCCTGCCCCGGCCGCGGTCGCCGAGACCGGTGAGCTCCAGGTCACCTCAGCCCCTCTCGGGGCGGCCATCCGGGTCGACGGCGTCGCCACGGGTCGCGTCACCCCGGCGAAGATCCCGCTCCCCGTCGGGGAGCACTCGGTCGAGGTCGATGGTCACGACGCTCAAACCTTCGTCATTCGGCCCCGTCAGATCACGGGCGTCCGCTTCGAGTAGTATTTGCCGAGGAGGTTCGGATGTGGCTCGCGGCCTGGATCGGCACGGCGCTCGCGGCGACCCCCATCGCCGTGGTGATCTCGGACGACATCGCGGCGTACGAGGAGCCGGTGGCGTCCTTCCTCGCCGACGTCGACGGCCAGACCACGGTGTACCGCCTGCACGGCCGCGAGGCCGAGGCCGCGGCCGTCAGCGCCCGGCTCGCCTCCGACCCGCCGCAGATCGTGTTCGCCGTCGGCGCGAAGGCCGCCTGGACCGCCCGGCGCGCGCTGCCGCAGGTGCCGGTGGTGTACGCCGCGGTGCGCGATCCGGCGCGGTACGGCATCGTCGGCCCCATGGTCACGGGCGTGACGATGGCCGTGCCCCCCGAGACAACGCTCTCGCAGTTCGTGGCGTTCTTCCCGGATGCGAAGCGGATCGGCGTGGTGGGCGGCCCCGCGCTGGGCGCGGAAGCGGAGGCGGATCTCGTCCGCGCGGCCGGCGACGTCGGCGTGACGCTCGCGATCCTGCGCGTGGAAGGCGGGCGGGACGTCCGCGGGGCGCTCCACGCCGCCCGCGACATCGACGCCCTGTGGCTGCTGCCGGAGGTCGAGCTCCTCACGCCCAACGTGTTCCGCACCCTGCTGGAAGACAGCCGCAGACGCCAGCTCCCGCTGATGGTGGACACCCCGACCCTGGTGCGCGCTGGCGCGACCTTCGCAGTCGTCCCGGACCCGGTCGGCGTGGGCCAGCAGGCCGCCGGGATGGTGCAGGTGATCCTCGACGGCGCGTACCCGAGCGACATCGACAGGGAGGCGCCGCTCGGGCGAAAGGTGGCGCTCAACCGCCGCGCGATGGAGCAGGCGGGCCTCGTGTTCGACCCGTTGCTGGCGGACTTCGTCGATATTCTGGTGGACTAGCTAGCGTCGCGCCCGGACCTCCCAGTCCACGTCGGGCGCCGGGTGCGCGAACGCCGCCCACAGCTCCCCCGTCAGGTTGATCTCCCACTTTCCGTCCGACAGGGACTTGCGGCGCAGGTAGCTGTTGTAGAGCCGGCCGTCGTCGCCCTCGTGCTGCTGGATATGCTCGGGCAGCAGGTTCATCCGCACCAATGCGCGCTCGGACCCATGGTGCGCGAGCAGGATCGTGCCGTCCGGCTCCACGTCCACGACCACCGCGATGTGGGTCCGCGCGTCGTCCCATGCGCCGTTCTCGTTGCGGTCGTGGGTGTTGTCGAAGAACGCCAGGTCTCCGATGGTCGGGATCGGGTCGTGGTGGAGCAGGCCCTCCCGGTTGGCGACGTCGTAGAGCTGCGCGGTGTTCCCGTCCATCGGGATCCCGGAGGACGTGAGGATCGCCGAGACGAAGCCGCTGCAATCGTTCCGGAACCCGCCCGGGGGCCGCCGCGCCGCCACGAGCCGCCGCGCCGCGCTCGCGATGTCCATGGAGAACTCGCCGAGCCGCACGGTCGTCCCGTCCACTTCGATGGGCTCGACGGGCGCGTCCGCGGGGAGCTCCACGCCGACCTCCGCCTCTGCCTCCGCCTCCGCTTCTGAAGCCGGGAGCGGCTCGATCGGCTCCCGGCGGGCCCGCGGCTGGAGCCAGAGCGTCGCCGCGAGCGCGCAGGTCACGAGCAGCGCGCCCGCGCCCCCGAGGCCGAGCCACAGCGTCCGCGTCCACCCGGCCACCGGCAGCTCGCGCGGCTGCGGCGCCCTCGCATGTTCGCGGCGGATGCCCATCCCCGTCGTCCCTCGCCCCTGCAGCGTCCTAACGCGGCAGTTGACCCCGCGCGGGGGAGGTCATATTCCATCGCGCGAGGCCGGGGGAGCATGCACGAGCCGACGCTGACGCACGAGATCGAGCGGCCGACGTCGGTCCTCGTCGATCTCGACCGGTTGACCCGCAACTACGCGCTCCTGCGGGAGCGGGCGGGCCCGGCGCGCGTCATGTGCATCGTGAAGGCGAACGCCTACGGCCACGGGCTCGTCCCGGTCGCGCGGCACCTGCAGGCCCACGGGGCGGACGGCTTCGGTGTCGCGTACCTGGAGGAGGGGGTGCACCTGCGGAACGCGGGGATCACGGCGCCGATCCTCGTGATGGGCGGGATCGTGGGCGAGCAGATCCCGCTGTTCCTCGCGCACGATCTCACGCTGACCGCGAGCTCCGTGGACAAGCTGCTGGCCGTGGACGCGTGCGCCGCGGCGCTCGGTCGGAAGGCCCGGGTGCACCTGAAGATCGACACGGGCATGGAGCGGATCGGCGTCCACTGGTACCACGCCGACCGGATCCTCGACGCGAGCCTGCGCTGCCCGAACGTCGAGGTCGAAGGAATCTTCTCGCACTTCGCGAACGCCGACTCCCTCGATCTGGCCCACGCGCGCATCCAGCTCGAGCGGTTCCACGACGTACTGCGCTGGTACGAGCACCGCAGCCTGCCGACGCCGGTCCGCCACATCTCGAACTCGGGCGGCCTGCTGCAGCTCCCGGACGCGGACCTCGACATGGTGCGGCCCGGGATCCTCCTCTACGGCGTGTACCCGGACGACGCGCTGGCGCGGACGATCCCGGTCGAACCAGCGCTATCGTGGCGGACTACCGTGACGTTCTTCAAGGTCGTGGCGGCGGGCGACCCCGTGTCGTACGGCTCGACCTGGGCGCCGGAGACCCCGTCGCGCGTGGTGACGCTCCCGGTCGGCTACGGCGACGGCTACCTGCGATCCGCTTCGAACCGGGCACAGGTCGTGATCCGCGGGGAGCGCCACCCGAGCGTCGGCCGGATCTGCATGGACCAGCTCATGGTGGACGTCGGGCCGGACGGTACGGCGTACCACGGGGACGACGTCGCGCTGATCGGCGGCGGCGGCCCCGGATCCATCCGCGTGGAGGAGCTCGCGCGCTGGGCGGGGACCATCCCGCACGAGGTCCTCACCAACATCAACACGCGCGTTCCCCGCCGTTATCTGTCGCGCGCCGACTGACGGGCGGCCGCGTGGGATATGCTGCGCGGCACCGGAGGCACCCATGTCCGCCATCTACGAAGTCATCGGCCGCGAGATCCTCGACTCCCGCGGAAACCCCACGGTAGAGGTCGAGATCCGGACGGAGGACGGGGCCACGGGCCGCGCGGCGGTCCCGTCCGGCGCGTCTACCGGCGAGCACGAGGCCGTGGAGCTCCGCGACGGCGACAAGAAGCGCTGGGGCGGCAAGGGCGTGAGCAAGGCCGTCGAGAACGTGAACGGCGCCATCGCGGACCAGCTCATCGGGCTGGACGTCCGCTCGCAGGCCGGGATCGACCGGCTCCTCATCGAGCTCGACGGCACGCCGAACAAGAGCCGGCTCGGCGCGAACGCGATCCTGGGCGCCAGCCTCGCGGTCGCCAAGGCGGCGGCGATGGAGGCTGATCTTCCGCTGTACGCGTACGTCGGCGGCGCGAACGCCCGCACGCTGCCCGTCCCGCTCATGAACATCCTGAACGGCGGGGCGCACGCCGACAACAACGTCGACGTGCAGGAGTTCATGGTCATGCCGGTCGGCGCGTCCTCCTTCTCGGAGGGCCTGCGCTGGGGCGCCGACATCTACCACGCGCTCAAGGGCGTGCTCAAGGGCCGCAAGCTCGCCACGGGCGTCGGCGACGAAGGCGGGTTCGCCCCGGATCTCCCGAGCAACGCGGCCGCGCTCGACCTCATCTGCGAAGCCGTGAACCAGGTCGGCCTGAAGCTCGGCGACGAGATCGTGCTCGCGCTCGACGTCGCGGCGTCCGAGTTCTACCAGGACGGCAAGTACCGCCTGCTGGGCGAGGGCGGCGCGCCCTGGAGCACGGAAGAGCTCATCGCGTACTACGAGAAGCTCGTGGCGCAGTACCCGCTCGTCAGCATCGAGGACGGCCTCGCGGAGGACGACTGGGCCGGCTGGAAGGCCGGGACGGAGCGCCTCGGCGGCAAGGTGCAGTTCGTCGGCGACGACCTGTTCGTCACCAACACGGAGCGCCTGGCGCGCGGGATCAAGCAGGGCGTGGGCAACTCGATCCTCGTCAAGGTCAACCAGATCGGCACGCTGACGGAGACGCTCGACGCGGTGGAGATGGCGCATCGCGCCGGGTACACCTCGATCATGAGCCACCGCTCGGGCGAGACGGAGGACACCACCATCGCGGACCTGGCCGTCGCGTGCGGCTGCGGGCAGATCAAGACGGGCGCCCCGGCGCGCTCGGACCGCGTCGCGAAGTACAACCAGCTCCTGCGGATCGAGTCGGCCCTCGGGCCGTCGGGGCGGTACGCCGGGAAGTCGGTGCTCCGGGGTCGTTCCTGACGGTCGCCCCGCTCCACGAAGGCGAGCTCGACCGCGTCATGCAGATGCGCGACGAGCTCGCTGCCGTCGGGCACGCAGCAGATCCGCGATATTCGCTCCCCGACGCCGCGCTGCGGGACGAGCGCCGGCGAGTCCGTGGGATCCTGGCGGTCAAGAAGCCGTTTCCTTCATGCTTCGTCGCTTACGCGCCTGCCGGACTTGTTGGGTTCGTCTGGATCCAGGCGAGCGGTCTCCCGCCGTACGCGCGGATCCAGGAGCTATTCGTGACGCCGCACGCGCGGCGCACGGGCGTCGGCCGGGTGCTCGTCGAGACCGCGGTGCAGGCTGCCGAGGCGGCGGGCTACGGCCACATCGAGGTCAGCACACTCGCGAAGGACGGGCGCGCGGTCGCGTTCTGGCGATCCATGGGGTTCGGGGACTGGTGGGTGACGCTGCGGCGGGATCCGCCAGCCTAGCCGCGCCCCGCGGCGGTGGTGGACACCCGAAGAGCGTGCGATGTAGTGTGGGGTCATCGCGCGGAGCGTCCGTCATGTGGCTGGCCATCTTGCTCATGGCCTGCGCCCCCAAGACTCCGTTCGACACCGGCGACGTGGCACCTGTGGAGGCCGACCAGACCACCCTGGTGGACACGGACCCGCCGGTCGCGGAGACCGGCAACAGTGCCGGCCCCGAGGACACCGGCGACGACGTTGACTTGACGTGGGTCTCCGCCGACATCGGTGCGCAGTTTGCCTGCGGACTGGTGAGCGACGGGACCGTTCGCTGCTGGGGCGTGGCGGAGTGCGCGAAGGCGGAACCACCGCCGACCGAAACGTTCACCCAGATCTCGGTGGGCATCTTTGAGGCTTGCGGGTTGCGCTCCGACGGGACGGTCGCGTGCTGGGGTTGCGACTTTCCGGACAGCTCCGGCAAGGACATCGTCCCAGAGACGCCGTCCGAAACCTTCGAGTCCGTGAACGTCGGCCATGCTGCCGCGTGCGCCCGGGACGCGGCCGGCATGCTCACCTGTTGGGGTGACGACGCCTTCGCCACGGCGCGGGCGCCTGCGGAGCCGGTCGTCGACTACCAGATTGACTCGTCGAACGCGTGCGGCGTCCTGGAGGACGGAACGCTTCACTGTTGGGGGTACGGCACCCAGTGGGGGGACGATCTCCCGCCCGCGGGGGTCGCGCTGACGCAGATCGCCGTGGGCCGCCGGCACTCGTGCGGGCTGGACGCTGCCGGCACGGCGTATTGCTGGGGGACCGACACGCTCTTCGACCCGGAGCCCGACCCCTTCCCGGATCCACCGCCCGGTGTTTGGGCCCAGATCGAGGCGTTCGACGGCGCCACCTGCGTAATCGACGCCGCTGGTGTCGCGAAGTGCTGGTGGGGCGCCGGCCTCGACGCCGGGTTCGACCTCTGGCCCGACCCGTTCCCCGAGCCGATGGCGATGATCGGCCTCGGCGAGTACGAAGGGTGCGGCGTGACGCTCGCCGGCCAGGCGGACTGCTGGGGGCTCGCGGACTACATGCCGAGCATGCAGGTCCCGAAGCTAAACCCCTGACTCCGGTGCGGTGAGGGCCGGATACTCGAGTATCCCGCGGAGTTCGCACCCCCAGGGTGCGGTGAGGGCCGGATACTCGGGTATCCCTGGGGGTTCGCACCCCCAGGGTGCGGTGAGGGCCGGATACTCGAGTATCCTCGGGGGATCGCACCCGGGAGCGACGTCGCGGGCGCGCGGACCGGCGCCCCAGAACCCGACGACCCCTGCGGATCCCCCACCTGCGGAACCGTACGGTTCGTGATATGCTTCGGGCATGACAACCGTACCGGTCCAGGATCTGAAGCAGCACCTCGCCGAGTACCTCGGGCGTGTGGAGCAGGGCGAGCGCATCGTCGTCACCCGGCGCAACCGACCGGTGGCGGAGCTCCGTCCCCTGGGCGAGTCGGGGTTGAACGTCGGATCCAGGTGTGGCACGGGGAGGATCGAGACCGTCGGGTTCCGGCTCCCGCCTGGCGCGTTCGCAGCCGTGCTGGCGGAAGATCGCAGCGATGACCGGTGAGCTGCCCCGGTACTACCTCGACACATCCGCGTGGCTGGCGATGGTCCTGGACGAGCCGCTGGGCGCGGCGCTCCGCGACGAGCTGGATCGCGGGCTGTGGCTGTCGAGCACGCTCCTGCTGGTGGAGGCCCACCGGAACGCCGTGCAGTACGCGCGTACGGGCAGGTTGACCGCTGCACAGATGCGGCGGATCATCGACCTGCTGGACGCCGACATCGATCGGTTCCAGCTCCGCGACCTGACGCTCGACCTGGCAACGAGCCGGGTTCTGCCAGTGGTCACGACACCGCGGAGCCTGGACCTCGTCCACCTCCAGACGGCGGTGTGGTTCCATGCGCGCGACCCGCTCACGCGGTTCGTGTCGCTCGATCGCGCGCTGGTGGATGCCGCCGCCGAGCTCGCACTGCCCGTGTGACCCTTCCCGTGCGCGCGGACCGGCGCCCCTGAGCGGTCCGACCCACGCGGATCCCCCCACAACCGAAGCAGGGGACCGGGTGACCCTGGCCCGGGAGTCCGCTATACTGGCGAGCATGGAGGGGCGATGAGCCGGTTCTCGATCCTGGCGGCGGTGCTGCTGGCGGCGTGCGGAGGGACGAGCGTCCAGGGCGAGATCGACGGCGAGACCGTGGGCCTCGACGACGCGTTCTTCGTGCAGGAGAGCGGGTTCTACGACGACGGGGACGACCTCGTTCACATCGTAGCCGGCGGGGCGGGCGGGGACCTGTGCCAGCGGTACGTCGAGCTCGAGGAGCTGTACGAGGACCTGGAGGACGGGGACGACTCCGACGATATCGTGGCGTGGTGGGCGGATAATCTGCCGGAGGACTTCTGGCAGGTCGACATCTACCTGCGGCTCGATGACATGGGCGACCCGGACGAGGAGCTGGAAGGCGCGGACTGGGACGAGGGCCTGCGCGAAGACGGAGAGGCGAACGGCAGCTTCACGCACTTCCTGCAGCCGCTGGACGACGACTTCTGGGACGGCGACGTGAGGATCGACGACTACGACGAGTACTACGAGTCGTACCTCTCCGACGGCGGCGACGTGCAGGTCACCGGCTTCTCGGAGGACGAGCGCATCAGCGGCCGCTTCCAGACGGACGTCGTGGACTGGCAGGGCGACAGCGAAGGGGAGGTCGAGGTCTCGTTCTCGGCGACCCGCTGCGTGGACATCGAGAAGTACTACTTCTAGCGGGTGCCATGTTAGGAGGGCGTGCCCCGGAGTCGCCATGCACGGTATCGCCCGCAGAACGCCCATCCGCACCGCCCTCGAGACCGCCGTGGTCGGCG
This sequence comes from Klebsiella pneumoniae, assembly GCA_945882675.1. Lineage (GTDB taxonomy): Bacteria > Myxococcota_A > UBA796 > UBA796 > CANLGQ01. The sequence goes on along the minus strand of CAMCWU010000002.1, from coordinate 4,723 downwards.
AGCGGGGGATCGTCAACGGGTGGATCAAGACGAGCCGGTTCAGCAAGAACGTGAGCTTCGTCCACATCTTCGACGGGTCCACGCCGAAGACGCTGCAGGTGGTGCTGGCGGCTGACACGGACCCCGATCTGCAGCGGCGGCTCGGGATCGGCGCCGCGATCCGGGTCGAGGGCGAGTGGGTGCAGAGCCCGGGCAAGGAGCAGGCGGTCGAGCTCCGCGCGGACAAGATCGACGTGGTCGGCGAAGCGGATCCGACGGAGTATCCGCTTCAGAAGAAGGGAACGTCGATGGAGCACCTGCGCACCATCGCGCACCTGCGCCCGCGGACCAACACGTTCCAGTCGACCTTTCGCGTCCGCAATGCGCTGTCGTGGCAGATCCACCGGTTCTTCCAGGAGCGCGGGTTCATCTGGGTGCACACGCCCGTGATCACCGGGATCGACGCCGAAGGTGCGGGGGAGTGCTTCTCGGTGTCGACGCCGGAAGGGCCGGACGCGTTCTTCGGCAAGAAGACGTACCTGACGGTCTCGGGCCAGCTCGAGGCCGAGTGCTTCGCGCAGTCGCACACGGACGTCTACACATTCGGACCTACCTTTCGCGCGGAGAACAGCAACACGCCGCGGCATGTCGCCGAGTTCTGGATGATCGAGCCGGAGATGGCGTTCGCGAACCTGGATGACGTGATCGCACTCGCAGAGGACTTCGTGCGCACGGTCGCGCGCGAGACGCTGGCCCAGTGCCCGGATGACTTCGCGTTCTTCGACAAGCACGTGTCGCCGGGCGTGATCGCGGCGGTGAACGCGGCGATCGACAAGCCGTTCGCGCGGGTCACGTACACGGAGGCGCAGGACATCCTGGCGCGGTCGGGCCGCAAGTTCGAGTACCCGATCGGCTGGGGGTCGTCGCTGCAGGCGGAGCACGAGCGGTACCTCGCGGAAGAGCACTTCCAGGGCCCCGTATTCGTCACCGACTACCCGACCGCGCAGAAGGCGTTCTATATGCGCCTGTCGGACGACGGCCGGACGGTCGCGGCGACGGACCTGCTGGTGCCGCGGATCGGCGAGATGATCGGCGGATCGCAGCGGGAGGAGCGGCTGGATGTGCTGGTGAAGCGCATGGAGTCGCTGCACATGAACCCGGCGCACCTGGACTGGTACCTGGACCTGCGGCGGTGGGGCAGCACGCAACATGGTGGCTTCGGCCTCGGGTTCGAGCGGATGCTCATGTGGCTCACCGGCATCGCGAACATCCGCGACGCGATCCCGTTCCCGCGGACCCCCGGCAACGCGGAGTTCTAGGTCCCATGGCGCAGCTGGTGTTCTCGTCGGAGTTCGACCGGCTGCTGGCGGATGGCGGGCCGCCGGCGATCTTCCTCTTCGATCGCGAGGGATCGCTGCGGCTCGAGCCCGGCTGGACGCGGGACGCGTGGTCGCGCGATCCGGGTCCGCATGCGTTCGCGCCGTGCTGGACGCTGTGCCGCGACCGGGGCACCGGCTACGTTCAGATCGTGCTCTCGACCAGCCCGACCCTGCTCGCCGGCCACCCCCGCCAGGACACGCGGGTGTATGCGGACCTCTCCGCCGCGCGGGAGGCGCGAGACGCGCTCGGACCGGTCCCGATCGACCGGGAGCCGTGGTGCTGACGGCGCTGTGGATCTCCATGGCGAACGCCCAGGAACCCGCGGCGAGGGAGGTCGTGGTCTACGGCGAGATCCTCGTGCAGCAGGCCCGGGCAGAGGTCGTGGCGGCCCTGCGGGAAGCCGGCTTCACCGACGAGATCGACAAGGGCGACCACGTGATCTACCGGGCCCCACAGGCCTGGAAGGGCGAGGTCGTGATCTACGACGACGGCTACATGATCACGAAGCGCCAGCCGGTGCAGGTGCGCTCGCCGAAGATGCCGTGGGGGGAGGAGGGCTCCGTCGCGTCGGGCATCGGGTGCGTGCTCTACCCGTGGCTGTGCATCCGCACCAGCGGTCAGACCGTGGGCCACCGCAAGTTCATGGCGCAGGAGACGCGCGCGACGCAGGCCGCGGCGGACGAGGTGCACATCTGGGCCGAGCGCGTGGCGGATCTGCACACGTCGGAGCGTATCGCCGCGCTGCCGGACCAGCTCGCGGCGCTGTGGGAGGACGGCACGCCGATCGACGGCGAAGGACCCGTGCTCGCCACGACCGCCGAGCGCAAGCAGGCGCTGCTCGCGTTCTGGGAGACGCGCACCGAGTCGCCGTGGGGCCTGGAGGTCCGGGCGGCCGTGGAGTCGTTCCTGCGCGGCGTCGTCCAGAGCAGCGATACGCCGATCACGCCGGAGGAGATCGCGGCGTTCAACGCGAGCAGCAAGGCACTCCGGCCGATAGCGGTGGAGGGCGTGGCGCCATGATCCGCACGCTGTGGGAGCTCGCGCGGCCGCGGCTCCTCCCGTTCGTGCTCGCCCTGGCGGCGGCCGGCTTCGGCTGGGCGCACTGGGACCGCGCGCTGTTCTTCACGGGCGGCCGGGACCTGCTGTGGGTGCTGGCGGCGTGGACCGCCCTGCACGCCGGCACGCTGTGGTGGAACGCGGCGCTCGACCAGGACTCCGGCGAGGTCCTGTACGGCACGGCCGTGCCCGTCCCCGATGGCGTGGGCCGGTGGGGCCTGGGCGCGCTGGTGCTGGCGGTGATCCTGGCGCTCCCCGCGGGGGCGACGGCGTTCGCGGCGGTGGCGGTGTGCGCGGTGCTCGCGGTGCTGTACTCGCTGCCGGGGACCGCGTGGAAGGGGCACCCGCTCGGCGGCCCGCTCGTGAACCTGGTCGGCTACGGCTGGCTGACGCCGCTGGCGGGGTGGTCGGTGGTCGGCGTCGACCTCAACGCGCGGACGGCTGCGGTGTGCGTCGGGCTCGCATCCGGCGTCCTCGGCACATACTTCGCGGCCCAGGCGTTTCAGGCGGACGAGGATCGGTCGCGCGGCTACCGCACCCTGGTCGCCACGCACGGCCCGCGCACGGTGCTGGTGGCGGCGCGGATCTGCGTGGGTATCGCGCTCGCGGACTCGATGGTCCTGGCCGCGATCGGCTGGCTGCCGCGGATCTGCCTGGCGGGCGCGCCGGCGTTCCTGTGGCTCGACCACTGGCTCGCGATCTGGTCCCGCCAGCCGAACGGCGGCACGGAGGCGGACGCCCGCGAGTTCACGCGGCGGGCGCTGCGTGTGGGGTTCGTGGGGGTGGTCCTGGCGTTCGCCCAGTACACCTGGGAGAGCGCGACAGGCGCGCCGGTGGCCGGGCTCGGCACCGCTGCCGGCCAGCCGGGCGACCGCAGCGCAGCCGAGTGGCGGCGCGAGCGGAACACCCGGTACCGGTAGTGCCGCCTACTTGGGGGCGTTCTTCTCGGCCTTCGCCTTCTTCTTCTCGTTCTTCTCCTTCGTCGTGAGCTTCGGCTTGTTCGTGGCGCCGGTTCCCTGCTGACCCTTGGGCATGTCGACCTCCGCGGGCGGCTGGCGCCCGAGGTCACGCTCTAACGCGCCCGGCGCCGCGCAACCCATTACGCTGGCGGATGCACGCTGCGCCGCCTGCCGCCCCGCCCGCGCCCCGTCGGCGCCCGCCCGCCCTGTCCGAGAGTCGGTTCCTCCGGTTGTCGAGCTTCGCGCTGTTGTACTTCGCGCAGGGCGTGCCGTGGGGCTTCATCAGCGTCGGCTACGTGGTGCTGATCGCCGACCTCGGGCTCGACAACACCCAGGCGGGGGTGGCGATCGGGCTCGCGTACCTGCCGTGGTCGTTCAAGATCCTGTGGGGGCCGCTCCTCGACGCGGTGCCGCGCTGGCGGATCGGGCGTCGGCGGCCGTTCATCGCGGTCGCGGAGCTGGTGATGGGCATCACGCTGGTGGGCATGATGTTCACCGACCCGGTGACCCAGCTCGGCCTCGTCGCGGCGCTCCTGTTCGTGCACAACACGGCGGCGTCGCTGCAGGACGTCGCGACGGACGGGATGGCCGTCGACCTGCTGCTCCCGGCCGAGCGCGGCACCGCGAACTCGCTCATGTGGGCGGGGAAGTCGCTCGGGGTGGTGTTCGGCGGCGGCGGCGGGACCGTCATCGCCCAACGCTACGGGTGGAACACGCTCTTCCTGGGAATGGCGGGGATCATGTGGGCCATCATGCTCGTCCCGCTCCTGCTGCGGGAGCGGCCGGTGCAAGCCGACGATCGGCCGGTCGGGCGCGACAGCCTGAAGCTCGCGTGGTTCCTCGTGCCGTTCGCGCTGGTGGGCATCGCGATGGGGGCGCTCTCGACGCTCGGGGACCGGCTCGCCGACCAGCCGATCGGCGTGTTGATCCCGGTGATCCAGCCGTTCGTGGCCGTGCTGGGGGCGCTGGTCGGGTGGCGCATCGTGGATCCCGCGGGCTTCGCGAAGCTCCGGGCGTCGTTCGATTTCCGTGCGCCGTGGCTCGGCCTCCTCGTCGCGGCGGCCACGCCCGTCGGGTACGCGCTCGTGTCGACGGCGTCGACGCGGATGCTTCGCGTGGAGCTCGATCTCTCCGCGGACGCCATCGCGTGGCTGTCCGGCGTGGTGGACCCCGTGGCGGGCGTGGTGGGCGCGCTGGCCGGCGGGCTGCTGGCGGATCGGCTCGGAGCGAAGCGCGGGATCGGCCTGATGATGACGGGGATGGCCGTCTGCCTGGCAGCCTGGGCGGGCCTGCCGGACCTGTGGCCGTCGTGGTGGTTCGTGGTGGCCTGGACCGGGCTGTTCAACGGG
>CAMCWU010000001.1 GCA_945882675.1 Klebsiella pneumoniae | reverse complement strand
GTCGCGATCGGAGATCTCCACGGAGATCCGACGCACGCCCTCGCCGTGCTCCAGGAGGCCGGGATCACCGACGCCGCCGCGAAGTGGGTCGCGGGCGACACCGTCCTCGTACAGACGGGAGACGTCACGGACCGCGGCCCCGACAGCCGCGGCGTGATCCGGCTACTCGCGGATCTCGAGCGCCAGGCCCCGGCAACCGGCGGCCGGGTGGTCGCCCTCAACGGCAACCACGAGGTCATGAACGTCCTCGGCGACTGGCGGTACGTGTCCGACGGCGACATGGCCGTCTACGGTGGGATCGAGGCCCGCACCGCCGCCTACGCGCCGGACGGCGAGGACGGGAAGCGCCTGCGGTCGCTCGACGCCGTGCAGCTCGTGGGCGAAACCGTGTTCTGCCACGGCGGCGTGAAGCCCGAGTTCGCGGCCCTCGGGATCGAGGGGATGAACCGGAAGATCCGCGAGGCCGTCGCCGACGCCGACGCCCACCGCGCCCCGCCCGGCCCGGATGGCGCGATGCCGGCCTACAAGAGCCCGGCGCCGATCCTCGGCCCGGAAGGCCCGCTCTGGTACCGCGGGTATGTCCTCGACCCGGAGGAGCAGGCGTGCCCCCTGCTCGCGGACGCGCTGGGAAAGCTGGGGGCGCGGCGGATGGTCGTGGGGCACACCACGCGGGACGACGGGCGGATCGAGGTGCGGTGCGGGGGCGCGCTGGTCGTCATCGACACCGGGATCTCGGAGCACTACGGGGCGCACCACGCGGCCTGGGAGGCGAAGGCGGGCGACGGAGGGGCGATCTACCCGACGGGCAGGGAGGATCTTCCGGATCCCCGCTAGCTACTCCGCCAGCACCGGCGTAGACCCCTGCTTCACATGGAACCGGTGCCCCGCCGTCACCTTGAAGCTCTCCACCGTGTGCGACGCATCCGGCCAGCGGATCTTCACGTCCGCTTCGCACCCGGCGGCGAGCCCGTAGTGCAGCACGAGGTCGTTCTGAACTCCATAATGCCCGAAACCGCCCCCGACCTCCTGCACCTGCGTAACGCCGCCGGTCGTGACCTCCACCCGCGCGCCGACCGCCGAGCGGTTGCTCCCGCCAGCGCCCTCGAGGCGGAGCTGCACGAAGTTCCCGCCCAGCTGGTTCTCGAAGAAGCGCACGTTGGCCGTCTCGTAACAGTCGTCCTCGCACCGCGAGAGCGAGTGACCGACCACCACGTCGAGGTCGCCGTCCCGGTCGAAGTCCGCCACGACGACGCCGTGGCTGCGCGTGTGGTTGATACCATCCTTCGTGGGCACGCTCTCGAACTTCGCTGGTGAGACCTGGTGAAACAGGAGGCCACGGGCGCCCTCATAGTCGGAGCTCCCAATGTAGATGTCGGCCCAGCCGTCGTTGTCGAAGTCGACGGTATTGTTCGTCATGTCGCCGTCGTTCCAGTCGGCGATCTCGTGCGTGCGGGTCAGGCCCGTCACCTCGTTGCCCGGCCGCTCGAAGACCGGGTCGGCCCCGCCATCGTTGAGCATCAGCTCCGAGGGATCGGACGAGCTGCCGACGTCCCAGTGCACGATCTCGCTCGTCAGCAGGTCGATGTCGCCGTCGTTGTCGACGTCCCGGCACGATGCCGTGCCGCTGTTGCCGCCCAGGCGATACGGCTCCCGGTCATAGTCGTGGCTCCACCGGAACGCATCGTCGTCCGTGTTGCAGGCGATGGCCTGGGGCTCTGGGACGGCCGCGCAGCCCGGGTCGTCGCGGTGGAGCGTGCACCAGCAGCGCGCCGACTCGTTGTCGGACCAGTCCTGGCGGTGGTCGAAGGCGTACCCCGACATGACCGCGCGGTTGAGGTACTTTCCGGTCGCGGGGTCGAACTGCCACAGGTGGTTCGGCGCGCGGCCGTAAGAGCTCGCCAGGAGCTCGGGCCAACCGTCGTCGTTCAGGTCGCACGCCGCGCCCGACCAGGCGTTGCTGTGCGACAGCCCGAGGTTGAGGTCGGTGACGGCGCTCCACGGCTTCGTCTCGAGGCCGGCGCGCACGGTCTCCGGCCGGAAGTCTCCTCCTCCGACGCCCTTGAACAGCAGATCCTGCTGCGGTTGGTAGTCGATGCTGTTCTGCGGCACCCACAGGTCGACCAGGCCGTCGAGGTCGTAGTCCGTGAAGGTCGCGCCCGCCGGGACGCCCTGCTCCTGGCGCGCGGCGGTGTCCGCGGGGCCCGGCGTGAAGGTGCCGTCTCCGTCGTTGAGCAGGATCTCGCTCGTGTCTGCGATGATCTCGGCCGGATCGGAGACACCCACGTAGGCGTCGAGATCGCCGTCGTTGTCGACGTCCGCCCAGGCGACCACGGACCCCGGCTGGACGCCGCCCGACCGCGCGGCGCGGAAGCCCGAGGACTCGGTGACGTCCACGAACTTCCCGCTGTCGTTCCGGAGCAGCCAGGTCTGGCGGACGCCGTCCTTCGCGAAGTCGTCCGGGGTATCCGTGACGCGCGCGGCGTGCAGGTCGGTCCAGCCGTCGCCGTCGAAGTCCACGGCGGTCAGGCGCACGCCCTCCACCCCGGTGAGGCCCCACGCGTCGCCTTTCTCCTCGAAGATCTCGGTCCCGGGCGACCACGCAGCGGAGTCGCCGCACACGGCGGCCGGAAGGGCGCTCGCGGTGTCGTCCGCGTCCTTCGAGTTGCAGCCGGCGAGCAGGGCGAGGAGGGCGAGCATCGTGCGGGCTCCGGGGAGTCCGAGATCCTACCACGCCAACGGGCCGGTCCGCGCTACCAGGTTCCTTCGGGCGCGGCGTCGTCTTCTCCCGGGATCGCGGCGAGCGCAGCGAGCTCCGCCCAGCGCCCGGGCTCGAGGTCGAACGTCACGACCTCCGTGTTCGCGATGTTGCGCACGCCGATCTTCCCACGCGCGACGCCGAGCGCCATCCCCTCGATCACGCGGAGGACCCCGCCGTGCGCCACGATCAGGGTGGAGCCGTCGATCTCGTTGGCCGCGAGCCAGCCGAGCACCCGGCCCGCGAGCTCGCGCTGGGACTCCCCGCCCGTCGGCGCCGTCGACCAGCCGAGGAGCCGCGCCATCTCCCCGTTCTCGACGAGCTCAGCGCGCGTCCGGCCCTCCGCATCCCCGAGGCACCGCTCGCGCAGCGCAGAGATCCGGAGCGCCGTGCGGCCCGGGAGGATCAGCTCCGCCGTGTGCCACGCGCGCTGGAGATCGCTCGCGAGCAGGCGGTCCACCTGCTCGTTCGCGAACCACGGCGACAGCATCCGCGCCTGCTGTTCGCCGAGCGGCGTGAGCGGCACGTCCCGCCAGCCGGAGATCCAGCCGCCCTGGTTGGCGATCGACTCTCCGTGCCGGACGAACCACCAGCGCATGGATCCTCCGAAAGCTAGTTCAGGCGGCCCACTGCGCCCTCGACGCGCTCTTCGAGGACCAGCAGGGTGCTGACGCTCGGGCTCGACGCGCCGGCGAGGATCGCGTCCACCTGGGCGCGGACGTCCGCGAGGGACCCGCTCGCGAGCTCGGGCTCGGCCTGGTCGACGGTCGCGCCAGCCCGGAGCCCCGGCGTACGAGCGACGAGCGTGTTGAGCATGCCGTAGAACCGGTTCACGAGGATCCGGTACGCGAGCGGATCCCAGCGACCCGAAGCGGCACGCGACCCGAGGGAGTCGATGACCTCCTGCAGGCGGCTCGCCCGCGCGACCGCGAGGTGCTTGACGACCATCTGCTCGAACGGGACGCCGGTGCGCTCCGCCTCCGCCCAGATCATCAGCGCCACGTTGAGGTACTGCGACTGCAGGACCCGCCGCCCGACGGTCTCTGGCACGCCGAGCTTGCGCAGCTCGTCCAGCGCGCTGGTGTTCCGGGCGCGGACGTCCGCGGCCTGCATCGCGTACACCTGGTCCGCGGCCGACTGCATGCGATCGACCTGCTCGTCCGTCGGGATCTTCCCGCGGGAGGACAGCCAGTACCGCACGACCTCGCGCGCGCCGGCGTCCACGAGGACCCACGCCCGGTTCAGGCTCGGGAGCGCGACGGTCGGCTTGAGCTGCTCGAGCTCCGCCCGGACGTCGGCCATGCGCGCGAGCCGCTGGGCCTTGAGGTACGCGCCCGCGATCTCGAGGACGCTCGACCCGGACGCGTCGATGTTGATGGGGATGAACGCCGCGCCCGCGTCGGCCACGATTCGGGTGAGCGCCATGGTGACCGCGATCTCGTTCGCGAGCATGTGGTTGCGGACGTCGTCCGGGAACATCTCCTGGATCCGCTTCGGGAAGTAGCTCGTGAGCAGGGCGTCGTAGCCGGGCAGCTCGCGCGGGTTCGATTTCAGCAGCTCCCGACGGACGTACATCTTCACCCACGCCTGGAGCACCGACAGTTCGGGGCGCGTCAGGCCGAGGCCGGCCTCCGCCCTGCGCGCGATCTCGGCGTCCGACGGGAGGAACAGCGAGGACCGGTCCCGCGCGTACTCGCGCTCGATGAAGGCGATGGCGCGCCCGAACGGGTAGATGTCGATCTTCGACCGGGCGACGTCGCGCGAGAGCTGGCGACCGTGCGTGTCGTTGTCGTTCAGCACGAGGTCCGCGACCTCCTCCGTCATCTCTTCCAGGAGCTTGTTCCGCTCCTCCGTCGTCATCCGGCCGGACGCGACCACGCGGCCCAGCAGGATCTTGAGGTTCACCTCGTGATCCGACATGTCGACGCCGCCCGAGTTGTCGATGGCGTCCGTGTTCATGCGCACGCCGGCGAGCGCGGCCTCGATCCGGCCCCGCTGCGTGAAGCCGAGGTTTCCGCCTTCACCCACGACCTTCGAGCGGAGGTCCGTGGCGTCGATCCGGATCGCGTTGTTGCTCTTGTCGTCGGCGTCCGCGTGCGTCTCCGTCGACGCCTTGACGTACGTGCCGATGCCGCCGTTCCAGAACAGGTCGACGTCGAGCTTCAAGATCCGGTTCATCACGAGGTCCGGCTCGGCGGAGTCCTGGTTCAAGCCGAGCAGCTGCTGGACCTGCGGCGAGAGCGGGATCGCCTTCGCGTTCCGGTCGAAGATGCCGCCACCGGGCGAGAGCAGCGACTGGTCGTAGGCGTCCCAGCCCTTGACGGCGCGGAACAGCCGATCGCGCTCCACCCATGTCTTCGCCGGATCCGGGTTCGGATCCAGGAAGATGTGCATGTGGTTGAACGCTGCGACGAGCTTCGTGTGCTTGCTCTCGATGAGCCCGTTGCCGAAGACGTCCCCGCCCATGTCGCCGACGCCCATGCAGGTGAAGTCCTGCGTGTACGGGTCGCGGCCCATCTCCGCGAAGTGGCGCTTCACGAGCACCCACGCGCCGCGGGCGGTGATGCCGACCTTCTTGTGGTCGTACCCGACGGATCCGCCAGACGCGAAGGCGTCTCCCAGCCAGTGGCCATACTCGATCGAGATGGCGTTGGCCGTGTCCGAGAGGTGCGCCGTGCCCTTGTCCGCGGCGACGACGAGGTACGGGTCGTCCCCGTCGTGCCGGACGACGCGCGGCGGCGGGACGATCTTGCCGCCGACGCTATTGTCCGTCAGGTCGAGCAGACCGCGGATGAACGTCTTGTAGAAGTGATCGGCCTCGCGCCGGCGGGTCGCGGAGTCGCGGCTCGGCTTCTTGAGGAAGAACCCGCCCTTGCTGCCGGTCGGGACGATGACGACATTCTTCGTCTGCTGAGTGGTGACGAGACCCAGGACCTCCGTCCGGAAGTCGTCGCGGTCCGACCAGCGCAACCCGCCGCGGGCGACCATGCCGAAGCGCAGGTGGACGCCCTCCACCTCCTTCGCGTGGACCCAGATCTCGTACATGGGGCGGTTGCTCCCCATGAGCTTGACCTTGCTGCAGTCGAGCTTGAACGACAGGTACTGGGCCTTCCTGTCCGTCCGATAGTAGTTCGTGCGGATGCTCGCCGAGATGAGCTGGAAGATCGCCGACATGAGCAGATCTTCGTCGTGGCTGACGATCCGCTTGAGCTCGTCCTTGACGACGCCCTCCGCCGCCGCGATGCGGGCCGTGCGATCCCCCTTCAGATCCGGGTCGAACCGCGCCTGGAACAGGTCGAAGAGCGCGTGGCAGGTGATCGGGTTCGCGAGCAGGATCTCCTGCATGCGCGCCGGATCGATCTTGATCTGGAACTGGCGGCAGTACCGCATGTAGCCACGCAGGACGTCGACCTCGCGCCACGTGAGGCCGGACGTGACCACCAAGCGGTTGAGGGCGTCGTCCGTCACCTCTCCGCCGAAGACGGCCGAGAGGCCCTGGGTCAGCAGGTCCTTCCGGTCGAGGACGGCCTCGTCCGCCTGCAGGCGGAACGTGTCGACGTGGTACGAACGACCCGCCGTATCGATGGACGCCGCAGCAGCGTCGATGACGACGAGGCCGAAGTGGTCGAGCACGGGCAGGATGTCCGTCAGGTACACGTCGAGCGACTGGTACAGGCGGAGCACGATCTTGCCGCGGGCGGTCTCGTACAGGTCGGCCGAGACCTCGTTCTCGGCGAGCGCCTCGAACTGCCGGACGTCCGTGACGGTGCGCTCTGCGGAGTTCACCCGCGACCAGGAGTCCTGGAAGGCCCGGCCATACTTCTCGACGAGGCGGTCGGCGTCGGCCTCTCCCACGCTGGCGACGAGGCCGGTCCACAGGCGCTCGGACCACGGCGTCGCGAGCTCGTGAATGGCGGCGGTGAGCTGCTGGACGGCGTCCGCCGGCGGCGGCCCGCCCTGGACCTGGAGGTGGTAGTGGACGAGCACCGTGTCGTAGCGGCTCACGAACACGCCGTAGTCGGCGCTCGAGGCGTTCAACGTGGTGGTGATCCTCTCCTCGATCTGGCGGCGCAGGCCCTCGCTGTACCGGCCGTGCGGCATGGCGATCAGCGCGATGGCCGAGCCCGGGAGCCCGGCGTGGACGCCGACGTACACGTCCTGGCCCTGCTCGGCCTCGAAGATGCGGTCCACGATCTCGGCGATCGTGTCGCGCGGCGTAGCGAGGAGGAACTCAGTCGGGAGCATGTCGAAGACGTTCGCGACGCCCTTGAAGCGGTACGATCCCGGCGCCGACGGCTGGCCGGCGAGGATCTCGGACGCTACGCCGCGCAGGATCGGGATCGCCCGGGTCGGAGCGGTGATCGCGCGGTACGTGAACAGGCCGCGCACGTAGAGCGGCTCGAGGCCGGGGACGGTCACGAGGACCTCGTCGATGCGGCCCGAGCGATGGACGGGGCTGTCCACGCCGCTCTTGCGCACGCGGACGGTGCCGGGCGCATGCGGCGAAGGCCACTCGCCGCCTGGATCGCCTGCCCAGGGCGCGCCGGCGTTCTGGAAGCCGAGCTTGCGGTCGCCGTGTTGCGTCCCCATGAACACGAAGTTCTCAGCCGACAGCCAGTCGAGGAAGTCCGCCGTCTCCGAGCTCGCGGAGTCCCCCGCGGCCCGGGCCTGCGCCGTGAGCGTCGCGACGACCGAGCGCGTCTCCGCGAAGTCGTCCACCACGCGCCGCGCGAGGCCGAGGTTGTGCTGCAGGCCGTCCACCGTGGTCGCGGCGTCCGCGAGGAGATCCGACTCCGTGAACGTGATGCCGACGGACTCGGGCTCGCCGTCCACGCCGACGCCGACGAGGTCGCCGTTTGCGTTCCGCTTCAGCGGAAGCACCAGGTTGAACCCGCCCCGCAGCTCGGCGCCCCGGCCGCGCAGGAACAGGCGCAGCGTGTCGACGATGAACGGCTGGTCGTGCATGGCGACGAGGATCGCGGCCCCGCGGCCCGTGGGCTCGACCGCGACGGAGACCTGATCGGGCGCGCGCCGGCGGGCGAACCGGAACGCCGTCTGGAAGTGCTGCAGCGCCTCCTGCGCCGTGTGATCCGAGAGGAAGGACCCGCGGAGCCGACCCAGCGCAGCCTCGACGAAGGCCCGGAACAGCGGGAGATCGCCGGCGGGGAGGTCACCCCGCCAGGCGCGGAGGGCGGTCGAGATCTGCTGGCGGGAGGCGGTCGCAGGGGTGGTCATCGCGTCGGGTCCTCAGAGTGCGCGCAGTGTACTGCGGGGCGCGCGATCGGCCCACCTTCCCCGGCGAGCGGACGCGATCCGTGGCAGACTGCTCGCGTCGGGAGGGCAGATGCGGCGGATCGGGTTGGTGCTGGCGTTGATCGGATGCGGCGGGAAGGAAGTGGACACCGGCGCGAACGTGCCGCCGACGAACGACGGCGCGTGCGGCGCGGTCACCTACGACAACCCGGCGGTCGTGATGGGCCGGATCCTGCTGCCCGACGGCGCGCCCGCCGCCGGCGCCACCGTCATCATCGAGGAGCGGAACTGGACCCCCGGCACCGTCCACGCAGAGGGCGTGACCGCAGCCGACGGCACCTACGAGATCGATGCCGCCCTTACCATCGTCGAGGATTGTTGGGGAACAGCCGTCGCATACTACCTGGTCGCGGACCTCGGCGAGCAGCACGGGGAGCACCCCGTCAACAGCTTCCTGTTCAACGCCGTCGACCCGGAGGCCATGGACCCGGACGGCATCGCCGAGATCACGGACGTTTCGCTCGACGAGTAGCCTCTGCAGATGGGGTGTGCGCGCCCGTGCTGCTGCTCGAACGTTTCCTCGGAGGAAACGGTCCGCGTCCTCGTCCCCGCGTGGCGGCCACCGCCCCGGCGCCATAGATGCGGTGCATCCGGGAGGACGGTCCATGTTCGACATCGCGGCGACCCAGCGGCTGTACGCCAACTTCGAAGCCCGCCATGCGCTCGCGCGCGAGCGCCTGGGGCGCCCGCTCACGCTAGCCGAGAAGGTCCTGTGGGCGCACCTGGTCGACCCGGAGAACCAGGAGTGGGAGCGCGGCCGCTCGTACCTGTACCTGGCGCCGGACCGCGTCGCGCTGCAGGACGCCACGGCGCAGATGGCGATCCTCCAGTTCATGCTCGCCGGCCGGGACGAAGTGGCTGTTCCGACCACGATCCACTGCGACCACCTGATCCAGGCGCACAAGGGCGCGGACGCCGATCTCGCCACGGCGAACCACGAGAACGGAGAGGTCTACACGTTCCTCCGCACCGCGGGCCAGCGGTACGGCATGGGCTTCTGGAAGCCGGGCTCGGGCATCATCCACCAGGTCGTGCTCGAGAACTACGCTTTCCCCGGCGGTCTCATGATCGGCACGGACAGCCACACGCCCAACGCGGGCGGCCTCGGCATGGTGGCGATCGGCGTCGGCGGCGCGGACGCGGTGGACGTGATGGTCGGCATGCCGTGGGAGCTCCTGTGCCCCCGCGTCATCGGCGTGAAGCTCACGGGCTCTCTCAACGGCTGGACCGCCGGCAAGGACGTGATCCTCAAGGTCCTCGACATCCTCACGGTGGAAGGCGGGACGAACGCGATCGTCGAGTACTTCGGGCCGGGCGCGGACACGCTGAGCTGCACCGCCAAGGCGACGATCACGAATATGGGCGCGGAGCTCGGCGCCACCACGTCGATCTTCCCGTACGACGAGAACATGGCCCGCTACCTGCGGATCACCGGGCGCGGGAACGCGGCGGACCTCGCGGACGCCCACCGGGCCATGCTCCGCGCGGACCCGGAGGCCTACGCGAACCCGGAGACGTACTACGACCGCGTCATCGAGATCGACCTCGACACCCTCGAGCCCCACGTCGTTGGCCCGTTCACGCCGGACCTCGCGCGCCCGATCGGCCGCCTGGGCGAAGACGCGCGGAATAACGACTACCCGATCGAGCTCACGAGCACGCTCATCGGGTCGTGCACGAACTCCTCGTACGAGGATATGTCGCGCGCGGCGAACCTCGCGGCGCAGGCGGCGAAGGCGGGCCTCAAGGCGCGCGTGCCCCTCATGGTGAGCCCGGGCTCGGAGCGGATCTACGAGACGATCAAGCGCGACGGCCAGATGGCGGCGCTCGAGTCGGTCGGCGCCGTCGTGCTCTCGAACGCATGCGGCCCGTGCATCGGCCAGTGGAAGCGCGACGACATCGTAAAGGGCCAGAAGAACTCGATCATCACGAGCTTCAACCGTAACTTCAAGGCGCGCAACGACTCGAACCCCGCGACCTACGCGTTCATCTCCTCGCCGGAGATCGTGGTCGCGCTGTCGTTCGCGGGCCGCCTCGACTTCAACCCGCTGACGGACGCGATCGACACGCCGAGCGGGCCGTTCCGCTTCGCGCCGCCCACGGGCGACGAGCTGCCGAAGGACGGCTTCCAGGCCGGCATGAGCGGGTTCGTCGCGCCGCCCCCCCTCGCCGAGCGGCACGCGGTGGACGTGGTCGTCGCGCCGGACAGCAAACGGCTCGAGCGGCTCACGCCGTTCCCGGCGTTCGAGGGTAAGGATCCGTCGGATCTCGTCCTTCTCGTGAAGGCGAAGGGCAAGTGCACGACCGACCACATCTCGGCGGCCGGCCCGTGGCTCAAGTACCGCGGCCACCTCACGAACATCTCGGGCAACCTGCTGCTCACCGCCATGAGCGCGTTCACCGGCGACAGCACGGGCACGGACCGGCTGACCGGCGAGAATGGGCTCTCCTTCCCGGATCTCGCGAAGCGCTACCGCGCGGCCAGCCAGGGCTGGATCGTCGTCGGCGACCAGAACTACGGGGAGGGTAGCAGCCGCGAGCACGCCGCCATGGAGCCCCGCCTGATGGGCGCGCGCGCCATCATCGTCCGGTCGTTCGCCCGCATCCACGAGACGAACCTCAAGAAGCAGGGGCTCCTGCCGCTCACGTTCGTGGACCCCGCGGACTACGAGAAGGTCCGCGAGGACGACCGGTTCGCGCTCCGCGGCGCCGCGACGCTGGCCCCCGGCTCGCGGGTCACGCTCGATCTGACCCACGCCGACGGCACCGTCGAGAGCATCCCGCTCGCGCACACCTTCAACGCCGAGCAGATCGAGTGGTTCAAGGCGGGGTCCGCCCTCAACCTGATCCGCTCGAAGGCCGCGGCCGCGGCCGCCGCAGCCCAGGCCTGATCAACCGGTGTACACTCCGCCGAGAGGAACGCCCGACCGATGAGCTCCGAGCCCCGCACCGACGCCCTCCTCTCCCGCCGGCTCGTCCCGGTGGGGCCGGACGGCGGGACCGTCATCGTGAACTACGGAGGCCACCCTCGCGGCATCCGCGCGCACCTGTGGCCGCGTTGCACGGTGTGCAAGGCCCCCATGTGCCATATGGCGCAGGTGGACACGGGACCGTGGCTCGACCTCGGTCCGAACAAGCGGATGAGCATCTTCATCTGCCACGCGACCGGCGGCGGATGCGAGGACTGGGACCCGTGGAAGGGCGCGAACCGCGTGCTCCTGCACCGCGAGCTCGACGACAACCTGTACGACGGGCCGCCCACGGTCCGCGTGTACCGACGCGTCCGGCTCGGCCTCGATCCGACGGTAGACGAGCGCGAGCTGTTCCGGATCGGCAAGGAGCGCGGGCAGACCACCCGGGAGATCTGGGACACCCTGCGCTACGACAAGGTCGCCGGGGCGCCGGTCTGGGTCCACGGAGAAGACGCGCCGCAGTCCCCGACGGGCCAGCCCATGCGCCTCGCCATGCAGCTCACCACGGAGATCGTGGCGTTCGACATCACGAAGGGCGGAATGGCCTGGGTGTTCTTCGACCCGAGCGACCCCGGTGAGAACGCGGCGCGCCTGCTCTGGCAGGGGTCCTGACCGGCCTGCTGCTCCTCGCCGCCGTAGCCCGGGCCTGGGAGTCCGAGCCGCGAGCCGTCACTTTCGAAGATGTCGACCCTGTGTTCACGAGCCTCGCGTTCGACACGGGCTGGCAGCTCTCCCCGAGCGACCCGATCTCGGTGCGCTTCTCGGTGACGCCGACGGGCGGGATCTCGTACGGTTGGGACGGGACCAGCGATCTCACGTGGTCGCCCGTCGGGCACGGGATCACCGGCACGCCCGGGAGCGGCTACCTCGACGTGGAGGCGAGCGTCGAGATCACGACGGAGGCGCAGATCAACCTCGGTCTCCTGGGCACGTACGTGGTGCCGCTCGCGGGCCAGACCCTCCGGCTGGACGGCACGGAGACCTTCGACCCGCCGGCCCTCGGGCAGCCGATCACGGTGATCGTGGACGATCCGGCGCTCGTGCCTCCGTTCGAGTTCGACATCGCGGTGATCACGGGCGTGGACCTGCAGCTCAGCGTGGAGGTCACGCCCCGCCTGGAGACCACGTTCACCGCCACTTCCCTGACGACCACCCAGCAGGACGGCGGGTCCTGGCTCCAGCTCACGGACGGCGCGGCGGCCGCCGCGTCGCTCCCGGCGGGGTCGCCGGCGTCCATGGACCTCGAGACGATCGCGGCAGTCCAGGCGTACAGCCTGCTCTCGGTGGTTCTCGAGCCGACCGCCACTGTAGACACCTGGATCGGGAGCTTCCAGCTCATCTCCTTCCCGATCCCGGTCACGCTCGTGGACGTCGACGTGGTCAAGTCGCTCTCCAGCGGGCCGTACAGCCACCCGCTGCCCGCGTTCCGCCCGACCCTGGACGCGCACGACTTCGGCGTGGTCCAGGTGGGCGAGCGCCGGACGCTCGAGCTCCCGCTGCCGAACGCGGGAGAGCTCGCGGTGGACGGCACGCTCCGGATCGAGGGAGATCCCGGCTTCACGGTGTATCCGGACCGGATGTACATCCCGCCGGCCGGGCTCGACGGCGTGACCGTGGACTTCGAGCCGTCCCTCGTGGGCACCGCGAGCGCGGAGCTGGTGTTCGAGAGCAACGACCCGACCGCGCCCTCGTTCCGCATGCAGCTCGGCGGCGAAGGCTGGCTCCCGGAGGACACGGGCACGCCGGACGCGGACGACGGCGTGGACGTGATCCCCGTTGCGGAGTCCGAGGTGAAGAGCTGCGGCTGCGCCAGCGCGCGCGGCCCTTCCGTCGCGTGGCTCGCCGGGCTCCTGTTCCTGATCCGCCGGCGGCGCTGACCGCGACACGGGCGTCGCGGACCGCCTGGACCCTCCTCTGAAAGCGAGGGTGCGACCATTGGCATCCGACTTGCTTCCCGCCATGGTGGAGGTCTGCATGCGGACGAGGATCTGGGTGGCAGGGGTCGCGATAGGGGGCGTGGGAGCTCTGGTGGCGGCGGCGTGGCCGGAGCAGGCGGGGGCGTGCGACTGCGCGATCCCCGAGGTCACGGCCGAGCTCGTGGAGGTGCGTCGCGTGGACCCGGCGAGCGCCCCGAGCGACGAGGAGCAGGCGGCCGCGGAGGCCCTGTGGCCCGCCGAGCTCCAGGTCTACGCGAACGAGTACTACGGCGGCCTGTACGACCCGTCGAGCGAGACCACCATCGCCTTCGGAGGTGAGTGATGCGGGCGATGCTCGTGCTCGTCGCCCTGCTCTCGGGCTGCGCCGGCGTCAACTGCGCGTGCGAGGCGGGGCCGATCGCGCGCGGCATCTGGCCGCTCGACGCTGGGCAGGAGATCACCGACGGCGAGGTGGAGATCACCGCCGACACCGTGATCGTCACCTGGACGGATGACGCCGGCCAGGTGTGGGAGGCCGAGTACGCCGTGGTGGCCGAGTGAGCGGGTAACGTCCGTTCAGCACTGAACATACGTCTTGACGCCTGGGGACGGATGGTTACAATCCGCGCGTGACCGTTGTCACGCCCACCTTCTCCCTGGAGCTCTCCATGTCCGTTTCCGACGGCCGCATCATCTGGCTCGATCTCGTCACCTCCAGCGTGGCAGACGCCCTGGCCCACTACGGCAGGGTCGTCGGCTTCACCCGCGAAGACTTCCAGGGGGAAGGCTTCACGTACACCATGCTCAAGGGCGCGGAGCAGCTCGTCGGCGGCGTGATGGACGCGCCGGAGCGCGGGCGCGCGGCGGGGGACGGGCCGCACTGGATCGGGTATCACACCACGGCGGACGTGGACGCCACCGTCGCGCTCGCGGAGTCGCTGGGCGGCAAGCTGGTCACCCCGGCCGTGACCGCTCCGGGTACGGGCCGCTGGGCGGTGTTGGAGGACCCCACGGGGGCGGTGTTCGCCGCGTTCCATACCGCGAACCCCACGGAGCCCAAGCCGCAGCCCGGCCGGGGAGAGGTCGCGTGGTCCGAGCTCATGACATCCGACCCGGACGCCGCGCTCCGCTTCTACGCCGCGCTGTTCGGCTGGGTGGAGCTCTCGCGCATGGACATGGGGGACATGGGGGCGTACCGGATCGTGGGCACGCCGGGGACCAGCGGCTTGGCCGGCTTCATGGGCCTGCCGCCGGGAACGCCCCGGTCGGCGTGGTGCCAGTACTTCCACGTAGAGGACGTGCCCACCGCCGTCGCCGCCGCGCAGGAAGCCGGGGCTACCCTCCTCAGCGGACCGATGGAGATCCCGGGCGGCGGCGTCGTCGCCATGCTCACGGACCCGCAGGGCGCGCTGTACGCGCTCCACCACGGGTCCGTCTAGGCTGCTGGCCGACCGGACACCCTACTCGACGGGGAAGGCGTCCACGCAGTCCACGTCCACGCCCTGGCGGTCCCACAGCTCGACCAGGCGGTCGCAGGCGAGGCCGCGACCCAGGTCGATCTTCGGGATCGGTCCGACCGGCTGCGGCTCGCCCGCGAGCTGGAACTCCGGCGAAACCGTGAGCAGGCCGCAGAACAGGCGCAGGTTGCGGGGGACTGGGCTGCCGGCCGACAGGTCCGCGAGCGGGGTCGACAGGCTCGTGCCCAGCAACGCCTCCACGTCCGCGGTCTCGTCGGCGTCTTCCCAGCTCCCGCGGCCGACCAGGCGGTCCTTGATCGTGAGCGCTGCGTCCTCCACGGTCGCGGACTGCGCCACGCCGTCCGCCATCACCTGCGCGATCATGTCCCGCGGGACGCTGTCGTCGCTGCACAGGCCGTACGTGGACTCCCACGCCAGCAGCCCCTGGAAGTCGATGCCGTTGAAGCCCGCCTGCGCGCTGCTCAGGAACACGCCGACGGCCTCCTGCAGATCTTCCTCGCCGGCGTCGGCGAACCCGCCGGCGTTGAAGAACGCCTCCGGGTCGCCCCAGCCGAGCGCATGGTTGGCGCTCTGCAGCAAGGTCCGCGCGCGGTGCCTGTGCACGAGATCGCCGGGCCCGTTGCCCTGGATCGCCGGGTCCGGGTCGTCCGGCGTGTACGGGTCCACGACCGGGTCCATCCCGTACGCCGGTCCACCGCAGGTCGCGGGGAGGCCGGCGTTGAAGTACGGGTCCGTGGAGATTCCCACGAGCAGCTCGCGCAGCGACCAGCCGTCCGTCGCGAACTGCTCCGTCAGCGCCTGCAGGCGGACCTGCTGCGGCTCGTTCCGCGAGAAGCCGTACGGCAGCGTCAGCGCGCGGCCGAATGCCACCGTCCACACCTGGTCCACCAGGTTCTTCGCCGTGAGCCACGCGAGGGCCTGCTCGGGGCTCACGGTGCCGTCGGCCTCGATCACGAGCCCGGTGGCGCCCAGGTCGTCGATTCCTTCCTGCAGCGAAGCCTCCACCTCCCACAGGGACGTCTTGGCGCTAATGTCCCCCAGGAAGTAGCCGTCCCCGATCCCGAGGAAGTCGTTGACCGGCGGCTTCCGATCGAACTGCCCGCAGGACTGCGCCCAGCCCCAGGGCTCCGCCGTGAAGTCGCCGCCGCCGCCGCCGCCGAACTCGTCCTGTACGACGCCCTCGAACTTGAACGCCGAGTAGAAGCCGTCTACATCCGTCGGGCCGTACGAGTCGCCGAACATCGCCTTCTCGAACAAGGCGGGCTCGCCCCACGTGCGGTCGAGCGCCGGATCCACGTCGTCCGTGACCGAGTACTCGGAGTTGTGGCAGGTCACGCAGGTGAGGTTGCGGTTCGTGTAGGTCGAGAGGAAGTCGTCGCCGAGCGCGACGCGCCGCTCGCCCTCGATCTGCTCCGGACCCGTGTTGTTCCCGCAGTACGGCACATAGTTGGTCCGCGCGAACACGTTGGCGCGGTACAGCACGGAGATGTCGTCGAGCACCAGGGCGTCGATCGTCAGATCCGCCATATTCCAGGGCTTGCCGAACATATCCTCGTCCGCGTCCGTGTCCCGCACGAACTCGGCGAGCGACCCGTCGTGGACGGCGAGATCGCCGTACTCCCAGCAGTCGGCGTCGAAGTCCGCGCCGGTGCGCGCGACTTTGAGCGTGTCGAGGAGGAACGACTTCCAGTGTTGCTGGAACGCCCCGTCGCGGCTGAGCGCGCGGACGGTCTCGGCGCGCCCGTGCAGGCGGACCATCTCGGTCCACATGCCGACCTCCGCGGCGCCCTCCGCCCGGCGGCCCAGGACGAGCGGGAACACGCGCTGGACCCAGATCTCGTCGCCCGCGTCGCAGGATTCGGGGAGCTCGGGCTCGACCGGGACGGTCGGCTCGGGGGGGGTGGTCGTCCCGTCGACGATCGGCGGATCGTCCGTGCCCGGCGGGTTGCCCGGCTTCACGACGTCGCCACCGCAAGAGAACAAGGTGAGGAGCAGGATCATCACACCCTCCCGAGGATGTGCTCGTTGAGCCACACCAGACTGTCGAGCTCGTTCGGCGCGCCGCTGTTCGGCAGGTCACCCACGGCGAAGGAGTCAGCAGCGAACGGATAGATGCCGAGGGCGGCCAGCGCGCCCGCCCGGAACTCGGCCGGGGTCACGTAGTCTTCGCCGTAGCCGTCCGGCCCGATGCTACCGGTCACGCCCTTCTGCACCGGCCCGCCGATGAGGACGCTCACGTACCCGTGGGGGTGGTGGTTCGTCCCGTTGGCGCCTTCGAACTGGGCGTACGGCGTGCGGCCGAACTCGGCCGTGATGATGATGAGCGTGTCGTCGAGGTCGAGCTTGGTCGGGTCGCCTTCGCCGGGCTCGTTGATCCGCGCGGCGAGCCGCTTGAACAGCGTGGACATATTCTTCGAGACGATGGACAGGTGCGCGCTGTGCGTATCGTACGGGAGATCGCCGTAGAACTCGGATCCGCCGTCGACGCAGGACACGTACTTCGCGGGCGTCACGGGGTTCGTGAGCAGGTCGATGCTCGCGTCGAGCACCATGGCGGAGGTCCCGGTGCGCGTGACGCCGCACACCCTGCCGTTCTCGACGACGAACATGGTCGGCGGGAGCACGCTCTGGAGCGCCGGCGCGTTGGCGAGCGCGTCGATCGCGAACTGATGCTCGGCGACCGCGCGGCTCCGCAGGGGCGCCCCGGTGGAATCCACGTAGCGGCCCGCCCCGCTGGAGGCGTAGCGCTGCATGAGCGCGTTCACCCGGTCGGCGTCCGCCCCGATGAGCTCGCGCCCGAGGAGCTCCGACAGGTTCATGTTGTCCGACGCCTTGATGTTCAGCGGCCGGGCCGACCCCGGGTGCATGCCGACGCTCATGGCGGTCTGCGTGTTGAACTGGGCGGTCGCCTGGCTCGGCGTGAACACGAAGCTGAACGGCACGACGCGGCCCGTGGCGTCCCGCTCCTGCCAGTACCGTTGGACGTGCGCGCCGAAGCCCGCCATACGCGGGTTACCGAGCCGCAATCCGCACATGGCCTGGGGGACCGCGGACTCGTGGGGCTCGAAGTCGTGCCGGAGCACCACCACGCGCGTGCGGTCGAGGATGTCCGTCCGCGTGGCGAGCGCCTGCGCCATCGGGCCGATCTTGATGGTCTTGCCCGCGGAGTCGACCCCGAGCTCGGTCAGCCAGGTGCTCGGGTCGTCGCCGAGGTTGCAGTCGTTGCCGAAGACCTGCTGGTGCTCTTCGTTGAAGAGGTACCACTGGGTCTTCCGCAGCGCCGGATCCGGGTCGTCGGGGCGGCCGTTGTCCTCCGCTACGTAGAAGGACTCGAACGACGCGATGCCGCCGTAGAGGTAGACCTCCAGGCACCGCTCAGCTCGGTCTCCCGGCCCGAGCAGCTGGCCGATGCTCGCCACGTCGGGGGCGTCCCCGAACGACGCGAACGCTGGCGCGGGTAGCAACCCCAGACCGGCTACGCCGGCTCCGCGCTTGAGGAACTCGCGACGGTGCATGACCACCCCCCAGGCGGAGAAGATACCACCGCGCTCCTACGATCCGCCGGATTTGTCTTCGTCAGGCGCGTGTCAATCTCGTGGCGGAGGGCGGGGCACGGGCGCGATCGGCCGCCTGGGCGCTGGCGCCCCGCCTTCGAGACGATGAATGTCCGATCCTCTCCGCGGCCCCGCGGCGTCCGCTGTCGGAGCGCACGGACCGGAGCCCCGCCAGACCGGCATGGGCTCGAGCCCCCCAGATCTACGTTCGAACCTCTCGAGTCAGCGCCCGCTCCCGCGCCACGTTCAGGCGCTCGCACAGGCCCAGGAGCGACCCCGGGTATGCCCCCGCGACGATCTGCTGGCCGCCGTCCACCACGTAGGCGATCGCGTCGAGCGCCTCTTCGTCGGTGCGGATGTAGAACGCGGAGACGTCCGCCCACGTGTACTCGACGTCGAGCCAGAACGGCATCTGCTCCCGGAACCCCACCGGCCCGATCGTGAGCTTCGCTCTGTACAACAGGACGGCGAAGAACACCAGCGCCGCCGTGATCCCCGCGCTCACGAGCACCGGCGCCGAGAGCGTCCCCTCGTCCGAGGCGATCGCGGCCGTGAGCGTCAGCCCGCTCGCGCCGCCGAGCCACAGGAACGGGTTCTTGTAGAGCGGCATGCGGAGAACGACGATGTCCGCGGTCATGGGGGATGCTACCATTCGCGCGGCCAGGTGGGGAGATGGGCGCGCCGGCCTGCGGCCGTCGGTCTCCCTCCGGGGTCGGGCCGGAGGCCCTCCGTCGCCGCCCGTTCCGACGGCTGCCGCTGCGGCGGGAGGTGGCTGGCCGGTCGGCGACCGCCCGCTCACCGCGGGCGCCCCTCGGTCCCCCTCGCGCGGGCACGCGGCACGTACATCCCACCACCCACTGCCGGCCGCTGCCAGCGCGGTGTGCACCGGTCACCACGTCTCCACGCGCCAGGGGCGCTCCACGCCATCCCACGACGGGCTGGCGCTGACCAGCTCGAGCATGTGCATCCGCCCTTCCCTTACCATCAGGACAAAGTCGAGCGGATGGACCAGCCCCTCCATCCAAAGCGTCTGATTGCTCGCTTCGTACCATCCGTCTGGCAGTAGTCCCTGGTTGGCATCCTGGAGCATCACGAACTTTCCGACCCCCGTGTTCGCGCGCCCCAGTACGCGGACTGCGTCCAGGTCGACGTCTGGCCAGCGGGACGCGCAGACGGCTCGCAGGCACTCGATCTCGAGCGGCGACAGACCCAGTTCGTTCACCGGACCCGTCACAGGCGACGCTCCCACACCCGCGTCCCGTCCCCCGCGAGCGCCACGAGGCGGTTCCCGATCCGCACCACGAACCCCCCGGTCTCGCCGCCGAACACCTCGACGTCGCCCGCGGCGCCAGAATCCCAGGTCCAGACCGGTTTTCCGTCGGCCAGGCGCGCGAGCACCACGGAGCCGCCGTCCGTGCGCACCACCAGCGGGTCGCCGCCCGGGAACGCCGCGTTCTTCGAGGTGCGCTCGTCGCAGAGGGGGCCGTCGGCGTCGGTCGAGCAACGGCGGTACGGGCTCCCGAGCGGCACGCTCTCGGTCGTGGGGTGCGCGGCGCTGGCGGCGAGATCGACCTCCCACCGCGCCCCGTCCGCGCCCTCCACCACGGCCACGCCGGGCGCGCTCCCCGCCAGGATCCGCCACGGACGCGCGATCTGCGGGAACACCGCGGCCGGGTCGGCCTCCGGGTCGCCGAGCGACCAGTCCACGAGCCGGATCCCCTCCCCCGTTTCCACGAGCGCCCGCGGCCCGCCGGCGGCCACCACCTGCGGCGCGCCCGGGAGACCAGATGCAAGCTTCGACTTCGCGTAGTCCGCGCGATCGAGCACATCCCCCGACCGCGCGTCCACGAGCGCCCACCGATAGCCGCTCGACCCGTCACCCGTCTCGTAGCCATCCACCAGGATCGCCGGGCCTTCCGGCAGCTCCAGCCAGTGCGCGTCCCGCACGACCGGGATGCCCACGTACCGGCGGAGCGCCGCGTTCACCGCGACGGTCGCGACCAGCGTGCCCGCGAGCGCAGCTGCGAGCACGGCGGCCACAGTCAGAGGTCGCGGCTCCACCGGACCTCCCCGCTAGTGGCTTCCCTTCTTGGGGCGCAGCTCGGCGCCGGATTCGACGTGCATATTCCAGGTCGCAGGCGCGTAACCGTTCGGGACCTCCTCCATCGTGATGCAGCCGGGGACCGGGCACACGATCTGGCAGAGGTTGCAGCCCACGCACTCGGACTCGTCGATGACGGGGACGCGCGAGCCGGTGGGGTTCGGGTGGATGCACTGGTGTGCGCCGTCCTGGCACGCGACCAGGCACAGCTGGCAGCCGATGCACACATTCGCGTCGATCTTCGCGACCGTCTCGAAGTTCAGGTCGAGGTTGCCCCAGTCCTCGTAGGCCGGGACGGCCTTGCCCACCATCGCGTCCAGGCTCGCGAAGCCGCGCTCGTCCATATAGCCGTTCAAACCCTCGATCATGTCCTCGACGATCCGGAAGCCCTTGAGCATCACCTCCGTGCACACCTGCACGCTCGAGCTGCCGAGGAGGATGAACTCGGCCGCGTCCCGCCAGTTCGTGATGCCGCCGATGCCGCTGATCGGGAGGTTGAACCGCTCGTCCCGCGCGAGCGCCGCCGTCATGTGCAGCGCGATGGGCCGCACGGCCGCCCCGCAGTAGCCGCCGTTGCTCGACCGGGTACCGACCATGGGCTGCGGCACGAAGCTGTCGAGGTCCACCCCGATGATCGACTTGATCGTGTTGATCAGGCTCACGCCGTCCGCGCCGCCGCGCTGCGCCGCGAGGCCGTGCGGGCGGATGTCACCGACGTTCGGCGTCAGCTTGACCAGGACCGGGACCTTCGCGAACTCCTTCGCCCAGCCCGTGATCCGCTCGTTGACCGCTGGCTCCTGGCCGACGGCGGAGCCCATGCCGCGCTCGCACATGCCGTGCGGGCAGCCGAAGTTCAGCTCGAGGCCGTCCGCGCCCGCGTCCTCCGACCGCGCGATGATCTCGCGCCACTCCTCGCGCGTCTCCACCATCAGGCTGACGATGACGGCGTGCTTGGGGAAGCGCTTCTTGACCTCCGCGATCTCGCGGAAGTTGCTTTCGAGCGGCCGATCCGTGATGAGCTCGATGTTGTTGAAGCCGACGCCGCCGGCGCCCTTCCACTTGATCGCGCCGAACCGGCTGCTCACGTTCTGGATCGGCTGGCCGAGGGTCTTCCAGACCGCCCCGCCCCAGCCGGCGTCGAACGCGCGCATGATCTGGCCGCCCGAGTTGGTGGGCGGCGCGCTGGCGAGCCAGAACGGGTTCGGCGAGACGATGCCGCCGGTGTTCGAGGTCAAATCGGCCATCAGACACCTCCCGCCAGGATCTGCTCATGGATGGCGAACGCTGCGTCACGCCCCTCTGCGGCCGCGTTGACGACCTCCTTCCCGCCGTTCGCGCAGTCGCCGCCGGCGAATACGCGCGGGTGGCCCGTGCGCCCGCCCGCCGTGGTGACGATGCGGCCCCGGTCCGTCGCGACGCCCGGTATCCCCGCCACGAGCGATCCGAGCTTGCTCTGCCCGATCGCGAGCAGCACGAGGTCCGCCGGCACCACGTGCTCGGTCCCCGGCACGATCTGCTTGCTTCCGTCAACCATCACGCACTTCACCCCGGTGACCCTGGCAGATCCGTCGAACCCGGTGGGCGCCGTCATCCACATCGCCTTGGCGCCGAGCTTCTTCGCGGCCTCCCACTCGTGCGCGTAGCCGCTCATGCCGACGTCCGTGCCGCGGTAGATCATCGTCACGTCCGGCACGCCGAGCCCGCACAGCTCGCGGAGCGCGTCCATCGCCGTGTTTCCGCCGCCGAGCACCACCGCGCGCCGGATCCCGTCGAGGCCCACGCTCCCGAGCTTCATCTGCTCGATCCACGAGACCGCCCCTTCCACGCCGAGGAGCGCCTCACCCTCCGCGAGCAGCGCCGAGTCCGGCCCGAGCCCGAACCCGAGGAACAGCGCGTCGTGGCGCTCGAGCAGCGCGTCCCACGTGAGATCCACGGGGATCGAAGCCCGCACCACATCGATCCCGCCGATCCTGCGAATCCACTCGACCTCGTCGAGGGCGTCCTCGGCCGCCATCTTGTAGGGCGCGATGCCGGTAGTGTTCAGGCCGCCCGTGACGTCGCGCTTCTCGTAGAGCGTGACCGCGTGGCCGAAGCGCCGGAGCCGGTGCGCCGCCGACAACGACGCGGGGCCCGCGCCGATCAGGCCCACGCTCTTGCCGGTGTCCGGACCCGCTACGAAGTCGTGCCATTCGTTTGCATAGGCCGCGTCCGTCGCGAACCGCTGCAGCCTGCCGATCTGGATGGGCAGAACCCCCATCTCGTTGTATACGCAGTCGCCGACGCACAGGACCTCGACCGGGCAGACCCGCGCGCAGCTCGCGCCGAGGATGTTGGCCTGGAAGATGGTGTTCGCGGACCCGCGCACGTTGCCCGTCGCGATCTTCCGGATGAACCCCGGGATGTCGATGGCGGTGGGGCACGCCTTGATGCACGGCGCGTCGTAGCAGAACAGGCAGCGGTTCGCCTCGACCTCCGCCTGCAGGGCGTTGTAGGGCGGCTTGTACTCGTCGAAGGCCTGCTCGGTACGACCTTCTGGAAGACGGCTCATGCGCGCACCGCGGCGTCGGCGAGGTTCAGGGCGCCGTCGATGATGACGAACGCTTCCTCGAGCTGCTCGGCCGTGATGCACAGCGGCGGGTTGCACATGAACGCGGTCCCCTGGACGAGGGCATACAGCCCGTGTTCCTTGAAATACTTGCCGATGTCAACCATCACGGGATGTGTCTGGTTGTACCCCGCGAGCCGCTTGCCCGTCTTCGGGTCGCCGAGCTCGATGATCCCGAACAGGCCGATGTTGCGGTGCTCCCGGATCGACGGGTGCTTCTCCGCCATGCGCGCCATGTGCCCGCGCATGACCTCCCCCATCCGCGCGCTGCGGTCGACGAGCGACTCGTTCTCCATGACGTCGAGGACCGCCATCGCGACCTCGAGACACCACGGGTGCGCGTTGTACGTCAGGCCACCCCAGAACACGTTGTCCTTGAAGTACGCCGCGATCGGCGCGCTCACGCCCATGCACCCGAGCGGCGCATACGAGCTCGTGAGCCCCTTCGCCATCGTCACGATGTCCGGCACGATGTCGCCGTGCTCGAACGCGAACCACTTCCCGGTGCGGCCGAAGCCGGCCATGACCTCGTCACAGACGAGGAGGATCCCGTACTTCTGCAGCAGCGCCTTCAGGCCCTTCAGGTAGCCCTTGGGCGGGATGAGGATGCCGTTCGTGCCGGTCACCGTCTCGATGAACATGGCGGCGATGGTGTGCGGCCCTTCGAACTGGATGACCTCTTCCAGGTAGGTAAGGTTGTTCCGGACGATCTCCTCGTCGTCGTCGCCGAAGCTGTGGTCGAGGGGGATCGGGTCCATCACATGGACGACGCCCGGCATCCCCGGCTCGTTCGGCCAGCGGCGCGGATCGCCGGTGAGCTGCATCACGCCGTTGGTGGCGCCGTGGTAGCTGCGGTACCGCGCCAGGATCTTCTGCCGCCCGGTGAACTGCCGCGCGGCCTTGATGGCGTTCTCGTTCGCTTCCGCGCCGCCCAGCGTGAAGAAGAACGTGTCGATGTCACCCGGCACCATTCGCGACAGCCGCTGGCCCAGGCGCGCCCGCACCTCTGTCGCCATGGACGGACCGGCGAAGATGACGCGCTCGACGGCGTCCTTCATCGCGGCCTTCACAGCCGGGTGCCCGTGCCCGATGTTCACGGACATCAGCTGACTGTTCCAGTCGATCCAGCGCTTCCCGCTGGGCTCGTAGAAGTAGATGCCCTCTGCGCGGTCGAACGCGATGGGGCTCACCTTGCCGTTCGCAGACCACGAGAACATGGTGTGCTTCAGGCAGAGGTCGATCATCTGCTGGGTGTCCATGGCGATCTTCCTACGACATCCAGTTGGTGTCTGACTGCCGGGCCCACTTCGTCGTGATCTTGCGCTGCCGCGTCCAGAACCGGTAGCCGTCCCAGCCGGTCAGGTTCCCGTGGCCGAACGCCGAGTCGTTCCAGCCGCCGAAGCCGAACGGCTCGCGCGGGACCGGCACGCCGACGTTCACGCCGCACATCCCGGCCTGCGCCCGGCCCATCACGCGGCGCGCGACCTCGCCGCTCGTGGTGTACACGGCGGCAGCGTTGCCGTACGGGTTGCCGTTCTCGATGGCCAGCGCCTCCTCGAGGTTCGCCACGCGGATAATCGAGAGCACGGGCCCGAAGATCTCCTCGCAGCCGGCGGGCATGTCGGGCGAGACGCCGTCGAGCAGCGTCGGGCCGACCCAATAGCCGCCGTCGTCGCCGCCGGACTGGCCGCGCCCGTCGAGGATCAGCTTCGCACCCCGCTTCTGCGCGTCGGCCACATAGCCTTCGATCTTGTCCCTCGCGCCCGCCGTCGTCACCGGCCCGAGGTCGCGCCCGAGCACGATCTTCTGGGAGCGACGCTTCACCTCGTCGATGATGTGGTCGACGTCGCCGACCGCCAGCACGACGCTCGCGGCCATGCACCGCTGGCCCGCGCAGCCGGTGTAGGAAGCGACGATGTTCTCGACCGCCACGTCCACGTCCGCGTCCGGCACGACGATGAGGTGGTTCTTCGCGCCACCCAGGCACAACGCCCGCTTTCCATTAGAACAGGCACGGCCGTACACGGCTTTCGCGACCTTGGTGGACCCGACGAACGCGAGCGCCTGGATGCCGGGGTGGTCACACAGGGCCTCGACGACCTCCCGGCCGCCCTGCACCAGGCTGAGGATGCCGTCCGGAAGCCCGGCTTCGCGGAACAGGTCCGCGATCTTCATCGACGAGAGCGGAACGCGCTCGCTCGGCTTGAGGATGAACGCGTTGCCGCCCACGAGCGCCTGCGGGAGCATCCACAGCGGGACCATGAACGGGAAGTTGAACGGGGTGACGCCGGCAACCACGCCGAGCGGCGCGTCCACCAGCTCGCAGCGCACGCCGCGGCTCACCTCCAGCTGCTGGCCGGCCGCGAGGTTCGGGAGCGAGCACCCGAACTCGGTGCACTCGATGCCCTTCTCGATCTCGGCGCGGGCCTCGCTCAGGATCTTGCCGTTCTCGTGCGAGACGAGCCAGGCGAGCTCTTCCATGTCGCGCACCATGAGCTCGCGGGCGCGGTAAAGCACCTGGGCGCGCTCGCGCATGGGCCACTCGCCCCACGCCTTCTGGGCGATCGCGGCGGCTTGTACCGCGGCGTCGACGTCGGCGGCCGTGGACATGCGGACGTGCGCCATCGGCTTGCCGTGCCGGGCGTTGACGATGGGCAGGACGTCCGTTCCGGACGGGTCGACCACCTTGCCGCCGATGACGTTGCGCGCGTCCGTCCAGGGGTGGAACGCATAGGACCGGGCTTCGAAGGGAGAGGTCAGCACTTCAGCGCTCCTGGAGGTGGCGGACGACGGGACCCGGCTTCGGCTGGGCGTTGCGGAGCTTCTGGCTGCCCCAGAACGGCGCGAAGCACGGGCGCGGGACGTACCGGCCGCGGCCGCGCACCGTCGAGAGCTTCCCGTTCTCCCACACCACGAGCCCGCGGGACAGCGTGATCGCGGCGTTGCCCGTGATCTGCATGCCCTCGTAGATGTTGAAGTCGATGTTCTGGTGGTGCGTGCCGCGCGAGATCGTCCGGGTGAGGTTCGGGTCCCAGACGACGAGGTCGGCGTCCGCGCCCGGGGCGACAGTACCCTTCTTCGGGTGGATATTGAAGATCTTCGCCGCGTTCGTGGACGTGGTCGCGACGAACTCGCTCGGCGTCAGCCGGCCCGTACGCACGCCGTGGTGCCAGAGGACACCCATCCGGTCCTCGATGCCGCCGGTGCCGTTCGGGATCTTGCGGAAATCGTGGATTCCCGCGCGCTTCTGCGTGGTGCGGAAGCAACAGTGGTCGGTCGCGGTGGTCTGCAGCATTCCGGCCTGCAGGCCCTTCCAGAGCGCGTCCTGGTGCTCCTTGCTCCGGAACGGCGGGCTCATGACGTAGTGAGCGGCCGCGTCCCAGTCCGGGTTGCGGTACACGCTGTCGTCGATGACGAGATGTTGTGCCAGGACCTCCGCGAACACGCGCTGGCCCTCCATCCGGCTGCGGGCGATCGCCTCCAGCGCGTCGATGCACGACGTGTGCACCAGGTAGAGCGGCACGCCCAGCACCTCCGCGATGCGGATGGCGCGGTTGGCGGCCTCGCCCTCGACCTCCGGCGGGCGGGAGAGGGGGTGGCCCTCCGGTCCGTGAAAGCCAGCGTCGAAGATGTCTTTCTGGAGCGTGTAGACCAGCTCGCCGTTCTCCGCGTGGACCGTGCACAGCGCGCCCAGCTCCTTCGCGGTCTTGAAGCTGTTCACGAGCGTCTCGTCGTCGCACATGATCGCGTTCTTGTACGCCATGAAGTGCTTGAAGCTGTTGACGCCGTGCTCGCGGGCGAGGATGCCCATCTCTTCCTTGACCTGCTCGCTCCACCACGTGACCGCCACGTGGAAGCTGTAGTCGCAGGCGGCCTTCTCGGCCCACCCGCTCCAGTTGCGGAACGCTTCGAGCAGCGACTGCTTCGGGTCCGGGATGACGAAGTCGATGCTCGTCGTCGTGCCGCCGGCCGCCGCCGCGGACGTCCCCGTGAAGAAGTCTTCCGAAGCTACCGTTCCCATGAACGGCAGCTCCATGTGGGTGTGTGGGTCGATGCCGCCGGGGATCACGTACGCGCCGCCGGCGTCGATGACGCGTGCGCCTGCGGGCGCCGAGAGATCCGCTCCGACCTCTGCAACCTGCTCGCCGACGATCAGGACGTCGTGGCGCGACTCACCGTCTGCCGTGACGACGGTGCCGCCCCGGATGAGGATCGACTGCATTGCGGGCTCTCCAGGGGAAGAGCCTACAGGATGGCGGAGGCGCGTGTCGAGCCCCTAGAAGCAGGAGTCGCAGTCGCCCGCCGGCACCCAGTCGGTGTGCGAGAGCTCCCAGACGTCCGTGGTGTACGTGTAGACGACCAGGGCCTCGACCTGGGAGAGCGTGCCGTCCTCGCGGATGGAGCCGGAGAACAGGACGGTCGCCTGGCCCGGGTACTCGAAGTAGACTGTGAAGGCGTCGTTCGTGCCGGTGAGCGGCGCGCTGTCCTCTCCGGGCACGCCGTCTTCGCAGTACGTGACGACGACGCCGCCGTCGGTCTCCGTGTAGTCCCAGAAGCAGATCGACGTGTCGATCCGGGAGCCGACCGCGCGGGCGTTCGAGCTCTCGTCGATGCGGCCGTCCACATCGTACTTCCCGACGAGGCGCGGCGGCTCGTCGCCGAAGTTCACGACGAAGCCGCCGCCGGCGTCCTCGACCGCGATGGCGACGGCCGGGTCCTCGAAGATGTGATCCGCTTCGTCGCTGCCGCTCACGCTGCCGTTGCTAGGATCGGCCTGCTCCGCGGGCACGTCGACCTCAGGGACATCGCGGCCATCGAGGCAGAAGGTCGCGTACCGGTCGGACTTCGGGTCCCAGCAGTCCTCGATCTTCCCGCAGGCGGCGTCGACGATGCACTCGATCTGGCAGTCGGAGTAGCCGCGGAGCTCGCGGTCCTCCGCCACGCAGCCGACGGCGCAATCGAGGCCTTCTTCCCCGGTCGTGGCGGTGCCCAAGTTGCCGAACTGCGGCACGGGCGGGGTCGCGGAGCACTCCTCGATGTGGGTGCAGGCCGTGGCGCACTGTTCGATCGCGTCGTTCACGACTTCGTTCAAGGATCCCGTGGCGATCTCACAGGATGCCGGCAGCAGGCCGGCGAGCAGCAGCAGGGCGCGCTTCATGGTGTCCTCCTCATTCGAGGACGCGACACGGCATGACATCATTCGATGTTCCGGAGCGTTTTTTGTTAGGTTCCGAACCACGCCCGGGCGAGATCCTCCAGGGTGGCCGTTCCGGGCGGCGGCGGGACGCGGCGGAGGTACCACGGGAAGTTGCTGTACCGGTGGAGCAGCGCGCAAGCGAGGATCCGGCGCTCGAACTCGGGCCCGAGATCTGCGGGTTGCAGGCCGTACGCGAGGAGAAGGATCCGGAAGAGGCGAGGGTCTCCGCCCGTGACGAACAGGCCAACGGACGACAGCTCGTACTCGGCGGGCCCGAGCATGGACGGCTCGAAGTCGAACAGGCCGGTCAGCCGGTCGGACGCCACGTCCACGAGGAGATGGTCGCGCATCAGCTCGGTGTGCAGCAGTACGGGCGGGCCGGCGGGGACGGGATTCCTTTCGAGGAAGCCGGAGATCTGGTCGAGCCAGGCGTCGTCGAGGCCCCGAGCGCGCTGACGGTCCACGGCCGTCCGGCGCTGTACGTCCAGGAAGGCGGCGGGATCTTCGCCCTCGATCCCCTCCCGGTCGAGATCGGCGAGGCGCGGGTCGTCCACGGCGTGCAACGCCGCGAGGCAGCGACCGACGGCTGCGGCGACGGCGGCGCGGTCGTCCAGCGCGGACCAGCGGGCCGCGAGGCTCGCGCCGTGGAGCTGGACCATCAGGCACCAGGTCCAACCCGCCAGATCACCCGTGACGATCAGCGCCGGCGTCGGGATGGGGAGCCGCCCGCCGAGCACCGAGAGGACGAGGGCCTCCCGGCGCTGCTCGTGGGACCAGGGCGGCGGGTAGACCTTGAGCACGCGCTCGGTCCCGATGGCGTACACCGGGAGCGACCCCGCGGCGAAGCGGGTGATCGGCAGGCACGCGAGGCCGTTGGCGGCGCAGATGGCGTCCACCCCGGGGCGCAGGGCGGCGTCGTCACGTAGGAAGGCCGCGGCGGCCTCTGGGGTGTCCGCGGCGGGCCAGGGGCTGGGCGGGTCGGGGTGCAAGTTCTGGATATAACCATCTGGGAGGGCGGATGCTGCTGCGCGACACCTGGCTCGACGGGGACCGCAAGGACGTGCGGATCGGGGCGACGATCGAGCGGATCGCGCCGGCGGGCACGCTCTCGCCGGGATCAGGCGAGGAGGTCCTGGAGGGCGGCGCCCTCACCCCGCCGATGGCCGAGCCGCACGTGCACCTCGACGCCGTGCTCCTGGGCGCGCGGACGCCGAACCGGTCCGGCACCTTGCGGGAGGGCATCGCGAACTGGGCGTCGGTCCGAGGGGATCTGACGGCGGAGGACGTCATCGAGCGCGCGGGGATCGTGCTCGGGTGGTACGAACGCCACGGGACGCTCCGGGTGCGCACGCACGTGGACACCGGCTCGCTCGTGGCGGTGCAGGCGCTGATCGCGCTGCGGGAAGCGTGGAAGGGCCGGGTGGAGGTCCAGATCGTCGCGTTCCCGCAAGAGGGGATCCTGCGCGCCCCCGGCCGCCGGGAGCAGTGGGAGGAGGCCGTGCGCCTCGGCGTGGACGCGGTCGGCGCCATCCCGCACTTCGAGCGGACGACGGAGGAGGGCTGGGCGAGCGTGCGCCTCGCGTACGATCTCGCGGAGAAGACGGGCCTGCGCCTCGACTTCCACTGTGACGAGACGGACGACCCGGGGTCCCGGAACCTCGAGGTCGTGTGCGCGGAGGCCATCGACCGCGGGCTGGGCGGGCGCGTGGTCGCGGGGCACTGCACGGCGATGCACAGCTACCCCGACCCGTACGCCGCGAAGGTGTGCGAGCTCGTCGCGACGGCGGGCGTGCAGGTCGTGGCGAACCCGCTCGACAACGTGGTGCTCCAGGGCCGGTACGACGGTTACCCGCGTCGCAGGGGGATCACCCGCGTCGACCAGCTCTGGGCGGCGGGCGCGACGGTCGGCATCGGGCACGACTCGGTGCAGGACCCGTGGTACCGCCTCGGGACGGCGAACCTGGTGGACGCGGCGTACATGCTGGTCCACGTTGCGCAGCTCACGTCGGAGGCGGAGATGCACCGCGTGATGCGCACGCTATGGCGCGAGAACCACCTGCCATTCGGGGAGGTTCCGGAGCTCGTGGAGGGCGCGCCCGCGACGTGCGTGTGGTGGCCGGTGGCGGATCCGGTGGAGATACTGCGGCTGCGGCCCCTGGTGCGGGTGTTCCGCGACGGGAAGTCAGCGGCGTAGGAGCAGGAACTTCACGCGCTGCCGATCCCCCGCGGCCTCGCCGAACCAGGCATCCGGCGTGAAGCCCGGGAGATCCGCGGGGTCGAAGCTGGGCGGCACCTTCACCCACACAGCTGGAAACCGCCGGGCGGCCGCCAGGATCGGCGGGAGGGCGGGCAGCTCGTCCAGCCGCGAAACGGACCGCGCCCAGGTCAGCGGCCCCACGTCCGCGGCCGGCGCGTCCGCGCCCCACGGCGGGTCGATGAACACGAGGTCGGCTTCGAGCTCGGGCAGCAGATCCTCGGCCTTCCCCTCGAGGAACTTGACGTCGACCTCGTACCGGGCGGCGTTGCGCTTCGCGAAGCCGAGGCGCCCGGGATCGACCTCGATCGCCGTCACCTGGCACCCTGCCCGCGCGAAGCCGATGGCGTTGCCGCAGCAGCCCGCGCACGCGTCGATCACGCGCTTGCCGGCCGCCTGCTGGCCTATCGCGAGGGCCAGAGCCTCCGGCGTGAGCGACCAGCGCCCCTGGTCGTCCACGGCCACGCCCTTGCGGAGGAAGCCGGGCGTGGTGTCGCGGCGCCGTCGCGCGTCCTCCAGGCGGGCGCCCCGGACCGCCGCGCGAGGGAGATCCGGCGTGATGTCGAGCTGCAACGCGTGGCCCCCGAACCCGAGGCCGCGCAGGCGCGCTTCCACGTCCGCGGCTTCGCGGGTGGGGTGGGTGGCGACGAAGCCGTCGGCGTCCGGGGTGAACCCGGGGCCGAGGAGGCGGGCGGCGTCGATCCACTGGGGGAGGCCGCGCACGCGGAGCAGGTGTTCCATTCGGGATCCGTATCCCGGCGCGTCACCCCGCGACGTCGATGCACCCGCAGCCGCACTCGACGCCGTTGGGGCTCTCGATCGGAGCCTGGCCGTCGTCGCACCCGAAGCGGATGCGCTGGCAGATCTCGCGGTCGGCCCAGGTGTCGTGCTTGTAGTGCACCTTGGGGTCGGAGGGGTCGGGGCACTGGGAGGGCCAGTCCAGCCTTGCTGAGGACGTGGCGGGGTCGGAGGTCTTCGGGCCGCAGGCGATGAGGAGGAGGAGTGCGAGCATGCCGCCTTCTATCTTGGCGAGAGCTCTGATCGTTCGATCCTCACAACTTGCGCGGATCCGTCAGCTTGCCCGTCACCGCAGAAGCCGCCGCCACCGCCGGAGACACGAGGTAAACCGGCCCCGGAGCACCCATCCGCCGCGCGAAGTTCCGGTTCGTCGTGCTCGCGGTCGTCTCTCCCGGGAGCGGGATCCCCGGCCCGTTGCCGATGCAGCTCCCGCAGCCCGGATCGGTCACGACCGCGCCGAGATCCCGGAACATCTGCAGGTACCCGGCCTCCTCCGACTGCCGCGCGACGTCCGTGGACGACGGCGTGACGGTCAGGCGCACGCCCTGCGCGAGCTTGCGGCCCTTGAGCACCGCCGCCGCCGCCGCGATGTCCGTGAACGAGCCGCCCGTGCAGCTCGCGATCACCACGTTCTGGATCGCGACATCCCCATGATCGGCGAGCGGAGCGCGGTTCCGGCTATCGCCCGGGGTCGCGACCGTGAGCGGCACGTCGTCCAGATCGATGCGGATGACCCGCGTGTACGACGCGCCCGGGTCGGCATGGACCAGCAGATCGGTGACGTCGACCCCGCGGCGCGCCTTCAGGAAGTCCACGATCG
Source organism: Klebsiella pneumoniae (assembly GCA_945882675.1). Lineage (GTDB taxonomy): Bacteria > Myxococcota_A > UBA796 > UBA796 > CANLGQ01. The sequence goes on along the minus strand of CAMCWU010000001.1, from coordinate 34,486 downwards.
GCCGGCACGGCTCGACGATGCCCGTCATCAGGCCGCCCTCGACCGTCATATTCGTGAGGACCGAGAGCTCGTCGACATTCCAGTGATCGAGGGCCGGGCCGCCGATCTCGATGATCGCGGTGTCCGTCGGGCTCTCGCGCCAGTGCTCGTCGCGGAAGTACGCGTCGCCGATGACGTGGAGGATGAGATCCTTGGGGGACAACCCGCCCTTCGGCTCGCCGTGCACGTCGATCCGGATGACCTTCGGCACCGTGACCGGGATGAGCCCGGTGCGGAGCGAGAACGCCATCGCCGTGGAGCCGACGCCGAACGCGAACGCGTCGAGCACGCCGGCCGTGGGCGTGTGGCTGTCCGTGAGGATGACGATGTCGCCCGGAAGCGCATAATCCTCCACCACCACGCGGTGGCACACGCCGGGCGGGAACGGGCGGCCGGGGCCGTGCAGGCGGATCCCGCTGCGTTCGCAGACCTCCACCATCTCGGCCGTGAGCTGCATGGCGGACGCGAGGCGCTCCTTCTTGGCCTGGGCCGGGACCGCATCGTGCGAGATCAGCACGAAGTGGTCCTCGAACGCCGCGACCTGCTCGGGGCGGTCGACGGGCGCGCTGCCCCACTCGGCCGCGTACAGCGACATCACCATGCCGGCCGTGTACTCGTGCATGCCGCGGAAGCCGACCCGGCACAGCACCTGATCGCCCGGCTTGACCGCCGCGATCCCGTCGGCCTTGCCGGCGCCCGTCCACGTGCGGCGCGCGATGATCTTCTCGGCGATGTTCAGCGGCCGCGGCTGCACTTCGACGTCGTAGGTCGGCTCGATCTGGCCGGCCAGCAGCTTCGTGCCGTACGCCGCGAGGCCGCCCGCCGCGCTCACCGCCGCGAAGAACGGCGGGAGATCCCGCGCGAACGCCGTCAGATCGATGTCGTCGCCCGCCGCGAGGCGATCGAGCACGCTCCGGTCCGTCGTGAACGGCATCCCGGAGTACACCATATTCTCCTGGAAGATCCGCTGGAAGCTGTCGGCGACGACGAGCTCCACGCCCGCGCCCTGGTGCGCGACGACCGCGACCTCCCGCGACGAGCCGGAGCCGTACGCGTGGCCGCCGACGATGACCTGGAAGCCGCCGCCCTGCACGCCGCCCTGCGGCACGACCTCGAGGAAGTTCTCGAGGAAGTACGGGCCGAGGATCTCGCCGGTGTACCCGTAGGTGCACGCGCGGCCCGAGATCATGAGATCCGTGTTCACACCGTACGAATACGGCTGCGTCGGGTGGGTCGGCAGGTCCTGGCCGCCGATCTGGGCCTGGACGAGGGACGGGTCGTCCACGAGGTGCAGGACACGACCAGTGAGCTTCAAGCGGCCTCCGGGGGCCTCCCCTTATCCTAGCTCTCTGGCAGCGGCCGCAGGAACCCGCGCACGCGCTCGAAGTGCGGGGCGGTCCACACGAGCTCCGTGAGCTGCTCGCCGACGACGTCCAGCCCGCTCTGCGCGATCCGCGCGAGGCCGCTCCGCGCGCCACCTTCGAGCTCCACCGTGCCGTTGGCGTGCAGGCGCGCCTGCGACACGGACACGGCCGCCGCCGTCGCGAGCCACCGGAGCTGACGGTGGCCGATCCGCAGCCCCGTCCCGCCGATCTGGACCACCAGCGGCTCCGCGAGCACCAGCGCGCCGCCCGGCCCGCTCGTGGCGCCCGAGACCTGGATCGGCTCGTCGCCCGGGACCGTCACCTCGATCCCGACGGGGAAGCTCATCGAGAGCTCGTGCGTAGCGGTCGCCTCCGCGTCCATCACGACGTCCGCCATGGCGTCCACGACGCGCTCGATCAGCCGCCCGAGCGGCGCGTCCGTCGCCACCGCGTGCGGGCCGAGCCACGCGCCCTTCGCGTCGAGAGCGAGCGTGCTCCCAGAGTTCTCGCCCGCCCGGATCTCGCCGTCCACCCGCGTGTGGTGCACCGCGGGCACGGCCCCGCCCGTGAAGGTGAGGCTCAGCACCACCGGCCCCGGCATGACGCGCGCGTCACCGAGCGCGAGCACGTCCGCGATCCGGCCCTGGAGCACGATCCGCCCGCCCTTGAGGTGCCTGGCCCACGCGGTGAGCGGGAGTGCGCGGATGGAGGAGGTCAGGCGGGTCCCCGAGGGCTGCTCCGCCCTCCATAGCCCGTCCACGACCCGCGGCCTACCACGTGCCGAGGTCGTTGATCCGCTCGCGCAGCTCCTCGTCGTCCGCGTACAGCTCGTCGACCTCCGCGATGTCCAGCAGCGCGGTGGACACCGCGTTGATCAAGGATTGCCCTTCCCTTCGGACCGTCAGACGCTCGCGGAGCTGTTCGATCACGGACTCCACGTCTCCCGGCGCGATGGCGAGCCGGTCCTTCGCCACCAGCTCGATTACGATGCGGTGGGCGAACGCGTGCAGGAAGTTCGACATCGGACCATGCGCTCCCGGGTTAGGATACCCCGCACTGAAGGGGTCATCCATGAACCCGCGCTCCGCCCGACTCATCGAGACCATCCGCAACTCGATCATCGGTGACGACGCCGCCATCGACGGCCCGTTCGGCCAGCGCCGCGTCACGTACGCGGACTACACGGCGTCCGGCCGATCGCTGACGTTCATCGAGGACTTCATCCGCGCAGAGGTCATGCCGCTCTACGCGAACACGCACACGGAGACGAGCGGGACCGGCCTGCAGACCACGCGCTTCCGGGAGGACGCGCGGTCCGTCATCCACCAGGCGGTCGGCGCCTCGGACGACGACGCCGTCATCTTCACCGGATCCGGGGCGACGGGAGCCATCAACAAGCTGCTCGACTGCATGAACATCCGGATCCCCGCGAACCTGGACCAGCAGTACGATCTGCGGGCGAAGATCCCGGCGAACGAGCGCCCCGTCATCTTCATCGGCCCGTACGAGCACCATAGCAACGAGCTCCCGTGGCGCGAGTCGATCGCGGACGTCGTCGTGATCGACGAGGACGCGGACGGCCGGATCTGCCAGAACCACCTCGAGCGCGCGCTCGTCCAGTACGCGGACCGCCCCCTCAAGATCGGCAGCTTCTCCGCCGCATCGAATGTGACCGGCATCGGCAGCAAGACCCGCGAGATCGCGATCCTGCTCCACAAGCACGGCGCGCTGTCGTTCTGGGACTTCGCGGCGGCGGGCCCGTACGTCGAGATCCAGATGAACATGGTGGGCGATGGGCCGGACGGCCACCTCGCCTACAAGGACGCGGTGTTCGTCTCGCCGCACAAGTTCATCGGCGGGCCGGGCACCCCGGGCCTCCTCGTCGTCAAGAAGAAGCTGCTCTCGAACAAGGTCCCGAGCTGTCCGGGCGGCGGCACGGTCTGCTATGTGTCGAGCAGCCGCCACACCTACCTCACCGACCCGGTCCACCGGGAAGAGGGAGGTACGCCCGCGATCATCGAGAGCATCCGCGCTGGCCTCGTCTTCCAGCTCAAGGAGGCCGTGGGCCACGACGCCATCCGCGAACGCGAGCACGAGCTGATCCAGGCGGCCATCAAGTCCTGGGAGGGGAACGACAATATCCAGATCCTGGGCAACCGGGACGCGTGGCGGCTCTCCATCGTCAGCTTCGTGATCCGGCACGGCGAGCAGTACCTGCACCACAACTTCGTGGTCGCTCTGCTCAACGATCTGCTCGGCATCCAAGCGCGCGGCGGCTGCTCGTGCGCCGGCCCGTACGGCCACCGGCTGCTCGGGATCGACCTGTCGACGTCGGAGGCGTTCGCGCGCGAGATCGAGCGCGGGGTCGAGGGCATCAAGCCCGGCTGGGTCCGGGTGAACTTCAACTACTTCATCAGCGACACGGTGTTCGAGTTCATCCTCGACGCGATCCATCTCATCGCCCAGGAAGGGTGGAAGCTCCTGCCGTACTACCGGTTCAACCCGGCGACGGGCCAGTGGCGGCACCGCTCGAACCGGGCAGAGGCCGTCATGCGCCTGCAGGACCTGTCGTACCGGGCGGGTAAGCTCGAGTATCGCTCGCGCCACGCCACAGAGCCCGAGTGGTCGCTCCCCTCCTACCTGGACGAGGCGCGGCGCGTCATCGCCGAAGCCGCCGCTGGCTACTTCCGCGAGCCTATGCCCGAGGATCCGCCGCTGAACGACGATTTCGCGCGGCTCCGCTGGTTCCCGCTCCCGGGAGAGGCGTGGCGCGAGCTCACCCTCGGCGCCGAGTACGGCAAGGGCCGCAAGCTCCCGACCGCCTTCGCGGACACCGCGCTCGCCGTTCACCGGGAAGAAAGGGCGAACGCCAAGTGAGCCCCGCTGACGCGTCATCCATGGGGGTGGCGACGCCCGCGCCGTTCCTGTTCGAGCTCGTCCTGTGGTTCTCGGTCGCCAGCGTGACGGCATGGGCTTGGCTGGCGTTCATCCAACGCAAGGCCACGCGGGTGCACGTCGCGGACGAAGACGAGCCGCCGGGACCGGCCTAGAACCGCACCTCCCAGTACACGTCCGACCACCGCTGGACCTCACCCGCGGCCACGTCGAACACGATCTGCGGAATGGGCGTCCACTCGACGTGGACCGTGAGCTGGTTCTCGTCGAACGCCGGCTCCCGCACGACGATGGACTCGGCGTAGATCGTCTGCGAGATCGGCACGCCGATCCGCACCCCCTGGGCGTCGATCGAGACGTTCCCGAGGCTCGCGCCGGCCAGCGCGCTGCTGAGCGCCAGCGACGTGAGGGCGTCCGTGGTGGACGCTCCGCCGCCCTGGTTCGCCGTCAGATCCTCGGGCGCCTGGCCCGTGAGCAGGATCGTGAACAGCGTGGACTCATCGGCCCAAGTGTCGGACGAAAGGGCGATCTCGGGCGAGGAGGGCGTGCCCTGGACGGCGAGATCCACCGAACCCCCGGTCACCGTCATCTTCGCGTGGATGTCGAGCGCGGGCTCCGTGATGTCGCCACCCGCGAACGTGATCGTCCCTTCCTCGAGGTCGAAGTCGCTCCGCAAGACCTCTACCCGGCCCTCGAGCACCTGGATCTGGCCGATGGCGCTCGGCTCTCCGTTCTCCCAGGTCACCTTCGTCGAGCCGCCCAGGCGCGCCGTCATGTCCATCTTCGCGACGGATGCGCCGAGCGAACCGAAGTCGTCCACGAACGGCATGCTGACGTCGATCTCCATATTCCGCTTGAGATCGACGTCTACGTCCGCCGTGATGGACTCCATCAGCGTGGGGCCGGCGTCCACCTCCGCCACGTTGATCTCGGAGCTGTCGATCTGCGGGCGGATGATCGTGAGGCGCGGGTCCGGCGTGAGGGGCGCCGAGTCGGCCAGCGACGCCATGTCGATGGTCATGCGGCCGGTGTGCAGGTCGAGCTCGCCGGTCGCGGCCAGCGCCGGGTAGCGACCAGAGACGACGAGGTCGCCTTCGAGGCGGAGCACCTGCTCGGGGGTCGCGGAGAGCCAGGCCCCGTTCTGGAGCTGCACGTTCATGCTGACCGCGTCCGGCGTGCCGCCCTCGAGCTGCACGCTCCCGGCCGCGCGGATGATGGACGAGTCCGCGCCGTCGACGAGGTCGCGGAGCCCGATCGCCTGCTGCATGGGCTCGGTGTAGGCCACGAACTTGGAGAGTCGGAACCTTCGGTCCTGCCCGTCGAAGCGGAAGGTCACGTCCGTCACCTCGAGCCCGAGCGGGACGTAGTTGAACGACCCGCCGTCGAGCGCCACGACCATATTCGGGACGGGGTCGAGCGGGCTGCCCGTGACGGTGCCTTCGACCTTCATGATCCCGACGGCGTCGGTGATGTCCGGGTACAGGCCGGACGCGACCGCCACCGGGACGCCGCCGCCGCCGACCGTCAGATCGAGGTCGCCGCGCACCCACTGGTCGAGCTCCTGACGGAAGTCCGGCACGATCGGCACCTTCCCCGCGACGTCGAGCCCACCGCCCTCGACGAAGCTGACGTTCACGGCCACGTCGAAGCCGTCGTCCACAGGCACGAGGGACAGGTACCCACCCTCGAGATCCTCTGCTCCGAAGCCCGGCTCCAGCCAGTTGAGGCCGCCCTCCACGCGGGGCGCGTACGGAGAGCCGGTGACGTTGAAGCCGCCGACCAGCAAGCCACGCGCGTCGATCGTCTGTCCCGTGGCGGCGAGCATCCCCTCGACCGGAAGGCCGAGGAGCGCCGCGCTGATGTAGAGGTCGTCGGCGAACAGCGTCCAGTCTGCGAAGTCGGGCTTCACGTCCGTGGCGCCTGTGGCCCACCGGGTGAGCTCGCCGAGGCGGGTCGTGCCGCCGCCCGCGATCATCCCGAGGGCGGTCACGCCGTCCCGGGCGTCTACCCGCACGTCCGCGCGATCGCCGTCGCGCCGGACGTCGAACTCGAGCCGGCCGTCGTGGTCCCAGCCCTTGACCGGGAGCTCCGCCACCCCCGCGACCCGGATCGCGGGATCCGAGAGCTTGCCGCGCGCTTCCAGCACGCCCGAGAGGCGGCCCTGCGGCAGGTCCGGCGCCGCGGGGGCCACCCTCTCCACCCGGTACAGCCCGCCCGGCCGCAGGGCCACCACCAGGTCCACGTCCCCGTCCGGGCGGATCCCGGGCGCCGCCATGTCCAGGTTCACAGGGAGGCTCCCGCGGATGTCCGCGAGGGGCTCGCCCGCAGACCCGACGCCGAGGGCGAGCGTGACCATATCGTGGCCGGCTTCGAAAGAACCTTCTACGTCGAGCCAACGCGTGACGCCGTCGACCCACAGGCCCTGCACGTTCAGCGTGCCTTCCGCGACGACCGCGTTCGCCGTGCCGCCCAGGTTCACGTCCAGATCCGCGACGCCCGAGAGGCCGCTGACCTGCTCCGGGAAGAGCTCGGCGAATGTGTCCAGCTGCACGCCCTTCGCGACGACGCGGCCGCCGAGCCTGCCTTTCGTGCCGAGGTCCCCCTGGACCGCGAGCTCGCCGAGGTTGCCCTGCAGCTGGATGTCGGCGTCCGCGATGCCGCTGTCCACGACGCGCAGGCGCGCACCGGGCTGGGCCACCCACGTCGCGCGCGGGGTGGGCGACGCCTCGAGCAGGGCGAACGTCATCTCGCCGGTCGGGGTCACGAAGTCGCCGATGACCCGCCAGGCGGACCGCCCTCCATCGCGGAGATCCGCGTCGAACGTTACGAAATCACCGTCCATGCCGATCTTCGCGACGCCGTCCGTCCCCGGGAACCCGAGCAGGTCGTATCGCGTGAGCGCTGCGTCCGCGCCGACCCGCAAGTGGCCGCTCGCGCTCCGGTCGACCTGCCACGCGGCGACGACCGAGTCCGTCGCGAACACTTCCGGCATCTCCACGGTGGTTGCCGTAGTATTTCCGCTGACCCGGACCGCCTGCGTCTCCGACACCGTGAGCCGGATATTCCGCGTGCCCGTGCTGGCTACCGACGTCCCGTACACTACGCCCGCGCCGGTCCGGACCTGCGCCGTCGCCCGCACGGCGGAGCCCACGATCTTCGCGTCGAACTCGGCCCGCAAATTCGAGAGCTGGACGTCCTCTCCATAGGTGAACCGGTCGTACGTGACGCTCCCGTCCGCCACCAGGCCCTTCGTGTCGATCTCGTTGAAGTTCCCGACGACGTGGGCGTCCAGCCGGCCCTCTCCCCCGAAGCCAACCGCGCCGAGCTCGGCCAGTCGCTCGGGCTTGATGAGGCCGCCGACCTTGAGATCCAGCGGACCGTTGACTATGTCAACTACTCCGGTGGCCTCGAGATCGCCGATGATCCCGCTGATCTCGCTCTGCTGGAGCTCAATCCGGCCGAGTGCTATCGCGAAGGTCGCCCGCACCGCGTCGAAGTGCTGTCCCGCGATGTCGTGCCCGGCACCTGTGTAGTCGCCCTGCACCACCACCGTGTCCGGCCAGCTCGTGCCGTGCCCGTCGAACGCGAGGCGCCCGTCGAGCAGGATCTCCTGGGCCAGGGCCGGGTAGATCTCCTGGACGTCGAGCTGCACGAGCTCGATCGCGCCCTTGTAACCCAGGTCCGCTGCCTTCAGGTCGAGCGTCACGTCCCCGCGGAGCTTGCCCGCGGCGCCGCCGTCGAGCGCGGTCGTGACCTGCGCGGCGTCCAGCGGCCCCGCGATCCGCGCGTCCCCCGTGAACACGCCGGTGAGACCCGGCGAGCCGAAGAGCGGCTCGAGCCGTGCCAGATCGAGGCTCCCCACCTGCGTCGACAGGTCCAGCCGCTCCGACCCCGCGACGCCGCGCGCCGTGATGCGCGTGCCCGGCAGCGACAGCGCGACGTCGTCGAGGCTCACGACGCCGCCCGAGATCCACACGTCGCCGGCGGCGTGGATCGGCGCCGGGCCGGGCTGGATCAACACGCCGCCGAGATCGAGATCGCGTACGATGAACGTGGTCTTCGCGCCGCTCACGGTCGCGTGCGCCGCGGCCCCGGCGATCGAGAAGACCGCGGCCTCCTGGCCCACCCGGTCGTACCGAAGGGAGAGCCCGCGGATCTGGACGTCCGCGTCCTTCAAACCGATCGGAGAGCCCGCGCTCTCCTTCGTGGTCTCCGGCTTCGGCTCGTCGCTAGCGAACAGGTTGGCGAGGTCGAGCGTCCCGTCCTCGAGCCGGGTGATGTCCACCGTCACGTCGTCGAGGGTGATCCTCGGCTTCACGAGCTCGCGCTTCAGGAGGCCGGCCAGGTCCACGTCGAGCGCGAGCCGCCCCACGTGCGCGAGGTTCTTGCCGTTCGCATCCGTGACGTCGAGGCCGTGGACGCGCCACTTGCCCCACGCGTTGGTCTCCAGGCGACCGATCGTCACCCCGCCCTCTCCAGCCGCATTGTCCGCCAGTGACTCCAGCTTTCCGCGGAGCCACTCGTTGCCGCCCTCCGTCTTCAGATAGCCGACGAAGCCCAGAACGCCGAGCCCGACCAGGCCGACGAGCCCACCCACTCCCGCGCCCACGACGAGGAGCATCTTGCGGGTCCGGCGCCACTTCCTGTGCGCGCGGCCCTGCTGCGGCTGCGGCGGCAGGCTCTCGGGAGGTTGGGCACGGATGGGTGTTCCGAAGGGGGTCCTGAACCACGCCCGGTGACGACGTGCTCGCTTCAAAACGCCTCCCCGATGGCAAGGAAGAGGAGCATGGCGAACGGGATGTCCCGGTTCGGGGCCTCGTCGCCGACGAGCGAGAAGAGATCGAAGTAGCGCTGCGTGGACTCGCTGTTGGGAGACCCGAGGAGCTCGGCCGGACCCTGATCCTCCGTGTACAGGGGGCGAAAGGCGAGGTCGAAGCGGATCGGACCGACTGGAGAGTCGTAGCGCCCCCCGGCCCCCACATCCCACCGGAACGCGCTGAGTTCCAGCTTGTTCAGGGTCTCCGCCAGCCAGCCCGCGTCCACGAACCCGACCGCGCTGACGCCGCCGCGCAGCCCGAACCGCACCTCGGCCGACCCGTCGACGCCGACCTGCCCGCCGTGTGGCAGGTAGTACGCCACGTCCTGTCCACCGACCCGCAGCGTGTTGGAGGTCCCGTCGGGCTGCGGGATCGTCACCCGCTCACCGCCGACGACGGTCGTGAGCGTGTCGTACGGGCCCACCTGGTTGGTACGGAACCCGCGCAGCGAGTTGGCCCCCCCGAGGAACACGAGCTCGGGGTACGGGAGCGCCCGCCCCTCGAGCGGCTGCAGCCCCTGGCCGCGCAGCCGCACCGCCGCGGTCATGGGGATCTCCTTGGCGATCTGGCCGACGGGCCGGTACGCCCGCCCCTCGAGCGTGGCCGCGAGGAACTCGTAGCCGTCCTCGCGCAGGGGGATGGCCTCGCGGAGCGTCAGCGCGACGTACTGGCCGCGCGTGGTGCGGATCGGGTCGTTACGCTGGTCGATCGTGATCGACTGGTCGAGCGTCGAGAGCGAGTACGGGTTCTCGAACGACCGCCCGAACACGCCCATGGCGAACTCCCGGACCTCCGGCGAGTCGAGGAGGTACTTATAGACCTCGAAGTGCGGGCCGAACTGGACGATGATCTGGTTGTTCGGCTTCCAGGAGAAGTTCAGCGTGGCCTCCGGGTTCTGGTAGACCCACAGACCCGCCTGCTCGTCCTGCCGCATGATCCCCGTGATGTTCATCCCGAACTTCTTGCCGAACAGCCACGGGTCAGACGCCACGGCCTGCACGTTGTACAGCGGGACGAACTGGCCCTCCGTGACCGTCGTGTCGTACGCGGCCGTGATGCCGACGTTCGCGTCGAGGTCGAAGCGGATGAGCTTGTGGAGCACGTTCGTGTGCGTGAACGACATGGTCGCGCGCGGGGTGATGTTCGAGAGCTCCGACAGGACGCCGACACCGAGCCGGAGGGCGCGGAACTTCGCCTCCTGCACCGTGACGTCGATCGGGACCTCCGTGCGGGTGGGATCCGAGAGGTCCGGCCTCACGTTGACCACCGAGAACGTGCCGAACCCGAAGAGGTCCCGGCGGGTCTCCTCGAGCTCGTCGGCCTGGTAGGCGTCCCCCAGGTCGAAGTGCAGCGTGTCCTCGATGTACCGGGTGTCCACCTTCACGTTGCCGGAGATCCGGATCTCCCCGATCGTGGCGGTGACCCCCGGGTCCGCGTCGAACCGCACGTCCACCTCGTAGGCCGCCGGCTTCGCCGTGATGGTGCTCTGGACCGTCGCGTACGGGTGCGCGTTGTTCCAGAGCTTGGCGCGGATCGCGTCCTCAGTCTGGTCGATGCTATCCAGGTTGAACTGGGATCCCGAGTCGAGGGACGTCAGCCGGAGCGCCGCGCGCCCGAGGTTCTCGAGCCCTTTGTTCAGCCCCGCGACCTCGATGTCGTCGAGCATGGAGGGGGTGCCCGGGTTCACGAGCCCGGTGGCGTCCACCACGGCCACCCGGTGCTTGCGCGCCCTGCGGACCTCCGTGAGCTCCCAGCCCATGAAGCGGGCGTCGAACCAGCCATGGTGCGCGTACCACATCTCCAGGCGGTAGGCGTCCCGTGGGAGCAGGTCGTCCTTGAGGACCTTCGGCACCACCAGGTAGTGGATGGGGAAGGTCGCCACGCCGGGCGGGCTCTCCTCCTGCTGCAGCTGGCCGGAGAGCACGTAGTCGCCGTTTCCCGAGCCGATACCGCCGTTCCCGACGAAGTCGACGTTGCGCAGGATGCGGCCCTGCGCCTCGCGCCGCGCGGCGGTGCAGGCAGACAGCGCGAGCAGGGGGATGGCGACGAGGAGGAGGCGCGACACCGGCTTCTGTAACCTGCAGGGAACGCGGACCGCACCTTCCAGGTGCGCCCCGTCCCTTTCGGAGTCACCTGACAACGGTGCAGGGAGCGTGCCACTCCAGAGCAGCGGAACTCGCCTGCTAGCGACGCCGCGTTTCGACGGCCACCCGGATGGACGTCCGCGAACGTCCACCCAGGCGTCACCGAAGGGTCACGTCAGAACGCGCCCTTGACCGCCGCGCGCATGGAGCGCGGTGCCTGCCGGAACAGGACGGCGCCGAAGCTCTCGTTGTCGTTCTCGTAGTAGCCGATCGGCGTCTGCAGGTCGGGCACGTTGAACATGTCGATGGAGAGCTCGATGGAGCGGTCGTTCGGGAACGACACCTTGTGCGCGACGCGCATGTCGACGAAGTGCGTCGCCGGCATGAACCGGGATCCACGACCTTCCGGCAGTCCGAGGTAGTCACCGTACAGGGGAATGTAGCCGCGCTTCTGCCAGGCGTTGCCCGACCCGTACTCGTAGATGAGGCCGAGCGTGGTCCCGAACGGCAGCGTGTAGAAGCCGTTGATCTTCGCCTGGTGGAACTGGTGGTACGGCAGGTAGCCGTAGTATCCGGCGTCGTCGTACACCGTGCCGAGCCCGGCGAGGCCGTCGGGCAGGAACGCGAGCCCGTTGTCGTAGAAGAACGCCCGGGTGTCGAGGTCGTTGATGTCGTCGAGGTAGACACCGACTTCGTTTCCGTTCGATCCGCTCGATCCGCCGGACGACAGCTCGAACTGGCCCGGCGTCGTGCCGCGGGACGCCGAGAGCGTGTAGCTGGCGAGCGCAGACCACACCTCGTTCGGCTTGCGCTCGAGGGTGAGCTCGATCGCCTTGTAGTCGCGGCGCTTCTGCGGCACGTTCGCGATGACCCAGGTATCGAGGTTGATGTCGATGTCCTCTGGGATATTCTTCGTGTAGGAGTAGATGCCGCGGAGGCCGACCGCGAGGAGCGGGAAGATCTCGCGCTCGACGCCGAGCACCAGCTTCTCGCTGTGGTACGGCTTGAGGCCGTTGCCGCACAGGTCCTCCGCCACCTTCCGCTGGTCCTTGACGAACCCCGGGTCATTGCCGGCCGCCGTCAGGCCGTCGATGTAGTCGTTGAGGCTGTCCTCCGTACAGTACACGAGCGGCTGGAGCACCGGATCCTGGGTGAACGTGTTCACGTACCCCCCGGTGTTCGGATCGACCTGGTACTGCGAGAAGTAGTCCGCCGAGCGGCTGTCCGCCCACGCCGCGAAGTCGTTGCCCGCGATGTCGTAGTACCAGCCGTAGTTCGCCAGGAGCAGCGTCTTGCTGTCCCCGGTCGCGTCCCAGGCGACGCCGATGCGCGGGGCCGGCATGATGTTCTGGATCACGAAGTCGCCGTCGGTGTTGAACAGCGTCTCGGTGTCGACGCGGGCGCCGACGTTGAACGTGAGCGTCGGGACCGGCGCCCAGTCGTCCTGCACGAACGAGCCGGTAGTGATGCCCGAGTGCCCGATGGGCGGGGTCTCCTGGTACTCCGTGTAGCCGAAGCAGTCGGAGAAGTCCGCCGCGGAGCACGGATACCCGTTGTCGGGCGACGCCCAGTACTGCACGCCGTCGCCCGGGCCGGTGCGCGTCAGCTCGCGGGACTCGGCGAGGTAGAAGACCTCCGTTCCGACCTTGACCTTGTGCGAGCCGAGGAACCCGTCCGCCAGCCGCGTGAGCTTGAGGCTGCCGCCCGTCCGTGACCGCTGGTTGAAGTCGAAGTCCGAGTGGTTGTTGTAGTAGGCGCCGGTGTCCACATTCTGGATCTGCGGCGTCTCTTCGTCCCCCGACATGGGGACCACGTCGATCACCGACATGGTCGTCGCGAGCTTGAACTCGAGCTCGCCCTTGGCGTCCGGCCGGAACCGGGTCGTCAGGATGTGCGTCATGCCCCAGTCGTTGCGCTTGCTGTACGCGCCTTCGAGGATCAGGGCGTCCGCGTTCTCGTTGATGCTCGCGCTGTAGTCACCGGACGCCTGGTAGGCAAAGGTGAGGTCCGGCGTGGCGAACCACGTGAACTTCAGGAAGCCCTGGGGCTGCGTGGTGGTCGTCGGGACGTCCACGCCTTCGCGCTGGGAGTCCGCATAGATCATGTCGAGCGTACCGAAGTACCAGAGCTTCTCCTTGACGATCGGACCGCCGAAGGTCGCGGCGAGCTCGTGGTTGAGGAAGTCGGCCTTCTTGGTCGGGACCTCCTTGCCCGTATCGATGTCGAGGATGTCGTACTCGCCGGCCGTCAGCGGGAGGCTGAGATAGTAGGCCGCGGTGCCGAAGAACTCGTCGCCGCCGTCCTTGGTGTCGACGTTGACGAGCATGCCCGTGAACTGTCCGAACTCGGCGGGCGCGCCATCCGTGTACACCTGGATGCTGTCGATCGCGTCGAACTGGACGTTCGCGCCGAACGTCTTGGTAGCCGGGTCCCGGGTCGAGATGCCGTCGATGAAGAAGTTGTTGCCGTACGCGCCTTCGCCGCGGACGCTCGGGTTGCCGGAGCCGCTGCCGCCGTCCTGGGTGTCCACGCGCCCCGAGACGCCGGGGATCATGTTGATCGCGTCCTGGTAGGACCGGCCGGTCGGGAGGTTCTGGAGCTGCTGGGCGTTGAGCTCGGTGTTCAGCGACGAGTGCGTGGCGTCGATGACGGGGAGCGTGGTCTCGACGACGACCTCCAGCGTGGAGCCCGCGGGCGACAGGGTCACGGGGACGAACGCCGACTCGTCGAGGCGCACGGTCACCGTGATCTGCGTACCCTGGAAGCCGCCCATCTCGACCTGCAGGACGTGCTGGCCGGGCGGAATCTGCAGGATCTGGAAGCGGCCGTCCGCGTCGGTCTCCGCCGTCATCTCGCCGCCGATGCGCGGACCGGACAGCGTGACGCGGGCGTTGGGGACGGGCAGGCCGTCCCGATCTTCGACCTTGCCGCGCAGGTCGCCGGTCTCCGCGGCGTGCGCGATGGAGGCCACCATGGCCACGAGAGGCACCAGCGCCCACGGGACGCCGTGGGAAACGGATCGCAGGGCGCGCATCAAGTGGCACCTCCATAGGTCAGCGCGAGAGGCTGTTCGCAACCGCTGCCCGTGTCCGTTTCCTCGCACGGGTTCGAGCCGTACAGGACCGTGCCGGCGGCGTCGACGACGAGCACATGGTAGGTGCCGTCCTGGAGATCCGGTGCTTCAAAGCTCACGACCGCGGTGGCGCAGGCCGCCGTGAGCGCCTGGGTGGCGAGCACGACGGCGGGGTCCAGCGGATCGACCAGCTGCGCCTGCATGCCGTCCGCGAAGCCGCAGCCCGAGAGGGTGACCGCGGTGCCGCCCGCCACGTCGGTGGGCGCGACGGTGTCGATGTGGGGCGCGCCGATGCAGGCCACGTAGTAGAACGCGTTCTTCACGACGTCCGCCTTCTCGCCGTCACCGTTGGTGACGACCATGTCGGTGAAGCCCACCGCGTGCGGCGGCGTGATCGCGTAGAACTCGTACCCGACCTCCAGCTCCTGGGTCTTGGGATCCGGCAGGGAGATCCCCGTGACCGGCTGGCCATCCAGCGTGGCGCTCACGCCGTCGTCGAAGCCGTGCCCCGCGATCGTGACGTCCGTGCAACCGTCTACCCAGCCGTAAGTCGGCCGGATCGTGACGCCGTCGAAGCCAGGGTCGTTGCACCCGACTGCCGCCAGCAGCATGAGCCACTGCATGTCCGCGCTCCATCTCCGGAGCAGCGCTCCGGGCTGAATCAGAATACCACGGCCCGTCACGGCCGGTCACGGCTAGTCGTCGAATCGGTGACGAACGGGCGACGGGGAGCGGATGGGGGGGCTCGCAGGCTGGATCGATTTTGGAGGAACGCCGGATATCGACGCCGTCGATCGCATGGCCGCGCGCCTCGCGCATCGCGGTCCGGACGGGTCGGGGCGCTGGGCGGAGGGACCCGCGGCGCTCGCGCATCGCATGCGGAAAGTGGCGCCCACGAGCAGCGTCCAGCCGCTGATCACGCCCGACGCGGTGGTCATGCTGGACGGCTGGATCTACGACCACCTGGACGTGCTCCAGCGGGCTGGCGGGGCGCCCGTCGGGCCCGACGTCCCGGACACCGTGGCGTTGCTAAGCGCGTGGCGGGCATGGGGCGTGGAGCTGGCGGCGGAGCTCGACGGTGAGTTCTCCGCGGCCATCTGGGACCGGCGCCAGGAGCGCCTGGTACTGGCGCGCGGGCGGATGGGCACGCGGCCGCTGTTCTTCACGCGGAAGGGCCAGCGCACCGCGTTCGCGAGCGAGCTGCCGGCCCTGCTCACGCTCCCGTGGGTGTCGCGCGACATCGCGCCCGAGCAGCTCGCGGAGTACCTCGAGTTCCAGGTGATCCACTCGCCGCGTACGCTCCTGCGAGACGTCCGCCAGGTGGAGCCTGCCCACACGCTCGTGGTGGACCGCGGCGGAGAGCGGTACCGGCAATATTGGCAGATCCGCTGGGCGGATCCGGACGCCCGCCAACTCGCAGATGTCGACCTGCTGGACGGTCTCCAGGAGGCCGTGGACCGCGCGGTGGCGCGGCGGGTCCCGCCGGGCGCGGCGACGGGGGTGTACCTGTCCGGCGGCCTCGGTTCGACGGCCGTTGCGGTGGCTGCTCGCGCGCGGTTCCTCACGGTCCCGACGTTCACGGTCTCGTTCGCGGACGACCCGAACCCGGAGTCCCCGTTCGCGGGCCGGGTCGCGCGGCTCCTCGGGCTCGAGAACCGAGAGCTCGTCGTCGGCACGGCGGACCTCGCGGCGGCGTTCGAGCCCACGGTCGCCGCGCTCGGCGGCCCGATCGGGCACCCCGCCGCGATGCTCCAGCTCCTGCTCGCGCGCGACGCGCGGTCCCGCGTGCGCGTGGTGCTCTCGGGTGACGGCGGGGACGAGCTGTTCGGCGGGAGGTTCCTCGATCGCCTGGTGCAGGGGCTCGGCGTCGCGCGGGTGATCGCGCGGATGCCGGGGCCGCTGCGCCGCATGGCGGAAGGGGCGCTCGGACGGACGTCGTGGGGGCGGTTCGCGGGGCCCGTCGCGAGCTGGCTGCCCGCCCTCGGCGTCGGCGGCATGGGGTTGTTCCCCACGCAGGAGCGCGCGTTGCTCCTGCGCGATCCAGCTCTCGTGCGCCCGACCGTGACCGAGGACGTGCTCGGGCCGCTCTTCGCCGGGGTCGACACGGATCCGGTGAACAGCGCGATCCACGGGGTCATGCGGTCCGCGCTGGTCGAGTCCACGCTCGCGCGGGCCGACCGCACGGCGGCCGCGAGCGGCCTGGAGGTGCGGTTCCCCCTGCTCGATCGCACCGTGATCGAGCGCGTCGCGGCGCTTCCCGGCGCGCTGAAGATCCGCCGCGTCGGCGGCACGCTACACACGCGCTGGGTCCTGCGCAGCCTCGTGTCCGGCGCCATCCCCCAGGCGCTCGCGAACCGCCCCCAGCGCGGCATGCCGGTCCCGCTCGACGCGTGGCTCGCCGGTCCGGGCCGCCTGTTCCTCGAGGACCGCTTCGCCCGCCTGAAGCGCGATCCGTTCGGCCTCTGGCGAACGGGGCGCCTCGACGAGCTCCGCGCCGCGGCAGCCCGGCCGGGCCCGGCGAGCCGCCAGCTGTGGAGCCTGTTCCTACTCGACGCGTGGATGGCGTCCCTGTAGCGTCGGGGCGGGTTATGGTGCCAGACGGAGTGCCGCCGTGTCGTACCTCGCCATCGCCCGGAAGTACCGCCCCGCGACCTTCGAAGAGATGGTCGGGCAGGTCCACGTCACGCGCACGCTTTCGAACGCCATCAAGTCCGGGCGGATCCACCACGCGTTCCTGTTCACGGGCGCCCGCGGCGTCGGCAAGACCACGGCGGCCCGTGCGCTCGCCCGCGCCCTGAACTGCGAGAAGGGCCCGATTCCCGAGCCGTGCGGCGAGTGCGTCTCGTGCCGGGAGATCCTGTCCGGGTCGAGCCCAGACCTCACCGAGATCGACGGCGCGTCGAACAACGGCGTGGACGACATCCGCGAGCTGCGGGACACGATCGGGTACGCCCCCACCCGCGGGAAGTACAGGATCTACCTGATCGATGAAGTGCACATGCTGTCCAAGGCGGCGTTCAACGCGCTGCTCAAGACGCTGGAGGAGCCGCCGCGGCACGTCGTGTTCATCTTCGCGACCACGGAGGTCGACAAGATCCCGGACACCATCCTGTCGCGCGTCCAGCGCTTCGACTTCAAGCGCATCGGCCAGACCGGCGTGGTGGACCGGCTGCGCGAGATCGCCGACCGCGAAGGCGTGAAGATCACCGACGGCGGCCTGCGGATCATCGCGCGCGCCGGCGAGGGCTCCATGCGCGACGCCCAGTCGCTCCTCGACAAGGTGATCAGCTTCGCCGGGCCGGGCGCCGCGATCGACGACGCCGGGGTGGCCGAGACCCTCGGGCTCGTGGACCGCACGGTGCTGTTCACGCTGCTGCAGGCGCTGGTGAAGGGGGACGCCGGCGCGGCCCTCGACGCCGTCGCGGTCGTCCACGAGACCGGGTACGAGCTCTCGCAGCTCACAGGGGAGCTCCTCGATCTCGTGCGGGACGCCGCGTTCCTGAGCATGGCGCCCGACCTCGCCCGCCACGTGGAGCTCCCGGCGGAGGAGATCGCGCGGATCCGCACCGCGGTCGACGGCATGGATCCGGAGGTCCTCGGCCGGCTCTTTGGCGCGCTCGTGGACGTCCACGACCAGGTGGCGCGCTCGCCGCGGCCGCGCGTGGTGCTGGAGATGGCGATGGCGCGCCTCGCGACCGTGCGGCCGGTCCAGCCCATGGCCCAGCTCGTGGGCCGGCTGGAGGCGCTGGAGCGTCGCCTGCGAGCATCCGGGGCCTCCGCGAGCAAGGGCATCCCGGACGCCCCGCCGCTGCCGGCTCGACGCGATCCGGAGCCCCCTGCACCGCCGCGTCCGGCCGCCCGCACGGAGTCCGCCCGCACCCCCGCGCCCCGCGAGCCGAAGACCGCCTCGGAAGCAGACCCTGCCCCGGCCCCCATCGACCCGATCGAGCAGCGCTGGGCGCGGCTCGCCGGTGATCTGCGCGCGCTCGGCGGCCCCGCCCTCTCGCTCCTGCAGGGAGATCCCCGGTTCACGCCAGCAGGCGTCGTCGTGGAGCTGCCGGCGGGCCGCACCCTGGCGGAGGCCCGCCGCGCGCTGCGCCAGCCGGACGTCGTCCGCCTCGTCGAGCGCGACCTGCCCGGCCAGCGCCTCGACGCCGTCGCGCAGGCCGGCACCGGCACGCCCGCAGACGAGCTCAAGGCGATCGAGCAGGAAGTCCTGCAGGATCCCCAGATCCAGCGCATGATCGCGGCGCTCGGCGCCGAGCTCGAGAGCGTGCGGAGAGACACCCGGACAACGACCCCCGCGGACGGCGGGAAGGAGGATGCGACATGAGCCAGTTCGATCTCGGCGCGCTCGGCGGCCTGATGGGCGGTTTGCAAGAGAAGATGGCCCAGCTCAAGGCGAACGCGCGCGGTGAAGGCGTCGCAGGCGGCGGCCTCGTGAAGGTGGTTGTCTCGGGCGATCTCCAGGTTCAGAGCGTTACGATCGCGGCCGGCGCGATGGACGACCGTGAGCTCCTGGAGGATCTGGTGCGGGCCGCCACGAACGACGCGCTGGCCGCCGTGCAGGTCCAGATCGCGCAAGCGCTCCAGCAGATGATGGGCGGCCTCCCGATCCCGCCCGGCATGATGCCCTTCTGATGGCCGACGACGCGATCCGCCGCGCGGTGGTCCAGCTCCGGCGCCTGCCAGGCATCGGCGACAAGACCGCCACCCGCCTCGTCTACTGGCTGCTGCGCGCAAAGCGCGGCACTGCGGGTGAGATCGCGCAGGCCCTCTCGCTCCTGGAGGAGGGAGTCCGCGAGTGCACCGTGTGCTGCAACCTCGGGGGCGCCGACCCTTGTCCGCTCTGCGCGAGCGCGAACCGCGACGCGTCGATCGTCTGCGTCGTGGAGGAGCCCGTGGACGTGCTCGCGTTCGAGCGCGCCGGCGAGTTCCGCGGCCGCTACCACGTGCTCCACGGGGCGTTGAGCCCGCTCGATGGGATCGCGCCGGACGCGCTGCGGATCCGCCAGCTCCTCGGCCGCCTGGGCGACGGGGTCGTCCGCGAGGTGATCCTGGCCACCAACCCCACGATCGAGGGCGACGCGACCGCGCTGTACCTCGGGCGGCTGCTCGGGCCGCTCGGCGTGAAGGTCACCCGGCTCGCCCACGGGCTGTCGGTCGGAACGGAGATCGAGTACGCGGACGCCGCGAGCCTCGGCCGCGCGCTCTACAACCGGAGGGAGCTGTGAGGATCCGCCTGAACGGGGAGGAACGCGCCGTATCCGACGGCGCCACGGTGGCGACGCTGCTCGCGGAGCTCGGCCTCGAGACGCGGATGGGGGTGGCGGTCGCGGTCGATCGGAGCGTGGTGCCGCGGCGGGACCACGCCACTACCGCCCTGCGCGACGGCGCCGACGTCGAGGTGATCCGCGCCGTTGGCGGCGGATGATCACCGTCTTTCGCGACCGTTGGCTGTGGGTCGTGGACAAGCCCGCGGGGCTCGCCACCCAGGACGACGGGGCCGACGACCTGGTGTCGCTCCTCCGACACCAGGTGCAATACCTGGGCGTGCACCACCGGCTCGACCAGCCAGCGTCCGGCCTCGTGCTGTTCACGACGCACGAAAGCGCGAACGCCGCGATCGCGGCGGGCTTCCGGGACCACACGATCCGGCGAACCTACCTCGCGGTGCTCGACGGCGAGCACGACGCCCCGGTGACCTGGGCCTGGAAGGTCGACGGGAAGAACGCTCGCACCCACGCGGTGCCGCTCGGGCGCGCGGGGGGGCGCACGGCCGTGGAGCTCACGCTCGAGACCGGACGAAAGCACCAGATCCGCGTGCACGCGGCGCTGGCCGGCCTGCCGCTGGTCGGCGACCGCCGCTACGGAGGGGACTCGGGGCGGGCGTGGCCGCGCCTGGCGCTACACGGGGCGCGCCTGGCGCTCGACCACCCGTTCCCGCTCGCCGACTGGGACGGCCCGCGGACGCTGGCGCTCGAGGCACCGCTGCCGTCCGATCTCGGCCCCCTGTGGGAGCGGAGCGGCGGCGCTGGCTGACGGTCCGCCCCTCTGTGAGGGCCGGGATTTACCCTGGCACCGCGTTTACCGACTACCGTTGCTTCCGTTAGGATCTGGCGGGGTTCACGGCTCGCGACCCAGGGGTCCCGGACCTCACGGAGAGGCGGAACGGAAAGCAAGAGGGCTTGGAGGGCAGATGCTGGCGGAGAGAGCGGGATTCGAACCCGCGGTATGTTTCCATACACATGATTTCCAATCATGCACCTTCGACCACTCGGTCACCTCTCCACGACGCACACTGATGCAGGAGCGCGGATGGCGCTCACTGCTCGGGAATTGGCGGAGAAGCAGGGATTCGAACCCTGGTTACCTTACGATAAAGTGGATTTCGAGTCCACCGCCTTCGTCCACTCGGCCACCTCTCCAAAACCCGCTCTGCTACTCGGACCCGCCGTCTATGGGACGGGGCGGGCTCCGACGCGTTCGCTTCTGCATGCGAAGCCCCCGGAAGAACTCCTGGAGCTGATCCCGACACTCGGCTTCCAGCACGCCCGAGACCACCTGGAACCGGTGGTTGAGGGCGGAATGGGCCGAGAGATCGCCGACTGTCCCGCACCAGCCGCCCTTCGGGTCGGTGCACCCGAACAGGCAGCGGTCGATCCGGGAGAGGACCAGCGCGCCCGCGCACATGGCGCAGGGCTCGAGGGTCACGTAGATCCGACATCCTTCGAGTCGCCACGAGCCGAGGGCCCGGGCGGCTTCGCGCACGGCGAGGATCTCGGCGTGGGCGGTCGGGTCGAGGTCGGCTTCGCGGCGGTTGAAGCCACGCCCGATCGCGTCGTCCCCTCTCACCACCACCGCACCGACCGGGACATCACCATTCTGCGCGGCCTGTTCGGCCAGCGCGAGGGCGATCCCCATCCAGTGCTCGTCTCGCTGTCTTGTCGGATCCACTTGCAGAATCCGCGAACGCAACTTGTCACAGAACGATCCGATGGGGCGGACCCGACCGGCGCTTCCTATTTAGCGCGCCGCTCCGGCTTGTCAACCGTGATCGGCGGGGGACGGAAGCGACCCGCCGGCGTGTTGCCAGCGCGAGCTATTTCTCGCCCGGCGGTTGCCCGTGCCGCCGCCCGGGCCGTACCATGTGACTCAACCGGGGGATCGCTTGCGCACCATCCTGATGTTCGTGGGACTGCTGATCGCCGGGAGCGCCCATGCGGGTACCGTCAAGCTGAAGGCAGCGGACAACGTCGCCATCTCGGGTGTCGAGTCGGGGACCGGCGCCAAGGGCGTCGTGCTGATCCACGGGGACGGTCGCTCGGCGGCCGACTGGGCGAACTTCGCGACCAAGCTCGCGAGCCAGGGCTTCCACGTCGTCGCGCTCGACCTGCGCGGCCACGGGGCGTCGCCCCAGCCGGCCCCGCTGACGGACGCCGACTGGCCGAAGATGGTCGCCGACGTGGACGCGGCCGCCGCGTACCTGCGCACGAAGGGCGCCAAGGAGATCGTGCTGGTCGGCGCGGACGTCGGCGCGAGCCTGGCGTTGAACGCCGCGGCCAAGGACCCAGGCATCACGTCGGTCGTGATGCTCTCCCCCACCGTGACCGCGCACGGCGTGAAGGTCTCGGACGCGCTCGCGACCTACGGCCAGCGCCCCCTCATGCTGGTCGCCGCCACGGGCGACACGATGTCGGCCAAGGCCGCCAGCCTCCTCGAGCCCAAGGCCATGGGCCCGAAGACGCTCCAGCTCCTCGAAGGCAGCGGCAGCGGCGTGCAGCTCCTGAACATCGACGCCGGCCTGCAGGGCACGCTCATCGGCTGGCTCAACGGCTCGTGGCGCGTCAGCGTCGCGCCGAAGCCAGAGGACAAGCTCAAGACCGGCACGGTCCAGGACATCAACAGCACCGGCACGCGGCTCGAAGACCACAAGTGATCCCCCTCGTCCCGCCCCCGGTCCTGCTGGACGTCGCCGCGGCCTGCAGGGCGGTGGGCGGACGGGCCTTCGCGGTCGGCGGCTGCGTACGCGACCACCTGACCGGCCAGGCGGTCAAGGACTGGGACGTGGAGGTCTTCGGCATCCCCGGAGACGATCTCCACGCCATCCTGCGGCGGTTCGGGCGGGTGGACGTCGTCGGCCGCTCCTTCGGCGTCTACAAGCTCGCGCCCCGCGGCGGCCGGCCCGGTGAGCAGCACGACATCAGCGTCCCCCGTCGCGACTCGAAGGTCGGCCCCGGCCACAAGGGCATCGCGGTGGAGGGCGACCCGGGCATGCCGATCGCGGAGGCGGCCCGCCGCCGCGACCTGACCGTGAACGCGATGATGATCGAGCTCTCGACCGGTGAGATCGCAGATCCGTGGGGCGGGCTGGCGGACCTGGCTGCGCGGCGCCTCCGTGCCGTGGACGACGACACCTTCCTCGAGGATCCGCTCCGGGCGCTCCGCGTCGCGCAGTTCGCGGCGCGCCTCGGGTTCACGCCGGACCCCTCGCTGGTCGCGCTCTGCCGGCGAGCGGACCTCGACGAGCTCCCGGCCGAGCGCGTGCAGGGCGAGTGGGAGAAGCTCCTGCTGCGCGGGCACTGGCCGTCGCTCGGGATGGCGTTCGCACGCGAAGCCGGGATCCTGTCGCGTGTGTTCCCCGCGGTGGCCGACGATCCCGGCGCCGATCGCGCGCTCGACGCGCTGGTGGCCGCGCGCGCTTCGCTCGTACCGGACGGCAGGCAGTGGGCGCTCATGCTGGCGGGCTGGCTCGCGCGCCAGAGCGCCGCCGCGGTCACGGACACCCTCGACCGCCTGTGGCTGCACAAGTGGAAGGGCTATCCGCTCCGGGACACGGTCACGGCCGTGGTCGCGCGCTGGCAGGACCCGTGCGCGACGGACTCCGACCTGCGCTGGCTGGCGTCCCGCTGCGAAGCCGGCCTGGCGCTCGCCGTGCGCGAAGCCGTCCTCGGCGACACCGGGGACGCGCGAGCGCGCGCAGCCGCCATGGGGATCTCCGAGAGCGCTCCCAAGCCACTGCTCCGGGGTCGCGACCTCACCGCGCTCGGGGTGCCGGCCGGCCCACGGATGGGCGAGCTGATCCGCCGCGTCTACGAAGATCAACTCGACGGGCGGATCACCACTCCGGCGGACGCAGCAGCCCGCGTCGGCGAGCTGCTGTCCGGGACCCGAGCAGATGGCGGGACCTGATCAGATGGCGCCGGCGTCCGGCGTCGTGGTGGGATCCCCGCAGAAGCAGTGGTCCGTACCCGAGCCGTCGCCCAGGTAGTCGCACGTGCCGCCGCTCGCGATCACCTTCTCGAGCTCGTCCTTGCAGAACAGATCCACGCGGGAGTCCTGGCTGCAGAACTCGGTCTCGAAGTCGAGGTACGAGCCGCCCTCGGACTGCCAGACGAGATCCTGCACGGCGTCGAAGCCGAACCAGGGTCCCAGGCTGTCGGGCCGAATGGCCTCGCCGCGGATGATGCACTCTTCCGCCTGCACGGTGTCGGCCCCGCCGGACGCCGCGAGGAGGGCCTGGCACGTGCCGTTCGCGAGCAGCAGGCCGAAGGACAGCCGATCGTCGTCGAGGGGGGTCGAGAAGGTCTCCATCACGATCGTGTACTGCACACCGGGGTCCGTCGTGGAAACCGTGCAGTACTCGGGCGTGCCGCGGCCGGAATAGCCGTTCGGCACGTTGTTGAGGCCGAGGTTCTGGCAGACCGACAGCGAGACCTCGACCGGGTTCCCGAGGCTGTCCGCGTAGTCGACCTTGAAGTCCCCGACCTCGTCCGCGGAGCCGGTGTAGTAAACCGAGAGCCCGCCCGAGAGATCGAGATCGCCGTCGTCGAACACGTTGTCCGGGTAGGACCACGGCCGGCTGACGTCGTCGAGCCGCGGCGAGATCGCCTGGGTCCAGTACGCGGCCTCCGGGTCGACGAAGACGCAGATGTCGTCGCCGGTGCCGAAGAACGTGAACGTGACGCCGCCGACCTGGGCAGCCGTAGGGGCGCCCACCTCTCCGTAGATGACGTTGGCAGCGATGTCTTCCGCGGACACGATGTCCACGGGGACGAGCGGTCCGCCGTCCGGCATCTGCAGCTCGTACAGCGGCGGGACGTCGTCGAAGGTCTCGGGGAACAGGAAGTCCCCGCTGTAGTCGCACCCGCCGAGCAGGGAGACACCGGCGAGCATGGAGAGCACCGTGAGGGTCTGGCTGTTCATGGGTTCACCTGGATGTCGATGGCGAGCTCGGGGGCGTCGTACCAGTTCTCGTACACGAAGCCGTTGGAGACCCAGTCCCCGTCGGCGATGTAGAAGGCCGGCTGGTTCAGGATGTCCGTGTAGGCCTGGCCGCCGAAGAAGAAGTTGTTGTAGTTGTCCTCGACGTAGCCCTGAGTCGGGTTGCAGGTCGAGAACTCCGACGTGAGCACGCCCGGGGCGTCCATGAAGCCCCACAGCGTGAAGCCGTGGATGTCGGCGTCCGGCCCGCCGTCGCGCGCCACCATGTCGGCGTTGTCGAACCACTCCTGCTGGTAGATCGTGAACGAGGCCTCGAACATGCCGTCGTTGCGCTGCTTGAAGTCGAGGTCCTCCGCGTCCACCTGACCGTCGAGGTTCTGGTCCGCAGACGGGATCCGGAGCTCGGCGTCCGACGTGACCTCGAGCAGGTCGAAGCAGGTCTGGCGGAGGTAGTCGCCGCTCGGGACCTGGTTGCCGAACTGGTCGAGGATCGGGTCCTGGAGCGTCGTGTCGAACCAGTCCACCAGGTCGTCGAGCGTCGCATGGCGGCCGCTGACGAACTTGCAGGCCAGGAACTCGACGCACGCGTACCGGATGTCGCCGATCGTCGTGCCGCCGTAGGGGTAGGTGTCGCCCGGGGTTCCGGCGACGAACTGCGGGCCGACCTCCGGGTACGGGTAGGCCTCGAGGCCCTCCTGCACCGACGGGTACAGGCCGAGGTAGACGGGGCCGATCAGCCGGGTGTCGGTGAGAGTCTGCTCCTGCCCGTCCTGGCCCAGGAAGCTGCGGGTGGCCGCTTCCGGCGGGAGCACGACGGTGCCCACCATATTCTCGACGATGATCCCCTCGTCCCACGTGCAGCCCGAGAGGGCAGCGAGCGCGAGGGCCATGGCAGCGAGGCTCGGGTGGAGGGCGAGCCGAAGATGAGTGTTGTTCATGGCGCGCCTCAGAAGTTGTACTCTGCCGAGAGGTTGAACGTGAGCGGCTGCTGCCGCGCGACCGCGAAGAGCCGGTTGTTCTGGTACAGGTTGTTGGCGTCGAAGAACGACGGCGCCTGGTTGTTCGTGATGTTCAGGGCTTCCGCCGTGACCTGGAACTTACCCTTGCGGACGTTGATCTCCTGGCTGAACGAGACGTTCAGGAACCACTCGGGGTTGTACGTCAGGTACGTGCCCCGCGGGCGGACGCGCAGGCTG
The DNA here is from genome assembly GCA_945882675.1 of Klebsiella pneumoniae. GTDB lineage: Bacteria > Myxococcota_A > UBA796 > UBA796 > CANLGQ01. Next base: position 8,794 of record CAMCWU010000001.1, on the reverse strand, counting down.
TACGAGCCGAAGACCGGATCGGCCTCCGCCCAGTAGAGCCGCTCGACCGGGATGCCCGAGCTGTACTGGAAGAACGCGCCGACGGTCTGCTTCCACGGGTCCGTGGGGAGGTCCCAGTAGCCGAGGACCTTCACGACGTGGTTCGAGTTGTACAGGAGCGGGCCGTAGTTGTACTGCGTCTGGGGATCGCGGGAGAAGTCGCCCGCGGCCCGCCCGCTCGTGGAGCCGAACGTGTTCGAGTACGTGTAGGTCGCGCTCGACGCCCAGCGGTGGGAGTCCACCTTGCGGACACCGAGGTCCCACTGATAGTAGTCGCGCTTGGCGAGAACGGGCGTGCGGAGCCGGTACAGCGGCTGGGTCGGGTCGTCGTAGCGCGAGCCGATGACGGTCGAGCCGTCGCTGTCGTAGATGAGGTTGGTCTCGTCGAACTCGTAGATGTTGCGCGTGAACTTGCCGGTCACGTTACTGAAGAACGCGACGTCGTCCACGACCTCGCGCTCGAGGGTCAGGAGGACCTCGTCGACGCGGGGGCTGCGGAGGTCTTCGAGCGAGGTGTTCAGGTTCTCGCGCGGCCCGAAGTCGTACATGCTGGCGAAGCCGTTGCTGTACCCATCGGCGCCGACCAGGTACTCGCCGAGCCAGAGCTTGGAGCCGTAGTTGCCCGCGGCCGTGAAGCTCGCGATGTCCAGCGTGCCGGTGTCGTTGAAGCGACCCCAACCCGCGGCCACCTTGGTCTTCTGGTCCTTGAAGGGGTCCCAGGCCGCGAAGAGGCGCGGCCCGAAGACCGTCCCGGTCACGACGGGCTCACCGATGTCGTTGCGCATGACGAAGTTATCGACGCGGGAGCCGTAGTTGATGGTCAGGTTGCTGACCGGCTTCCAGCTGTCCTGGGCGAACGCGTTGAACTGCGAACCGGTCGTCCGGTACGTGATCGGCCCGGTGATCTCGAGCCAGTAGTAGTTCGTGAGCGACAACGGATCGAAGAAGGTCTGGTTGATGTCGATGTACAGCGTGTTGCCGCTGTAGCCCTGGAGCTGGTCCCACACGAGCTGGACGCCCTCGATGCCGAACTTCACGTCGTGCGTGCCGCCGAGCGGGTCCTCGATCGAGAGGAGCGAGAGCTTGGTGGACGCCTGGTAGCGGTAGCGGTCGTCGAAGTAGTACGAGCCGTAGTTCACCGAGGAGTAGGCGCCGAAGAGGCCCACGCGGCCCGGGGTCTCCCAGTCGCTCGAGTTCTCCTCCTCGTCCGGCTTGCAGGGGTGGTAGCCGAGGTCCCGGTCGTGGGTACACGGCACGGCACCGACCTCGATGAACGTCTTCTGGATGACGATCTGCGTGTCGAGGTTCGCTTCCGGCGAGAGGAACCACTGCCAGCGCGTCTGGGTGACGAAGCCGCCCTGGGCCTGGCGCTGCTGCGCTTCCGCCCGGGTGAAGATGCTCTGGTCGAGGTTGTCGATATTCGTCGGGTTCATCTGGAGGAAGCCCGTGAACCGGTGCTCGGTCGACGGCTGCACCGTGAGCTTGGCGAGGACGTAGTGCCCGTCGAAGTCACGCGGGGTCGAGACGCCGCTCACCGACGACAGGTTCCGCACGCCCTGGTACGAGATGATGAACCAGGCCTTGTCCTTGACGACCGGGCCGGACACCAGGCTCGAGATCTGCAGCGCCTGGAGCTTCCGGTCGAAGGTCGTGGGCGCGAGCAGGAAGCCGTCCGCGGTGTAGCGGTCGTCGATGCGCGGCGACCACTCGCCGTTCGTGTAGAACGCCGTGACGTTGAACTCGAGGTTGTTGGTCCCCGACTCCGTCACGAGGTTCACGACGCCGCCGATCGCCGTGCCGTACTCCGGCATGTAGCCGCCGAGGATGACCTCGATCTGCTGGATGGCGTCGAAGTTGAAGTTCACCGAGAACGTGCCGGTCACGGGGTCCGTGATGGTGGCCCCGTCCAGCATGTAGGTGTTCTCGTTGCTCGCCGAACCCGCCATGTTCGGGTTCGCACCGCCCTGCACGCCGTTCGCCATCTGGACGGCGGCCTGGTAGGAGCGGCCCGTCGGGACCTTCTGGAGGAAGTCCTTGGTGAGCACCTGGGCGCGCGAGGTCGACGTGGTGTCGATCGTCTGCTGGCCGATGACGACGACGTCCTCGACGCCGCTTCCGGTGACCAGTTGGACGGGGAGCGTGGTCTCGCGGCCGACGTTCACGATGACGTTCGTGAGCTTCACGCCGTTGAAGCCAGACTTCGTGACGTCCACCTCGTACGTACCGGGCAGGAGCGCGGTGAAGACGAACTGACCGAGGTCGTTCGTCATCTGCGTCTCCGTGCCGCGGTCGCCGGTCAGATCCAGCTGCGCCCCGGGGATGGGAAGGTCGTCGACGTCCGACACGAGGACGCGGATGGATCCCGTCGTCTGCTGAGCCATCGCGGGGACGGCGACGAGCAGACAGGCGATCGCTGCGAGGAATCGCAGGAGCGCCCGGGCGTTGGCGGTGATGAGGAACATGCGGGTTCGTCCTCTGGGGTCTTCTCGAGTGACCCTCTAAACTCGACTTTCCACTTGCTTTGCCGTGACCGGCGGGCCGGAACGGAACCTGCTGGGTCTACAAGACCGGGCAGCGGAAGTCAACCGGCTCAGGTGCCGGCGGGGGCTGGCCTGCTAACACTGGGTGCGACGAAGGCCCACCTCTGCCGCTCTCGGGCCGCGAGGTTTCCCGACCGCCCCCTCCCCTCCCCTGCCCGAGCGCCCGGCGCGATCGGCGCGTCGTGAGGGGTCCGGGGGTTAACGACTCATCACATCCGGTCACCGGATCATCGGACGCGCCGTAACCGCTTGATCACAGCCGATCCGTGGTGTATGGTACCCCCCTATTCCCGGAGAGGGTGATGAACCGACACAGCCTGTACCGTGCGCTGACCTGGGGAATGCTCGCAGCATCGCCCCTCGTAGCGATCACGGCGAGCGGCCCCGCTCACGCCACCACGTTCGCACAGCTCTCCGTAGAGCAGATGACGGACGCGGCCAGCATGGTGGTCCGCGGGACCGTTCTCGAGTCCTGGTCCGAAATGGACGAGTACGGCCGCATCTGGACGAAGTCGCGGGTCCGCGTCGGCACCGTCTACAAAGGCGTGGACGTTCCGGCGGAGATCGTCGTCGACCAGATGGGCGGCACGTTCAGCGGCGTGATCCTCGACGTGCCGGGTCGCGCTTGGTTCTCGCCGGACGAAGACGTGGTGCTCTTCCTCAACAAGCACGAGAGCGGCCGTCTGGGCGTCGTGCAGAAGTACCTGGGCAAGTACATGGTGCGGCGCGCGCCGGGCGACTCCCGCCCGTACGTCCGGACCTGGTCGCAGCCCCAGGACGAAGCCATCGCGTACGACGGCCGGTTCCTGCCGCACCCGCAGCCCGAGCACCGCATCTACGCGGACGATCTCATCGCCCAGATCCAGGCGCGCGTCGCCGCGGGCTGGGACGGCCAGCCGATCCAGGGGCTCCCGCTCGAGACCCTGCGCACGATCAACCTCCCCGAGAACAGGATCCCGCGATGAACGTCAGCACGACCAAGACGCGCGCGGTGGGATCGATCGCGCTGCTCCTCGGCTTCCTGGCCCCCGGCCAGGCGGCCGCGTGGAGCCACACCACCTTCGCCTGGGTCCCGCAGGAAGACTTCCCGCTGCCCTGGTACACCGCGGCCCGTGAGGACTGCGAGGACTCCGTGCGGGACTCCCGCCCGGAGGACGTGAACTACTGCCAGGAGATGATGCAGGGCGGGCACGACGCGTGGGCCGAACAGGCCGCCTGCGCGTCCGTGAGCAACACGTACGTCGGTGAGAACCCGAACATCGGGTTCCTCAAAGACTTCATGAACTACACGTCGTACGACGATCCGGGCCCGGACGGGGACATCACCACCCGCGGGGACGACGACATCACGGACGTCGGCACGCTCGCAGTGACCCGTTCGTCCCCGGGCGAGCAGCTCTTCGTCTTCAACGGCAAGAAGTACTACCGGAACCTCGACGCCGACATCGTCTTCGAGAACGACACGAACTTCGGCACGCCGGAAGACATCGAGGACAACTGCGCTGGCCGGACCGACATCTTCGGCGTCGCGACGCACGAGATCGGCCACCTCTACGGCCTCGATCACTCGTGTCAGGAGGGCGATCCCTGCGTGGATCCGGTCCTGAAGGAGGCGACCATGTACTGGAGCGTCTCCGACTGCAACACCGCGTCCGGCGATCTGAACCCTGACGACATCGAGGGCATCACCGCCCTGTACGGTCCGTCGGCCAGCTTCGCGTGCAGCAACCAGCTCTCGGACACCCTCGCGCTCGGCGTCATCCCGTTCGACCTGAAGTGCTCGATCGTCTCGGACTACCGGGAAGAGATCACGTCGGTCGAGTGGCGCTGGGGTGACGGCGGCGACGAGGCGACAGGCCTCGACGCGAAGCACACGTACACCGAGCCCGGCAACTACACGGTCGAGGTCTCGGTGACCGGCGACCGCGACGCCTGCGGCGAAGACGGTTGGTCCAACGACTTCCGCAAGGTCGGCTTCGTCCGCGCTTGCGGCGTGCCTGAGCCCGAGTTCACCATCGAGCACGTGGACGGCCTCGCCTACCAGATGGTCAACGACACGGACGTCTCCGTGTACGGCTGCTACACCAACATCGAGTGGCAGGTCTACAAGGGCGCCAGCGTCTCCGGCGAGCCGATCTCCGAGCTCACGTACTCGGGCTGGGATCCGAAGATCAACTTCCCGGAGGACGGGACCTACACGGTCGTCCTCAACCTCGGCGGCCCGGGCGGCACCGGCGCGGCGATGGCGACCTTCGAAGCGGAAGAGAGCCGCGGCGACGGTTACTCCGCCTGCGACACCACGAGCGGTGCGGCCGGCACCGGCATGATGCTGAGCGGGCTCATCCTGCTGGCGCTCCGCCGCAAGCGGTAGGGGCCGGGGCGCGCCAGGGGCGCCTCACATCGTCGGATCATGGGGCGCCGCGGGGGGAACACTCCCGCGGTGCTCTCGTTTGCGCTAAACGGGTGGGGCCCGCGGCGCGCGGGCATGGGAGCGACCGGTGGCGGCTCGGCGGTTGGTGCGTGGCGGGTGGGGTCTCGGAGCGTTGCTGGCGGGCTGCTGGGGCTCGGGCCGGCCGGCGCCCGTGGACGACGGCGTCGCGCTCGCGCTCGGGGTGGACGTCCCCTTCGCCGAGATCGAGATCCCCGCGGGCAACCGGCCCGGCGGTGCCGTGCCCGCCACGGACATCCCGCTCGACGGCCCGTGGCGCGCGCTCGGCCCGCTCAAGGGGATGTCGCGGTACGAGATGGACATCCCCGTGCGGCCGCGCGGGCTGTTCTTCCACACGCCGCAGCCCGGCCTCGAGCTGGTGGACGCCACGGGTGCGCGCGTCCCCTACGAGCGGGGCGCGAACGGGAAGACCCACTGGAACCACGACCGCGACAAGCTCGTGGTCGCGCTCCCGGGCGATCGGGAGGCGCCGGCGCCCGGCGAGCTGCACCTGCGGTGGCCAAAGGCCGTGGCGCGTGAGCGCGCGTTGAACCTGAGCATGTCGGGTGGGGTGGAGCCCGCGGCGTTCGTGCGCACGTCCGTCCAGGCGGGGTGGGACAGCCGCCAGGGCGTCCTCGTGCCCGCGCCGGGGAAGGTCGCGTGGGACATCACCGTCCCGCCGGCGGGCGAGCTCCACTTCGCGCCCGGGATCGTGGAGCCGGAGGTGCTGGACGCGCGCCCGTCCGACGGCGCCACCCTCATCGTCGAGATCGAGGCCGACGGCGTGAAGACGGAGGTCTACCGAGGAGAGCTGGCCGTCGGAAAGTTCGCGCAGCAGCGCGTGGACCTGTCGCGGTGGGCGGGCAAGGCGGTGCGGCTCCGCGTCCTCTCCGAGCCGAAGGCCACGCCCGACTTCGATTACGTGTTCCTGGGCGAGCCGGTGGTCTCGTCGCGGGAGCGGAACCCGACGACCGTGCTGCTGGTGTTCGTGGACACCCTGCGCCCGGATCACCTGGGTACCTACGGCTACGGCCGCCCCACGAGCCGCCCCCTCGACGACTGGGCGAAGCGCGACGCCGTGGTCTTCGAGAACGCGCGATCCGTCGCGCCGTGGACGCTGCCATCGGCGCGGGCGATCCTCACCGGCCGGCAGCCGGAGGAGTTCGCCGTCGCGGAGACGCTCCAGGCCCGCCTGCGCGCCCAGGGCTGGGCCACCGGGATGATCGCCGGGAATGTGTACCTGTCGCCCAACTTCGACATGGACCGCGGCTGGGACTTCCAGCACGTCACCAACTGGCCCGACGGGGACGAGGTCACGGCGCAGGCGATGCAGTGGCTCGACGCGCACGAGGGCCGGGACCGGCTGCTCCTCGTCCACTACATGGACCCGCACCTGCCGTACAAGGAGCCCGGAAGCTACCGTCACGCGTTCGCGGGCGACACGCCTGCGGGCTTCTCGGAGCAGGTCTCGCTCGACGACGCGCGGAAGGCGCAGACCCCCGAGCAGCAGGAGTACGTGAAGGACCGGTACGACAACAACGTGAAGTTCGCGGTGGACGAAGCCAGCAAGGTCATCGCGATGGCGGACGACAACGACATCGTGGTGTTCTTCGCGGATCATGGCGAGGAGCTGTGGGATCACAAGGGGTTCGAGCACGGCCACACCCTGTTCGACGAGCTCCTGCGCGTCCCCCTGGTCGTGCGGGTCCCGGGGCTCGCGGCGGGGCGCCAGGCGGCGCCGGTGAGCCTCCTCGACATCACGCCGACGGTGCTCGACGCGCTCGGCCTGCCGGCAGGCGGGCTGGACGGCACGAGCCTGCTGCCGGCGGCGCGCGGAGACGCGGCGGCGGTCTCTGCGCTCGAGGATCGGGATCAGGCCTTCGGACGACCGCTCTACGGGAGCCCGCGCTGGGGCGTCCTGCACGACGGCCAGAAGTGGACGACGACGGAGGGCCGCGAGGCGCTCTACGATCTCGCGAGCGATCCCGGGGAGAAGGCCAACCTCGCGAAGGACGACCAGAGCGTTCCGGGTCCGGCGTACCGCGGGTACCTGGCGGCGGTGCTCGGGCGCGACGTGGACGCGGGGTTCCGGATCGCGCCGGCGCGCGCGCCGGGGCCGCTGGGCGACAAGGAGCTCACCGTCACGGTGTCGATGCCGGGCGGGATCAAGGCGGCGTGGCCCGGGGACGATCCGCTCAAGGGCTCGGAGGTGACCGTGGTGGTCGGACCGCTGGACACCACGGGCGCCGAGCCCATGCAGCAGGCCACGTTCACGTGGGAGGCGGGCTTTCACGGCACGCGCGAGGCGTACGTCGTCCCCACCCAGCCGGTCGAGGGCGTGACGCAGCGGGCCGGGTTCGTCGTCACCTGCGGCGGCGAGACGAAGACGATGACGATCCCGGAGGCCCGGGGTTCGGCGCCCGGAAAGACCCGCCTGCCCCTCGCGAACGAACGGGTCGGCGGGCGAGCGATCGCCATCTCGTGGGGGTTCGCGCCGCAGCCGAACGCGGAGACGTCCGCCATCGACGGCGCGGACGACGAGCTGAAGTCCGCGCTCGAGGCCATGGGCTACGTAGAGGGCCGGGACGCGAAGAACCCCTGATCCTCAGCCAGGGATCGTGAAGATCACCAGCGTCACGTTGTCCTTGCCGCCGCCGGTGTGCGCCGCACGGACGAGCTCGCGCGCCGCGATCCGGGGGTCGCTATAGGTGTTGAGGATCGACTCGATGTCGCGATCCTCGACCTCGCCCCACAGGCCGTCCGAGCAGATCAGCACCTTGTCCCCGGGCTGGAACTCGACGCGGAAGATGTCGATGTCGACGTCCCGCTCGGTCCCGACCGTGCGGAGCAGGATGTTGCTGTGCGGGTGGTGCCGCGCCTCTTCCTGCGTGAGCCTGCCGCGCTCCACCATCTTCTGCACGAGCGAGTGGTCCCGGCTGACCTGGAACAGCCCGCCGTCGCGAAGCAGGTAGCCGCGGGAGTCCCCGACGTTCGCCAGGAAGCCGAGGCGGTTGTCGACGACCATGCACGAGACGAGCGTGGTGCCCATATCGGTGCCCTTGGCCTCCGCGTTCTCCTTGACCGTGTTGTTCGCGGCCTGGAACGCGGTGTCCAGCAGCTCCTCCAGCTCGTCGTCGGTGTTGGGGAGCTTCGCCTCTCCCTCCCGCGCGACGCGGCAGATCGTCTGGACCGCGAGGGCGGACGCCACCTCTCCGCCGTCGTGGCCGCCCATCCCGTCCGCCACGACGTACAACCGCGAGCGATCCGACAGCCGGAGCCAGCCCCAATTGTCCTCGTTGAGCTGGCGTGTGAGGCCGACATCCGACATGGCGCCGTCCAGCGGGCCGAACGAGCGGTGCGCGTGCTCCTCGTGGGCGGACTCGAGCTGGCGGCCGAGCTTCGGAAGCTCGGACTCGACGCCGGCCTCCACCGCCGCCATGATCTCCGTCAGCGAGGTGGCCTCCACGTTGCAGTACCGCCGCAGGAGCTCCCCCATGGCGAGCGTGACGGCCGTGCGGCGCGCCACGGGCACGGGCTGGGCGAGCAGCTCCTCAATCTCGAGATCGTAGAGGCGCACCGAGCCGTCGGGCCCCACGAGCAGGTTGGCGCGCGTGAGCGTCTGAAGCACCACGCCGCGCCGGTGCAGGAACGCGAGCGTGCCAACCATGCGCTGCGCGAGGTAGAGCAGGCGCTCGTTCAAGAGCGGTGCTGCTTCGTCGATCATCAGCCCCTCGCCCGAGTAGTGGGCGACGGTGTAGTACACGCCGGCGTGCCGGAACACCTCGAT